>CAVFMG010000029.1:0-23392 GCA_963623435.1 Odoribacter splanchnicus
GCTGGGGCCATAATAAGTAAACGCCCACTCGTACTGTAACTCGTCTACAATCTGCTTTTTAAATTCGTCAGATTTTTTCGAATCCACTCCACGAACTGCAGTTACATAAATAGTTGCCTCTTGGTCCACTTTCAGTCCTTCTATTTCTACTTCTGTTGCCGGTGCTGTTACTTGTTTCTCAATACTCTTTCCGTCGGTTGTATATGTGCCAGCCACGGTTACCAGATATCTCTCCGCTTCCTTTACTGCATTCCATGCCACCTTTGCTTTTCCACCGCCCAGACAGGTTACACTTTTGATTACGGGTTGTGTCAGAGGCAATACAAATTCGCAGGACTTCGTCTCTGCTCCCTGTTTGTCCTCCTCATCTGCACGGATTGCCTTTACTGCAAAAGTGTACGTACCGGATGCTGCGGGACTGAACTTCACCGAATGCTCCGTTCCATTCGTCGCTGCATTTTGTGTGTCTACTACCTCTCCATCTTTATTTGTCATAGTCACAGTCAGTACATCCGCTCCGTCATAGCCTATGTTACCAGATATTTTTACTTCAATATTATTATTGTCTGAAGACTGTGCTGCACTAATCACCGTCGGTGCTTCTACTGTATCCCAATCCGCGCGGGCAGGTCTGCTGCCTCCCGTTGTCTCTGATACTGTTGCAGAAAGCAATCGGAAACCACGACTACTATTTGCTCCGTTTGCAGGACTACATACCGTATACGTTCCTTCTGTCAATCCCTCATACTTGATCTCAGTAGCATTTGTTCCCGTCACTATTACAATAGCTTCTGTTGCTCCTTTTGCTACCACTCCATTGCCTTCTCCATCCTTTAGGACAAAATCCGAGGAATTAGCACTACCTGTACTTGACACTTTAAATGTTGCATCTGCTGTACCACTTACAGTAAATGTTAAACTTCCCGTTTCTGCGCTTCCCACTTCTGCTGCTAAAGTTGAACTATTTGCCCTCTTCACCTCACCACTAAAAGTAAAGTATCCCTCTGTTCCATATTTTCCTGCTACAATTTTACCCTTTTTTTCCAGTTTTGAAACCACACTATCCGTTGCTGCATCAAATACATACTGTCCATCTGTGCTCTGTATCACAGGTAACGTAGCCTCAGTGCTCTGCGCAGCAACTTCGCCTGCCTCTTCCGTTTCCTGCACTACAGCCTCATCAGCAATCTCCTCCGCAGGGGTTTGTGCAATATCATTTACCCCCCCCCACGAATTTTCGATTATTTCCGCATTTCCGTCAGAAACTGTCTCATTTACCTGTTCTACCACAGTTTCTGTCTCCTCTGCCTGCACGGACAGAGGGCTGATTCCTGTGCCTGGCAATACCATAAGTCCTGCCAGCAGCAGTGCCATCAGTCGTTTTCTTTCCTTCCTACCTTTACTCCCAAACATTTCCATACCTCCGTTTACTCCTGTTATAGACATCAAAGTCGGGGGCTTTTGACCCTGACATCATATAATGTAAACGCTTACAGCGCTATGTACTATATACTAGCACCATTTGATCACAATATCAAATCTATTTTGTGCAGTTTGATTATTTTTGGAAGTAATTCATAGATTTATTGTGCAGATTTTAGTTATTATTTTTTGCAGGTTTCTGATTTTCTCCAAAATACACAGTTTTGGTATTTTGTTTTCATTTTGATAAAGTAAGTGCTTTCAATGTGAAAGAAATCAAATTCCATATCTTAGACTTGTCAAAAGTTATATAAAGTTATATAATGATTTCAAAGTTATATAAGCTTATATAAAGTTATATACATGGCTAAAAGTTATATAAACTTATATAAGAAAAGGAGGGCTTCATCATGAGTGCTAACCCGTTCACGCTATCTTTTGGGAAAAAACCATTACAATATATTTCCCGTCTCACGGAGACCAATCAAATTTTGGAAAGTTTCTGTGCAGACAATCCCTCTAATCAGATCTATATGATTACAGGAGTCCGTGGTTCCGGCAAAACCGTTATGATGACTACTATTGCTTCCGAACTCCGACAGGAAAAGGATTGGATTGTGGTCGAATTAAATCCCACGCGAGATCTGTTGCAGAGCCTTGCTGCAAAGATTTACAGTATTCCAGAATTGCATGCACTATTTATCAATGCGAAGCTGGATTTTTCTGCTTTCGGGCTGGGTATTTCTGTCGAAAATGCTGCGCCAGTAACAGATATCGAAAATGCTTTGGAATTAATGTTGAAATATATTCAGAAGATTGGGAAACGTCTTCTAATCAGTATTGATGAAGTGACAAATTCGGAATACATCCGAATCTTTGCCAGTTCTTTCCAGATTTTTTTGCGAAACGACTATCCAATCTTTTTACTGATGACAGGATTGTATGAGAATATCTATAATCTACAGAATGATAAAGCGCTGACTTTCTTGTATCGCGCTCCCAAGCTGATTCTTGAACCGTTGAATTATACAGCAGTCCGCAGGCAATATATGAATATCTTTTCTCTGGATATGGACACCGCTGGAGAACTTGCTTCTTTGACAAAAGGCTATCCTTTTGCCTTCCAGGTATTAGGTTATCTCTATTGGGAATATCGTGATAAAAAGACCTTGAATGAAATTTTGCCGGAATATGATCAGTATTTGGATGAATATGTCTACAGCAAAATTTGGTCAGAATTATCCGAGTTAGATAAGAAAATTGTAACAGAAATGTCCTTCAGCGGAGAGACACAGGTAAAAGCGCTCCGGGAAAAATTGGATATGAAATCAGAGCTGTTCTCTGTCTATCGGGAACGTCTGAAAAGAAAAGGTGTTATTGTTTCCAAAGAATACGGAAAAGTCACACTGGCACTGCCCCGGTTTGACGAGTTCGTAAAAATACAGCAGCTCATGTAATCGTCAAGGCGTGGTATCACTCCACGCCCCGCAGCGTAACCTTCCCCACATACTTCCGTGCGAGTTCCGCCATCTGTTCCAGTTCCTCTCCGGAGAACGCGCCGAACGGGCTCTCCGCGGACTCATCTCCTGCCTGTGTCATCCGATACAGACAGTTATCATTTTCCTGATAACTCTGCAGATAGTATGTGGGACAACCCTCGATCCATCTGCCGATCTCTTCAAATTCTCCCACGGTATGAATCCCCTTCACCACGGTGGTGCGGAATTCATACGGAATCCCACTGCCATTTAAGATCCCGATGCTTTCTTCGATTCGGGAGAGGTCCATGTTTTTCAGTCCCACCGCCCGGGCATAGTTTTCTCTGGACGCCTTAATATCCATTGCTACGTAATCGATCAGGTGCCCCTGCAGCAGGTTCCACAGTACGCCCGGCATATAGCCGTTGGTATCCAGTTTGATCGGATATCCCAGTTCCTTGATCTTTTGCAAAAATTCTTTCAGATCCTTTTGCAGAGTAGGTTCTCCGCCGGTAATGCAGACGCCCTGAAGGATCCCCTGCCTTTTTTTCAGGTAGGACAGTACTTCCTCCTCCGGGATCACCGGCTGCCCCACAGAATCCAACACCAGCGCCCCGTTGTGGCAAAACGGGCAGCGAAAATTGCAGCCCCCTGTAAAAACAGTGGCTGCAATATGTTCCGGATAATCTAATAAAGTTGTCTTGTTAAAACCATGTATTTCCATACAGTACTCCCCTTGGTCCATGTAAGGACTGTATGAGTGTCCTTTATGCCCTCGGCATGGTAGAATCCCGCACTACCAGTTCTCCGTCAAATACACAGTGCTGGTGCTTCGCCTTTTTCCCGATAATGTCAAACAGGATCCTCGCGGTCTCTCTCGCCATGCTGTCCACCGGCTGTTTTAAAGTCGTCAGGGACGGGATGACGTATTTGCCGATCTCCACACCATCGAAACCTGCCAATGAAATGTCCTCAGGTACCTTGTATCCTGCATCGGATAGCGCTTTCCCGGCGCCGATCGCCAGAATATCGGAGATGGCGAAGATCGCCGTGCAGGGGATCTGCTTCTCTAAGAATTCCTTCGTCACCATGTAAGCGTTCTCCAGGGAGTAATCCTCCAGGTCGCTTCTCATAGGCAGGATCCGTTCCTCTCTCACTTCGATACCGTTGTCTTTCAGGGCTTTTTTATAGCCTTCCAGACGCAGCTTACCGATGGAAGCATCGGTCTTGCGGGCACAGAGGATCGCAATGTCCTTATGTCCGTTCTTGCACAGATAATCCACCATCTTGTAGCTTTCCTTGGTGTCGTCCACTGCTACGGAAGAATAAGTGTTACGGCTGAAGCCCTTAGGCAGCATTCCCGTGGTACTTAAGATAAACGGCACGTGGAGCTGCGCCAGCTTTTCCTCGCTGTGTACCAGATAACCGCCGAGGAAAATGATGCCGCGAAGCCTCTTTTCCTTGACCAGTTTCAGGGCCACTTCCACTTCGTCCTCGTCATAGTCGACATGCTGCAATACCATGGCGTAGGACTTTTCCTTGATCTCTTCCTCCAACACCTTAATCATCTGGCTGAAGAAAGAGTTGTTGATACCTTTGACCAGTACCGCGATTGCCTTGGCATCCTGACGTTTCAAATTCCGGGCGCTGTTGTTGGGTACGTAGTTATTCTCTTTGATCACCCGCATGATCATTTCCTTGGTCTCGGGATTGATGTCCGGGTGATTATTTATGGCACGGGATACCGTGCTGACACCGACACCGCAAATTCTTGCGATGTCTCTGATCGTGATTTCCTCCATGGAGCGCAAACCTTTCCAAGCCTACAGGCTTATCTGCCATACAGCTTCGTCATGCTGCGGATCCGCCCTGCAAGCTCCTTTGTAAAATCTCCGTTCCCCATTCTCCACTTCCAGTTGATGCCCAGTGTGGAAGGAATGTTGATGCGGGCTTCCGATCCCAGTCCGAGATAATCCTGCATGGGAATGATCGCCATATCCGCTACGCTGGACATTGCAGCACGTACGAACTCCCAGGGAATCTGCTCTCTGGGGATCGGCTCTCCGTCCATATTTTTCAGACGCAGGTAGTCGTCGCAGAGCTTTTTATCCGCTCCCTTCAGGGTATCGTACCATCCCATCACGGTATCATTATCATGGGTTCCCGTATATACCACGCAATTATGTGAATAATTATGCGGCAGATAATCACTTTCCTCGCGGGAATCAAATGCAAACTGCAAAATCTTCATGCCTGGATAACCGGATTTCTTCACTAATTCTATCACAGATGGCGTCAAAAAGCCAAGGTCTTCTGCAATAACTTCTTTTTCTCCCAGTTTTTCCTTCATGGTACGGAAAATATCGTATCCCGGTCCCTGCTCCCAGTGACCGTGTTCCGCCGTAGGTTCGCCGTAAGGGATCGCATAATAAGCGTCAAATCCGCGGAAATGATCGATACGCACCACATCATAGCGCTCAAAGCATGCCGCCAGGCGCTGCATCCACCACGCATAGCCGGTCTCTCTGTGGTGTTCCCAGTTGTACAGAGGATTGCCCCACAACTGTCCGGTGGTGGAAAATGCATCGGGCGGGCATCCGGCTACCGCTACGGGCTCACAGTCCTCATCGAACTGGAAGAGCTCCGGGTTCGCCCAGGCATCTGAACTGTCAAATGCCACATAAATGGGAATATCCCCGATGATCTTGATGCCGTTATCGTTGGCATACGTCTTTAATTTCTCCCACTGTACCTGGAAAAGGTACTGCTGGAACTGGTAAAATGTAATCTCTTTTGCATATTTTCTGCGATATCTGTCCATGGCTTCCGGCGTTCTCAGCTTGATATCTTCTTCCCATGCCGCCCAGCAGATGCCGCGGAAACCATCCTTGATTGCCATATACAATGCATAATCATCCAGCCAATATGCATTTTTCTCTACGAAGACCCGGAATCCCGCATCCTCTTCAATGTGGCTGTTCTCAAAAGCTTCTTTTAATAATCGGAAACGGCTCTTGTAGATCTTGCCATAGTCCACTGAATGAATGTCGGTACCGAAGTCATAAGCATTGCACTGTTCGGCAGTGACATAGCCTCTCGCCACCAGATCCTCCGGATCGATAAAATACGGATTCCCCGCAAAGGTGGAGAAAGACTGGTACGGAGAATCTCCGTAGCTGGTAGGTCCCAAAGGCAGGATCTGCCAGTAAGCCTGACCGGCTTCTTTTAATCTGTCAATGAATTTGTATGCTTCTTTGGAGAAGCAGCCGATTCCGTATCTGGAAGGCAGGCTGCTCACCGGCAGCAATATTCCGCTTTTTCTCATATTAAATAACCACATCTTTCCGTAACCCGCAAACTTTCAGGTACTTTAGTACCTTGCGCAGGCACAAATTTGCGTGCGAAAAATGAGCCGAATGGCTTATTTTTCACACTTAGCCCTTGACCGCACCGGCTACCACGCCCTCGATGATGTACTTCTGACAGGTCAGATAGAAGACGATGATAGGGATGACGGACAGTACCAACAGTGCCATCATGGCACCCATATCTTTTGCACCGTAGGAACCTACCAGGTATTGTACCACAACCGGGATGGTCTTGTAAGAGGTACTCAGACCGATTACCAGGTAAGGCAGCAGATAGTCGTTCCAGATCCACATGGCGTTCAGGATAGCTACGGTGATTGCAGTCGGTTTCAGGATCGGCATGACGACGCCGAAAAATGTCTGCAGCGGATTACAGCCGTCGATCATTGCCGCTTCTTCGATGTCCAACGGAATGGATTTGATGAATCCGCAGAACATGAACACGGACAGACCGGAACCGAATCCTAAGTATAACAGCACCATTCCGGGAGGGTTATTCAAATGTGTCATGTTAGCCAGCTTGGACATGGTGAACATTACCATCTGGAAAGGCACGATCATGGAAAATACGAACATATAATATAGTACGTTGGTCACACCGGATTTTACTCTGGTCAGGTAGTAAGCGGTCATGGAAGTAAACAGAAGGATCGCTGCTACGGAAAATACAGTAATAAATGCAGACCATCCGAAAGCGGTGAAGAATCCGGTCTTCTGAATACCGTTCACATAGTTGGTCAGTCCTGCAAAAGTCTGCGCATTCGGTAATGAGAAAGGATCGTTACTGATGTAGAGTTTTCCCTTAAAAGAGTTCATCAAAACGAAGAAAATCGGTGTCAGGAATGCCACTACCAGCACACACAGGATACAGAATATGATCACATTGGACGTTTTTTTCTTTGTCATTATTGTTCTACCTCCTTACGTCTGGTAAGTACCAGCTGTCCCAGGGCAATGACTGCCACAACGATGAAGAACAGTACTGCCTTCGCCTGACCGACACCTTCAAATCCGCTTCTGCCATAGAAGGTATTGTAGATGTCCAGTGCCAGCATTGCGGTCTTTTTGCTGGGTGCACCGGCGGTCAGTGCCAGGTTCTGGTCAAACAGCTTGAAGCTGTTGGATACGGTAAGGAACAAACATATGGTAATAGATGGCATAACCATCGGAATTTTCACTTTGAATAAGGTCTGAAGGGAAGTAGCGCCGTCGATCTGTGCTGCTTCGATCAGATCGGTAGGTACGTTCTGAAGTCCCGCTACGTAGATGATCATCATGTAACCGATCATCTGCCAGTTCATCAGAATGACCAGTCCCCAGAATCCGTATGTGGGGTTCGCTACCAGCGTCGTCTCATATTTTAACAGTACCGCATTGATCATCTGCTGCCAGATATAGCCTAAGATGATACCGCCGATTAAGTTCGGCATGAAAAATACGGTACGGAACAGGTTGGTTCCTTTGATTTTTCTCGTCAGTGCCAGCGCCAGAATGAATGCGAATACATTAATTGTGATGATGGACACGACGGAGAACTTTAAGGTAAATCCGAATGCGTTGACAAAATCTTTGTCAGCGAAAATCTGTATGTAGTTTCTTAAGCCTACAAACTCTGCGTTTGTGATCGTCTTAAATTTGCAAAAGGACAGATATACGCCCATAACAAACGGTATGATAAATGCAAAGGAAAATGCGATCAACGTAGGCAGTACAAAAATGGGAAAATATCGTTTTAATGTCTTTTGCATTAGCCTTCTCCTTTTTTACAAACACGGGGGCTGTGGTACCACCACCGCCCCCTGTGTCTGAGATTTCTATAAGATGGATTAAGTTATCGTCTTGCTTTAAAAGTAGTACTTAGTTAGCTGCGACGGCTGCCTTCTCAGCTGCCCATCTGTCAACTACGGTTGTCTTTACAGTATCCCAGTCGATGGATCCGGAAGCGTACTCCAGAAGAGCTGCACCGAAGTCATCCTTGAACTGCTGGCTGGGGAAGGAAGTGAAGTTCCAGGATACAGATGTCTTGGAGGAATCTGCCATGTAACGAAGGACTTCCTGTGCCAGAGGATCAGTGGGCTTTTCAGCATCGGTAAAGGTATCGAAGGGAGCGATGAATCCAAGGTCATTGGTTACAGCTGCCTTACCGGTCTCAGAGGAGAACAGCCACTCAACGAATGCGATGGATGCTGCCTGATCCTCAGCAGAAGCTTCTTTGTTGATGCAGAAGAAGTTCTCAGTACCGGTGCACAGTCCCTGGCTCTCCTCACCGTCTACGCCGGTGTAGATAGGAAGGAACTTCACGTCTTCAGCCTTAACGGTGTTGCCGTCTACGCCGGAGATCTGACCCCATGCCCAGTTACCGTTCTGTACCATTGCTGCCTGACCCAGCGCGAACTCAGCCATGGAATCGTCTACAGACTTGCTTCCCAGCAGTCCGGGTGCTGTGCAGGAGTTGTTGATATACAGATCGAAAATGTTCTTGTAGTTATCGGAGTAGGTGAACTCCAGGTTGTCGGTATCAGTGATACCCTTGTCCTTGTACTCATAGTATACAGGGATGTTAGCCAAATGGGTCTGCCATCTCCAGTCTTCACCGGGTAACAGGGAAGTGGAAGCGAATACGCCTTCGATACCCAGTTCATCCTTCTTAGCCTGCATATCTTCTACAACCTCTTTTAACTTAGCGAAGTTGTTGATCTCATCCATGCTGCTTGCCTTAGCACCATCCAGTGCGAAGTACTTCTGCATGATAGCGTCGTTGTAAATGATGCCGTAACCCTCTACTACGTAAGGGATTCCGTATACACCACCGTCTTCGCCGGTGATTGCCAGGCTCTTATCCATCAGCCAGCTGTACAGGTCGGTATCCTTCAGGTCTGCACAGTAGTCTTTCCAGTTCTTGTAACCGATAGGTCCGTTGATTTGGAACAGAGTGGGTGCCTCGGTGTTAGCGATCTCAGACATCAGTGTCTGCTCGTAGGTTCCGCTTGCTGCGGTTACGACCTTAACGGGAACACCGGTTGCCTCGGTATATTCCTTAGCCAGGGTCTGCCATACTTCATCAACTTCAGGCTTGAAGTTCAGGTAGTATACAGAGCCGGCTGCCTCTGCGGTCTTCTCTCCTGCTTCGGTGGTTGCTGCATCCGTCTTATTGTCGGTAGCAGGGGTGGTTGCTGCTGCATTGTCGGAGCTACCGCAGCCGGTCAGCATGGAAGCTGCCATTACTGCACAAAGTAATACGCTTGCCAGTTTCTTCTTCATATTTTACCTCTCCTTTTTGTTTGGAACGGGGAAACCTTCGTGATTCTTGCTATACCCCCCGTCGGTTTATTGGAAACGATATCGGTAATGTTACCGGTAACGTTTCCGTTGCTGTGATTAGAAGATAGCACATTCACGAACAGCTTGCAAGAGGTTTTCGATAAATCCTTGGAAGTTTGTATATTGTTCTTAAAATCAGAGGGCTGTTTTTGTTTGTTTTTACCAAATATTTTCGCATAAAAAGCCCCTGGGATCGTCACGACCTCAGAGGCTTGGAAATATTCGTATATTTTTTGATTATTTTTCTGACGTCCAATACTTATGGAACATCTCGGTTACTGTGTCATATCCTTCTTTGGGTCTGCGGTATTCGTCCACGACGCCTTTATTATTATGGCAGCGGGCTCTGGTGGGGAACCACTCTTCCTCCGTCACGCGGCAATCAGCAAATTGCCATACAAATAATCCGCTGATATCGGGATGTGTCATATAAGTCTCCAAGTTCTCTCTGAGAATGTCACACTGCCTCTCTTCGCTCCATTTGCAGCGGGATCTATCACGGTAACCGTACAATGCGGCGGCACCCACTTCACTGACGATCACCGGTTTGTCCGCTCCTCCAGCCTTACGGATCCACTCCAACTCCTCCTCATTGCGTTCCCCGGGATCTACATCCTGATACCAGCCGGAATACATGTTGAAGGACACCACATCCGGCAGATCCAGGCAGATGTCCGTGAAATGTCTGCAGGTGGCACTGGTCTCAGGGCGGCTCTGATCCAGGCTTTGGATCTGTTCGTACTGTCTGCGGTACATCTCTCTACCTTCTTTGGTCTCACTGGCACATTCATTCAGGATTCCCCAGATAAATATGGAGGGATGGTTATAGTGATTGTCTATCATTTCCCGAATGCAGTCTTCACATTGTTGTTCAAAATGAGGATTCTGCATCCGTTCCAGTCCGAAGCCTCTCGCATGATTCTCCTCCCACACGAGCATTCCTCTCTCATCGCACAGGTCCAGGAAGCGTTCATCATTGGGATAATGGCAGGTACGGACTGCATTGGCTCCCGTCTCCTCCATCAGATCCATGTCCTGTACCATGAGCTGCAGCGGAATCGCGCAGCCGACCGTAGCATAGTCCTCATGGCGGTTAAAGCCTTTTACATATAACGGTTGTCCATTGAAGAGGATATGCTTTCCCTCTACAGTAACTGTACGGAAGCCCACACGATCGATCAGGTCATCGACCACCTCTCCGTCAACCTTCAGAAGCGTTGTCAGATAATACAGCTGCGGATTCTCATGAGACCAGGGCGTAATCACAGGTAACGGTTCTGTCGTATAAGTATATCTATGTACACTGCCCGCTTCGATCTGTAATTTTCCCGACTTTTGTATATTGATTGCTGCCTGTCCACAGGTTTCTGCTGTGACATCATTTTCCGTGCTGATATACTGCTCCAGCTCACATGTAACACTTTTGTCAGAACAGTTTTCCACGAGAATCTCCACCTCCGCCTGCCAATGTCCATCCACACATTTCGGTGTAAAATGTACCTGCTTCAGGTAGACATCCGGTATAATCTCCAGGGCAACCGGTCGGGTAATTCCGCCATAGGTATAATAATCGTTGGGAACATGCAGCGCCGAGTGCTCTCCGAATGTATTGTCCACCCAGACACGGATCTCATGCATTCCTGCCTTTACCTTCGCAATCACGACCGAAAACGGGGTAAACGCATTGTAATGATGCGCCACTTTTTCTCCATCCCAGTAGACGTCTCCCGTGTGGCTGACACCCTTAAATTCCAGTCTGACATTTACGTCATTTTTGATCATAACCTTGCGATGGTAGACCGCATGTCCGCGAAAATCCAGGAATTGCGGGTGCTGTTCAAAACATCCCGGCACCGGCATGGTATACTCCCCGGGCAGCGACTGACCATCAGTGTTCTCCATGGTGACACTCCACATGCCGTTCAGTTCCTGTACTTCTCTGATGTAATGCGTATCAAATAAACGAATCATTACTTGGTGCTCCTCTCTGTAATCTCTACCTGATCCAGGGTCAGTCCCGATACATCCGAACACAGCATGGCATCCTGCGCCTGTAAGTGGATATTTTTCAGATGCAGCTCCTGCAGCTTCTGCTCCGGCAGTCCTTTGATCTGAATGCCCAGTCCCAGGCTGGTTCCCTCCACATTCTCCATAGAAATCTCTGAAAATACCGGCGGTGTCTGTGTCTTGGGAATCACCGTGCTGGATTCATAGAACATATTGACCTGAATTGCCTGGTCCGTAATATTTTCCAGCCTGATATCCCGGATTCTGACATTTTTTACGTATCCGCCTCTGCCGCGCATGGATTTTAATCGAATGCCCTGCATGGTATTGCTGATGTAGCAATTCGACATGAGAATATTCTCCACTCCACCGGACATGGCGCTTCCGATGACTACGCCTCCGTGACCGCCGGTCATGACACAATTGCGGATCGTAATATTCTGACAGGGCTTCCCTACTCTCCAGCCATCCTCGTTAATGCCGGAATTGATTGCCACACAATCATCTCCTGTACAGAAATGGCAGTCCTCGATCAATACATCTTTGCAGGAATCCGGGTTCAGTCCATCCGTATTCGGTCCCTTTGTGTCCACAGTAACATTCCGTACTACTACATTTTCACAATAGACCGGATGAATCGTCCACTGTGGTCCATCTGTAATCGTAAAATCCGACAGCAGCACTTCTTTGCAGTCAATCAGCTGGATAAAAGAAGGGCGCAGTGCCGCTTCTAACGTTCCATACACTCTCTGTTCCACCGGCACGCCTTCGCTTGCCGCGTGATACAGGTCATCTGCCGCCTGCTGTTGCAGCTGTTTCCAATGCCACCAGTTCTCTCCGTTCCCATCGAGGATTCCTTCACCGGTGATGTGGATATCTTCCGCATCCTTTGCATAGATTAACGGCGAATAGTTATAACATTCTGTTCCCTCCCAGCGGGTAAACACGACCGGCAGATAATCCTCCGGGCGATCGCTGAACGTAATTTTCGCACCTTTTTCCAGGTGCAGGTGCACATGGCTTGCCAGATGGACCGGACCGCTGGTCCATTCCCCTGCTTCGATCCGAACGGTTCCACCGCCCTGCGCAGTACAGGCATCCACAGCCCTCTGAATCGCATTTTGTCCGGCTTCCGAATAATCTGACGCTTTTATGATAGTATCCGATACACTCATTTTCCTCTATACTCCTTCATGACTCTGCTCCAACGCTCCGCTATCTGCTGCTGTCCCTGTACGCTGGGATGCACCAGATCTGATGAAATGTAGCATGGATTGTTTAAGATCTGTAATCCGTCTGTATAAATCAGACGCGCTGATGAATACTTCCGTACGATACGTCGCATATCTTCCGCACGTTCCTGATCAATATCATTGAAGCCGAAGATGGATGTAGCAAATACCGGTCTGGAATCTGCTGCCAGGATCTGCGTAAATCTGTCGATCCTCTTTTCAAACTCTTCAATGGTGACTCCCTTTTTTCTCTCTACTGCATTGACGCCCATTTCTACGGATGCGAAGTTCCAATCCTTACGGGATACTATATATTCAGCCATTTCAGGTTCCATCAAAGCCCTGCCGGCAAAACCTAGGTTCAGATAGTCACATCCAAGCAGTTGTGAGATTCGAAACACATAGGAATCCGGTTGGATCAGTCCGAGACTTCCGTGGGTAATGGATGAGCCATAGGCAAGATATGTCACCTTAGGAAGCTGTTCCGGTTTCGGCGGTTCCACCATTCCTTCAACACCTACATAATAGCAGGGAACATAGGGGAGTACGACTCTGACAACCTCCGGTGCAAACGGCAGATGCTGCTCTTTTGTGAGTTCCCGCAGAGTATTCATTTTCCGTTCTTCCGGATATTCGATATGGATTCTGGTCTCCGTATCGTAGATATTTTTGGAAGACTGATCCCATCCGCCCTGAAATGAGCCGAAGAAAATATGTGCTGTAGCACTTTCCGGTACCATATCCGCCCGCAGAATAATATCTGCCGAGCCCTCCGGCATCGTAAAACGAAGTTCTACTCCGGTGGCATAAATGTTCTCCCGAATTCCTTCACTGATCCTCTCTCGGATCTCTCTGCGGATCCGTCTGGGTAAATATCCTTTCTCCGTTTTTTCCAGTTCTTCCACGTTGTGAAACACCATGTTGTCAAATTCCATCGCTTGTTCCCTTTCTTTTTCTATTCCTTTCTTTTTTATTGCAGGAACAGCAGGCAGACTTATGAGAAGCCTTCCTGCTGTCTGCATATTTTTTAATTTACTGGTTCATCTCTGCAAGAATCTGATCCATATTCAAGGCTGCTACCTGCTCCTTGTAATTCTGAAGACCTTCCTCCACGCTCACATTACCGGTAACAATCTCTGCCACTGTATTTTCACGAATTGTCTGCAGATCTGCCGAAACAACATTGTAGGTTGCAGATACCGGTTGAAAATACTGCGTTTTTGCACATGCATCGGTTACTGCCAGGGAATCCGTATAGGCCTTGACATATTCCAGTTTCTTAGTTGCATCCTGAAGCTCCGAGATTCTGGAAGAAGGCAGTACATATGCTTTATTCAGGGTTACCGTCGGATCCGACAGGCTGGGAAGCATCTTTACATGATCACCATCCTGCTCCCAATGAACACCCTCTACACCAAACTCAAACAACACCTGACCTTCATCACCATCATGCATATAGTTGATAAAGTACTTGAACACCTGCGCGATTTCCTCGTCGGACAATCTGCCGTTAATTACATGTACACTCGGAGTAGAATACAGATAGCTCGCACCGGCGATAGCAGGGATACAGATAACTTCCGCATCCGGCACATTTTTCTGCAGCTGCTCTGTGAGCTGCTGTCCCCAGTTACCTGTCCAGTAGCAAAAAGCACCGGTATTGCCGGAATTCCAGGCGTCACGGGCAGTTGCCGTAGTATTTGTGATGGACTCCATATCTAACAGTCCTTCTTTATAAGCATCCTGCATATTCTGTAGTGCCGTCACCATATTATCTTCCTGCATACCATCTACCCATTGGTCATCAACCTTGGTAAATCCACAGAAAGCACCTTGATAAAAGTCTGGGATATATTGTGCTGTTACCAGTCCCGGAGCGGTATAAGGCACCTGACACTCCGGGATATTATCCCGGAACTGCTCCAGTACATTAATAAACTCTTCATAAGTAGTAGGGACTTCCAGTCCCAGACGATCCAGCCAGTCTTTTCTCATATAAGTGCCACAAGCCTGCGGTACTTCTTTAGGCACACCGTAGATTCTGCCGTTGTAAGTTACCTGTTCCCATAGGCTCTCATCTACCGCATCATACAGTCCGGATTCATGTACCAAATCCGTCAGATCCGCTATCGCACCCTCTGCTATGTATTTGCTGTAATAAGTGGAAGAGAGATCAAAAACATCCGGAACCGTATCCGCCGCATAGTCCATCTCAATCTTGGAATTGTATTCATTACCAGTTACATAAGTATGCTCCAGCTTGATTCCCGTCAGCTTCTCAAATTCGGCATCCCACTCGGTCTGCCCATTTTCCGGCAGCAGACCATCATGAGAGCACCAAGAGATTGATTCCGGCTTCTGAATACTGTCATAATCCAGTCCCTGACCTTCCGCAGATTCCGTGTTCTGCGTCTGATTTCCATTAGACGCCTCTGTGGAAGCCACCGTGCTCTCCTGCTCATTCTCTGCGCTTCCGCAGCCCGTCATTGCTGCGAGCATAGATACTCCGACCATAATTGCCGCTGCCTTCTGCCAACTTCTTGTTTTGTTTCTCATAGTAACCTCCTAAATTTTATTTTATCCCATCAGGCTTCTGCCTGTAAGAACCAAATTTGACTTATTTATTGTCTTTTTTTGCCCTAATGTCAGCTCATAGTTACCCCTTGACCGCTCCTAAAGTAATTCCCTTGGTAAAATACTTTTGGATAAAAGGATAGATCAGCATAAACGGTATAATTACGATAAAAATAGTCGCCGATTTCAGCATGTTGGTTCCAAGACTGACACTGCTGCTTGCCACCGATAAGGCGTCCTCCAGAATCAGTGCCCGGATCTTCACCTGGAAGTTCTGCAGATTCAGATCCGTAATGTAGAGAATGAAATGCATGTAATCGTTCCACATTGCCACGCCGATGAACAGACCCACGCTCGCCAATGCCGGTTTAGACAGTGGCAGGGCAATACGGTAAAAACATCCGAACTTGCTGCAGCCATCGATTGTCGCCGCCTCAAAAAGCGCCTTCGGCAATCCATCAAAGAAGCTTCTCATCAGAATCGTGTTATACGCTGTGACGCATACCGGCAGAATAACTGCCAGTAAATGGTTCATCAGACCCAGATTTTTATAAGTCAGATAAGTAGCGATCATACCCCCGTTAAACATCATGGTGATCAGCACTACCTTGCTGAAAAATGCCTGTCCCGGCATATCCTTCTGCATCAGCGCGTAAGCTCCCAGTGTCGTGATTGCCAGTCCGATAACCGTCCCCGCAATGGTAGTAAGCACCGACACAATAAACGGACGATACAGAGAGGAATTGCTCAGGATCACTTTATAGGCATCCAGTGACCACTCCTTTGGCCACATTCTCGCTCCCACGCTGGTGGGATCAATGGAATCCACAAATATTTTCCAGAGCGGCACTACCATGGCAATCATAAGCAGTACCAGAAATGTATAATCACAAATCAGAAATATTGCTCTCGCTCTGTGTCCTTTTTTGAATGAAAATTTGTCCTGCATCAGACTGCCTCCTCTCCCGTTACTTTTTTACTCAGCCAGTTACCCGCCAATACAAAGATGATGGACACTACCGACTTAAACAGACCGGCTGCGGTAGATATTCCGTACTGAGAACTGCTGATACCCATTCGGTACACATATGTCTCCAGTACATCCGATACATTCACGACCATAGAATTCTGCAATACCCACACCGGGTCAAACAGGTTCAGGATCTTTGCCAAATTCAGAATGAATACTACGAAGATCGTGCCGGAGATCGCCGGTAATGTAATATGAAGAACTCTCTGGATCCGGTTAGCTCCATCCATGATCGCTGCTTCATGCTGCTCCATATCCACCCCCGCCAGTGCAGATACATAGATAATGGCGCCCCATCCGATCTCTTTCCAGAAGGATATGATATAGAGCCAGGGTCTCCACCAGTGCTTGTCCGCCAGAAAGTAAACTGCGTTGCCGCCAAACGCCTCAATCACACTGTTCAGCATTCCTGACTTCGGAGACAGGAACATGGTAAAAATGGATGCTACCACGACCCAGGACATAAAGTGCGGAATGTACACGATGGTCTGTGTGATCTTTTTAAACCATACGGTCCGGATCTCGTCCAGCAATAGTGCAAGACCTATACTTCCGATCGTTACAACGATGAGACGGATCGTACTGATCTGTAAGGTATTCTTAAATGCCTGCCAGAAGCCGGCGGAAGCAAACAGTGTTTTAAAATTTGCAAATCCTATAATGGAAAATCCTTTGCGGAACGGACTGTAATCTGTAAATGCATACAGGATACCGACCATCGGCAGATAGGAAAACACCAGCAGGCTTGCCAGCAATGGCAGTAGCATCAGATAATGGGGAATGTGTTTCCGAACCCTTTTCCCCAAGGGTATTTGTGATTGTTGTTTCATGTAACCGAACCCTCCTTTGTTCTTCCTGCCCCTATTCTAACCGCACTTTTTCCGGCAAAAAAAGATACACTTTTCGAGATTCCCGAAAAGTGTACCCTGCTGTTTTTCATATGAAATTGTGTATCCTGAGGTACTTTACCGCACCCTCGCTATTCCGTCCGATACTCGCTGGGACTGACACCCAGGACCCGCTTGAAGGCTCTGCGGAAGGACTGTACGCTGTTGTAACCGGTGCGCTCTGCAATCTCCGCAACCAGTACTCCTTCCTTCAACAGTCTGCATGCCTCCTTCATCCGAAGGTCTTCCAGATAGTCTGCAAAGTTCACATTCATCTCTTCTTTGAACAGTGCTGACAGATAGCCTTCGGACAATCCGAACTGTTCACTGACCATCGCCAGTCCCATGCCGGTATTGTTAAAATTATCCTCCATATATTGCAGGATGGACTTGATCTTATTGTTCCTCTTCAGGCTCTTCTGTCCCACGGCTATGCCGCAGATGCGATAGCATACCTGCTTCAGTTCCTCAAAATAATGTTCTTCGTTCTGCACATCCGTCCGATTCTCGATCAGGCTTCCGTTCAGCCGGATCAGGGATTCCTCTGTCTCATCCAAATGCCCGCACTGCGCGGCAAGAATATCCGAAATTCTGCGACTCAGCTTCAGAAATTGTCCTCTGTCCAGCTTTCTGCGGAGAAGATTCTCTTCCCGAAGCATGTCCAGTGTCTGTCCCACCTGTTCAAAATCACCGCTGCGCAGTCCCTGCGCCAGATGCTCCTCCATGGAATAGGGCAGATAGAAAGATTTGTCCTGTCCCTTTGCCTCACTATATAACAGCACAGGTTCCCGGCGTCCGGCTTCCCGCAGGGCATCCTGCGCCTCCTGCGCATTTCTCCAGAAATTCATCAGATCCCGGCAGATCGTACTGATTCCCCAACAGGAATCCACATGATGCGCTTCCTTCAGCCATTCCAGTGTGCCGTTCACCAGCTGCCGGATATCGTCATCCCCCACTCCATCTGCTTCCATGATATACTGGAATACCAGTGTATTTCTCTTATAAGACCACAGCGTCCCCGTATTCTGTGTCTGCAAATAATGTCCCAGCAGAAGCTGCACCGCTCTGGCTTCCTCCACGGTCTGTCCGTCAATATGGTCCGCATCGATCTGCGGGAAAAGTCTCACCGCAACCGCATAATATTCTTTTCCCGTCAGAGGGATCTCCGCACGCTTCGCCATGTATTCCAGCTCCGGTCTTGAGACAAAATCCCCCTTCAGGAGATTATGGAAAAAGCTCTGCTGCAGGGCACCTTTGTCTGCCTTTTGCTGTTCTATGATCTGCTCAATCGTCGCATCCAGATACTTCAGATCCGTATTCACATTCTGCGGCTGTGTATCGCTCTGAATATCACTGATTTTCTTTGCAATATTATTGATCGGTTTGCCTGTTCTCACCGCACAGTAGACAGCAAAACCGATACCGCACACCAGGGCGATTCCCAGGGGAATGAACAGAAACAGCTTTAATCTTTCGATTTTGGCAAATGCTTCATTCTCCGGCAGAACAAGAATATAAGCCCCCCTGACACTGTCTGAACGCTTCTGCAGAACCATTTTCTCAACCATACGGACATTCTGTTCTTTGGTTGTTTCATCAAAATTCTGCACGATTTCTGACGGAATTCCCGTGCCAAAACCATCTACTTCCAGTATCACTGTTCCGTTTTGAACCAAAAAAACGCTATAAGTACTGTAGTTTTGTAAAAACTGCATTTTTTCCAGAAGAAATTTCTTATTGATATGGAAAAACACAGTAGCGATTCTCTTATTTTTAGCCGATAGATCCGTACAAGGAAAGTAATAAAACAGTTCCCCGTTATCCGTCACATAAAAACCAGGAAGCTTCTGACTTCCTTCGCTGACTTCCATCCACTCCTCACGAGTCACTCCCCATTTTGTCAGATAGCTGTCAAATACCGTACTTCGATACATGCCTCCCTGGAAGAAAAATCTGTCCACAGCATTAACATATATAAAACTCTCCTGATACATTTCACTGTCCAGATATTTCAGTGCCTCTTCAAAATCCTTCATTACTGCTTTTGCCTGATAGTAATAAGTCAGATCATCCGTGTCGGCGACACTTCCCAGTTCTTTCAAATTTTGCGAAGCAGCCAGCTTCATTCCACTGTTATAAATATTTTTCAGCAAATAATCCATGTCACTGCCGCCCTGGCGCAGCAGGCTGCTACTCTCCCGTATCGTGTTCTCTTCGACGATATCCAGTGCGCGTCCAAAACCCGTCAGACAGGTGGCGATCACCAGAAACAGCACCACCAGATAGGAAGAAAACAGTCTTATGATTGCATTATTTTTCAGGATTTTTTTCACTGCCATTGTATACCACTCCCATTTTGTCTCTATTATAGCATGCACTTTCCCAGCCTCCAAGGTACAACTCTCCGGATGAAAAAATGTTCCTTGGAATATAAAATTGTATCTTTTCAAATCTGTCTCCGACGGTATACTGAAATAGAGTGTGATGTGCTTTGATTTTGATTTCATCAGAAAGGAATATGTTTATGAATGCTTCTTATGATTTGTTTCTATTTGCCGGACAATCTAATATGGCAGGACGCGGCATTACCTGCTGCCGTTTTCCGGATCCCGCTCCGACAGTCTCTCCGGAGGCAGGGGCGGAATTCCGCGCCATTTCCGATCTCGACCGGCTGTATCCCATTGCAGAGCCTTTTGGTGTTCAGGAGAATAATCCGCAGGGAATTTATGAGCCCGGTATGAAGACCGGCTCTATGGTAAGCAGTTTTGTTAACACGTATTATGCCCGGACCCAGATTCCTATACTTGGGATCTCTGCCGCGAAGGGCGGCTCCTCGATCCTGGAATGGCTGCCGGGGACGCCTTATTTCCGCGATTTGTGCGAACGCTATCAGAAGTGCCTCTCTTACACTTCCGAGCACAATATAACAGTTCGCTCCAAATATCTCTTATGGTGCCAGGGGGAAACCGATGGAGATCACGGCATGAGTGGGAAAGAATATATCAGATGTTTTAGTGAATTTTGGACCGCACTGAAATCAAAGGGAATCGAACATTGCTTTCTGATTCAGATTGGGCATTTTAATCCTTATCTTGCCGAACCTGACGCAGAATTTCATGACTACTCGGAAATTATTGCCGCCCAGCAGCGCATCCCCCGGGAAATCCCGGATGTCACCCTTGTGTCCCGCAGATTTGAATCCATGCTGCATCGTGGACTTATGAAAGATACCTTCCACTACTATCAGGCAGCTTATAACGAAGTGGGGGAAGATGCTGCGGTGCATGTTGCAGCGGAAATGAAAAAATCCGCGATGCCTTCCAAAACCAGTAGCCCGCATTGGGTCTGCGGTCCTTAGCCCCAATGCGGGCTACTGAGCTTCTTAATTATTTATTTCAATTTCCAAATGTCTCTGTTGTATTCTGCGATGGTTCTATCGGAGGAGAAGAATCCTGCCTTGGCGATGTTCACTAACATCATCTTCTTCCACTTCTGCTGATCCTCATAATCAGCGAATGCCTTATCTTTTACCTTGATGTAGTCTTCCAGGTCAAGCAGGGTCATGAACCAGTCTTTGTTCAGCAGCTCGTTGTACAGGCGCTCCAGGTTCTCCTTTTTGCCGACCTTGAGCACTTCCTTGCTGACGATGAAGTCTACTGCCTCTTTGATCACAGGGCTCTTCTTGTAGTAGTCCTTGGAGACATAGTCTGCCTTCTCGTAATGCTTGATGACAGTGTCGCTGTCCTGACCGAAGATGTAGATATTGTCATCGCCTACCAGCTCGTGGATCTCCACGTTTGCACCGTCACTGGTTCCCAGAGTTATGGCACCGTTCAGCATGAACTTCATGTTACCGGTTCCGGATGCCTCCTTGGAAGCCAGAGAAATCTGCTCGGAAATATCGCAGGCAGGGATCAGCTTCTCTGCATAGCTTACGTTGTAGTTCTCTACCATTACCAGCTTCATGTATGGGCTGACTTCGGGATCATTGTTGATAATGTCGGACATTACCAGCAGGAGATGAATGATATCCTGTGCGATCACATACGCAGGTGCAGCCTTGGCACCGAAGATAAAGGTCAGCGGTGTAGAAGGCTTCTTGCCACCCTTGATCTCCAGATATTTGTGAATGATATACAGCGCGTTCATCTGCTGACGCTTATACTCATGCAGACGCTTTACCTGAATATCGAAGATAGAATCGGGATTCAGCTCCACGCCTTCCTTCTCCTTGATATAGGATACCAGCTCTGCCTTCATCGTCTTCTTGATGTCATAGATGGCATCCAGCACTGCTTGATCGTCCTTATGCTCTAACAGCTTCTGTAATTCCTCGGCATCTTTCTTGTAGCCATCGCCGATGGTCTGGGTCAGGAATGCAGCCAGCTCATGGTTACAGGACAGCAGCCATCTGCGGAAGGTAATACCATTGGTCTTGTTGTTGAACTTTTCGGGGTAGATCTTGTAAAAATGGTTCAGCTCGCTCTGCTCCAGGATCTCGGTATGAATTGCTGCCACGCCGTTGACACTGTAGCCATAATGGATATCGATGTGTGCCATGTGCACTCTCTTATCCTTGTCGATGATCTGTACCTTTTCGTCCTTGTATTTCTTTGCCACACGGTCGCTCAGCTCCTTGATGATAGGAACCAGCTGGGGCACTACTTCTTCAATATAAGCCAGAGGCCATTTCTCCAGAGCTTCTGCCAGGATAGTATGGTTCGTATAAGCGCAGGTGCGGCTTACCACATCAATTGCTTCGTCCATGGTGAAGCCTTCCTCTGTGGTGAGGATACGGATCAGTTCAGGGATCACCATGGTGGGATGGGTATCGTTGATCTGGATTGCTACATGCTCAGGCAGAGTATGCAGATCGTAACCTTTTTCCTTTACTTCCTTCAGGATCAACTGGGCACCGTTGCATACCATGAAGTACTCCTGGTAAATACGTAACAGGTTACCTGCCTCATCGGAATCGTCGGGATACAGGAACAAGGTCAGGTTCTTCTCGATTGCTTCCTTATCGAAAGTGATGCCCTTCTTCACCAGGCTCTCATCTACGGTCTCGATATCAAATAAATGCAGCTTGTTCAGACCGTTCTCATAACCTACCACATCAATATCATACAATACGGAAGTCACCTTGCGGTCACCGAAAGCTACTTCAAACTTGGTGCCGGTGTTGTTCAGCCAGGAATCCTTCTGGATCCAGTCGTTCTTCTCAGCCATCTGCAGATGATCCTTGAATACCTGCTTAAACAGTCCGAAGTGATAGTTCAGACCGATACCGTCTCCGGGAAGTCCCAGTGTAGCGATGGAATCCAGGAAACATGCTGCCAGTCTTCCCAAACCGCCGTTACCGAGAGAAGGTTCCGGCTCTGCCTCTTCGATGTCAGCGATGGTTTTGCCGTTTTTCTTCAGAATCTCGTTCAGTTCCTCATAGATGCCTAAGTTGATCAGATTGTTGGATAACAGCTTACCGATCAGGAACTCCATGGAAATGTAATATACCTTCTTGTCTCCGGTGATTGCGGGAGTCTCTGCCATCTTCTCCTTGGTCAACTGCAGTACTCCGGTGTACAGCTGTGCATCGGTGCAGGCACCGATGTTCTTGCCATATAATTTTCCGGTGATCTCATTTAAAGTCTGCTCTAAATTCATTTCAAACTCCATTCTGCACGATATTTTATTTTTTATCAAAATGAATGTACCGTGCCACACTCATTTTTTCATATCTTTTTTCTTCGTCTGGGTATTATACTTACTTTTTGGTATCCATACCCTTATCTCAGCCGGTCACTGGGTATTTTTCACTTTTTCGGCTCTCTATACCCTTCCTGCCGCTGCGTCGTGGGTATTTCCTATCTTTTCCGCTCTCCATACCCTTGCTGTCGCTGCGTCGTGGGTATTTTCCACCTTTTCCGCTCTCCATACCCTTGCTGTCGCTGCGTCGTGGGTATTTTCCACCTTTTCCGCTCTCCATACCCTTGCTGTCGCTGCGTCGTGGGTATTTTCCACCTTTTCCGCTCTCCATACCCTTGCTGTCGCTGCGTCGTGGGTATTTTCCACCTTT
>CAVFMG010000030.1:0-8119 GCA_963623435.1 Odoribacter splanchnicus
AGCATCTTCTTCCTGTACAGCCTCAATGTCATCTTCCCATAGATCGCCGATAAGCTCCTCAATATCGTCGCCGGGATCTCCCATCTCCACAATAGAATCATTGCGCTTTTCATTCCTAAGATCATCTTCACTCATAAATACGATCTCTGCAGAACCCTTGATCAGCTCATCCATACCTGCTGCATCATTTCTGCCATAAGAACGAAGATATTCCCTGATTGCCTTTTTATTATCGTTATTCTTAAGCTTCTCCTTAAATCCATCTATCATTAAAGGTGCCGCATTGTACATAGTAAGCCAGAGTCTCTTGCCGGTATTGTCGGCAGGAAATTCTCCTATCTTCATGCCATGGAACTTTTCTGCTTGTTTCAGGATATACAGCCCCCGACACGCAGCGTCAGCCTTACCCGGTTCAAACAATCTGTTCAGACTCCGGGTCCCCAGCTCACGCTCCGGGATCAGCTTTGTCAGGGATGATGCCATAGCCTCTGCCAGAGTGATCTGCTTCTGCAGGTCTTCATAGCTGTCTCTGCCACCATGAGCATCATAGAAGATATCTATTGAGTCATTCGGAATAACATCCCTCAGCTGATGACTGTCACACAAAAGTCCCTGCAGTCTGTCGATATAATCTCTGTGCGCCTCCGCTTCCTCAGGATTCGTGTAATCGTAATCTAACAGCACCGTACTAGAAAGTTCTCTGTTTAATGCTGCAAGCATCTCGCTGAAGGTTTTATAATTCTGCTGTGTAAGCTTCTCGGTCTTGTCCGGCATCGGATGCTCTCTAAAGTATTGCATAGCCTCTTTTCCGATCTTCTTCTGAAGCTCAGCATTATTATAGAATTCCCGGATAGATATCTTCTCGCCGTTCTGTTCTGCTTTCATGAGACCGTATGCCAAAAACATAGCTTCCATAGTACATTGCCGTGATACCTGTGTTGAAACGCCCGTACTGATCAATTCATGGAGTTCTCTCGCCATGCTCTCAATCGTCACACCGGGATCGGCATCGGCCCATGCAAACACGCGCCCCCTGTATTTCAAATCCTCCGGATTTACGGATGCAGCTCTGGTCATATCCTCCCGAAGCTTCTCAATGGGACCATTTCCCGCTCTTTCCAGATCAATCTCTACAAATCTCTGGTAGTTTTCTGTGTTTTTAGCTTTACGGTCTCTCCGGGCCGCATCTGCAAAGTCCGCATTGCCACGGATCTGCTCCTTCATGGTATCTGCCAGCTCTGTTGCAAGATTAAATTCGCCCTTCGCCAGATCGAATCTGGTGTTATGGTACTTCGTATAGGCTGTGCCGGCTTTGTTGACAAAAAGCTGTGCCAATGCAGGCTCACGCATGCTTTCTGCATCCTTAAGTTCTCCGTTCACACCCTGTAGACGCTTACGGTCCATTGTTGTGATGCCGGTAGTAAAATTACGGATCATGTCCAGATCTTTTTCCGTATCCCTGATCCATTTGCTCTGAAAAGTCTGTTCAGCTCCCTTCAGAACCTGTCCCAGGTTATCCGCCATATTGGCAATCCATTGATTGTATTTCACATTATCGAAGGTTTTGTCATCACTTAAGTCTACGTTGCGGAACGATAGCCCGTTAAGTGCATCCATTGAGTCCTTCACAAGTCCCCGGAATCTCTGACTGCGTTCCTCCGTACTAAGCCCGGGAGACATGATAGCGGTAAGCTCTGCGCCCACCAGCCGCTTGGCCTCCATGACATCCTCATTGTTACGCATCAGCTCCTTATCTGTATATCCTCGTCCCAACAGCACCAGATTACAGAACGAAACTGCATTCTCGGTTCTGGAGAATTCCCAGATGTCGGACTGCGTCTGAAAGCCTCCGGTACGCTGATCCAGCTGTTCCGGTGCAAAATAGTAAGAGGCATCCAGATATTTACTGTCAGGCATTTTATAAGTCTCAAGGTCTTTTGCCAGTCTGTTCAAGTTTTTCCTGTGGTTTTTCCGGAAATCCTTCTCGTAAGCACGCGCTTCCGCATTCCATTTCTCGAGATTGGTCAGATCTGCCTTCGTCGGATTCTCAATAACCTTACCGTATCTATCGTGCGGAGCATCCTGATAGACAACCCTGGGCACCGCATAGGGATCATTCGGATCTATGATACTGATGACATCGTGGGCTATTGTACGGGTGTTCAATGCGCTGTTTATTGTACTACTGATGCCTGACACAATAGGATCAGTCACGGACTTTATCTCCTCAAATCTGTTGCCTGCAAGCAGCCCGGTTCCATTGATATATATTTTACCAAGGGCCTTTTTCACTTCGTCCAGATTATTTTCGTCAAATTCCAGACCTGTAACGTTTTTGATGTTCTGATAAGCTGCAATCAGCCTCGGATGCATTGGTTTCGGCATAATTGTTCTTCCTTTCCTTTTAAATCTATGGTAACTATTCAGAACCCCATTCGCAAAATCGCCTCTGCGAGGCTTAATTTTTGCTCATGTGGTTACTTCTAAAAAGAGCATACCGTTCTCAACGTGTATGCTCTCATTATACTCCTGCCTGGGGACAAAAAGTAGACAAATATTTTACTGTAAATGTTTCAGATCAAATGCCAGCATTGTAATGTCATCAAACTGCGGTGCCTCTCCCACGAAGGTGTCGATATCCTGCTTTAGTCCATGAATCTTATCGACTACACCGGCAGTCTTGTGATTATTCATGAAGCTCTGCAGACGCTCCTCACCGTACAGCTCGTTGGATGCGTTGGTTGCCTCTGTGACACCGTCTGTATACAAAAACAGACTGTCACCGGGATGGAGTTGAAGCTCATTCTGCGTATAATTAGTCATTTCCATACCGGCCAACACAAGCGCAGGCCTGCATCTTAAAAATTCAAAATCACCATCAGCAGTCTTAAGCATCGGCGGATTATGTCCGGCATTTACATAAGTCAGCATGCCGCTCTCCAGATCCAGTACTCCCAGCCATGCGGTCACGAATAGATCTGCATCATTACCCTCACACAGCAGGTTATTCACCTTTTCGAATACCTGCGCAGGCTTCAGTCCCAGCTGAACATGATTCTTGATTAACACCTTGGTAATAACCATGAACAGTGCTGCCGGAACACCCTTACCGGATACATCCGCCACCACAAGTGCAAGCTTTTTGTTATCCAGCATATAATAATCATAGAAATCACCGCCGACCTCCTTGGCCGGGGTCATACTCGCATAAATATCGAACTCATTGTGCTCCGGGAACGGAGGGAAGATACAAGGCAGCATGTGCGCCTGAATATCCGATGCCAGCGTCAGCTCTGCATTGATACGCTCCTTCTCCCTGGTCACTGCCTGAAGATTGTCAATATAGCTTTCCAGATCCTGAATCATGGAAATATAAGAACGTGCCAGTTCTCCCACCTCTGTGGTATCCTTCGCATACTGTTCACACACAGTAAGCATTTCCTGACGCTGATCATGGGAGTTATGCTCTGCATAATAATTCCCACTGACCTGTGCCAGCTTCTCAACCGGTGTAGCAATGCTCTTCTCCGTAAAATACATAAAGCCAAGAGATAATGCAAAATATACATTCAAGACCAGTGTCTGGAACAGGAACATCTGTCCTAAGAGATCTACCTGACCACCGCTTTCCGCCATTTTGTTAGTCAGAAATACCACTCCAGCCACTACAACGCTGATGCCGATACCGGTGATAATGGTATTTAAAATCATTCTCTCATTCAATGAGAAATGAATCACCTTTTCCTTGCTGTCATTCTGCAGATTCACCAGCTTACGCTGCAGCAGATTACCCAGGATCAGCAGCGGGGTTCCGAAGATAAGTCCGGAATCAAAGCTGTTGATCAGCAGATAGAGATTATCCATGGAGATAAAGGATATCACGTTATACACATGATTCAGCAGTCCCGTACAGATTACGATCAGCACGGAGTCCACCAGGAGTACCAGGCTGAATTTCAGTATCTTAGATACTCTGTTCAGGCAGAACTCATTGCCGTTTCTCTCCTTGTTCAGATGCTTCCACAAATAGAAAGCCACCATGGCGTAGATCATCTGCTGTACAAAGCTGATACATGCGTAGGAGAATTCATACCCAGAGATCAGATCACAGATCAGATTACCCGTAGCACAGCCAAAAGCTGCCGGCCATCCGAAGATCATTCCCAGCACCGGTGTCATTGCTGTGCTGGGACGCATATCCGTAAGCTGGGTCATTGCTACCCACAGTTTGAATGGCATCGTCAGTATGATAAACAGAATCACATTCATCAAGTACAGACCGATTGCCGAATTTCTCTTATTTACCCTTAGTTTCATCAATAGCTGTCTCATCTTTCTGCATATTCCTTAGTTAGTCTGTATACGTTTTAATGTCCGCCCATGACCGGCTGCTGTTTTTTGGGTTCCGGTGCCTTCTGCCCCAACCCCTTGAACGCTGCAGGATTCTCCATTGCCTTATCCAGATCCTTCTTCAGAGCCTCATTTGCAAGCTTAAGTTTATTGCAGAACTGGATTTTTCCAAGCTTTCCCTGCTCCTCCTGGGCATGTCTGGAGGAAATCTGTCGGATGCTATCCTTGCCTGTTACCTTACACAGATGCTGTACGGCTTCCAGATCTTCAAAGCTCTTCAAAAGCTCCTCTTCGCTGCCGTTGCTCTTCATGATTGATTTAAATACCTTCACATGATCAGCCTTGTTACGATGAAGCATGAACTCTCCCAATGTAGAAAAGGTTACAAGCTCTGTGGCTTCCTTCTTAGTAAGCATCTCGGGTGCATCAAAATCCATAGCCTTATAACGAGTCTGTATAGCTCTTTCCGCCAACCGGCCACACATTGCCATTTCTCTGACTGCCTCTGTGGTACCGCTCTTTTTGAACTTGTCATTGGTGCTTGTTTCAGCCAATTTGGCATATACATTCATCACCCCGAACCAGTTAGCTGCTTTTTCTGTCATTGCCATCTTATCCTTCATGACATTGACAATACTCTTTTTAGCGTTGCACAGAGCTTCCACATACTCATCCTCATTTCTTTCCACGTTCATTGCAAAGAATTCGTGTGTATGCTTATCCAGTTCATTCATAAGTTCTTTCCTGGTGCTGTAGTTTTTACCACGCTCCTCCAGCACTCTGTCCACCAGATCGATCATCTGCTTACTTTTCTCAGGATCCGTCTCCTTCAGCTCCAGCGCATCCTCCAGATAACCTCCCAGTCTGATAAAGCCTTCTATTATTCTATAATTATCCAGGTCACCGTCACTGCCAAACAAAAGTGCAACGCCATCTTCTGGAGTCAATGTGCTGTTGCGCTTACTCAGCATTCCTCTGAGGTCACGCATGGCATCCAGTCGTTTCTGACCGTATTTTTCACCAAGCTTACCGGAATTCTCCTTCTTCTGGATATAATCTCCGGCATTCTGGAATACCTTACGCATACCGTCATTGAAGCTATAGACATCAAACGCCCCCTGCTTCGTCTCAGCCTCCAACGCTATTCTCGCCTGCTTCAGACCTTCCCTGACAGCCTTGTATTCCGGTGAACTGCGTAACAGAGCCGGGTCATTAGCGGACATCAGCTTCTCCATTTCGGTGATTCTGGCTTTCCAGTCCTTTCTGGAGAGCTCCTTGCTCCAGTCATGTGCGTTACCACCGACGATCTCGTTAATCTCCTGATAAGGATCTACCTCAAATACCTCTTCTTCCTGTTGGAGCATCTCGAATTCTTCCTGATAGCTCTCACGATTCTCTTCTCTGACTTCATACAGTTTCATAAAACTCTCTCTGTAGTCCCTCATGGAGGTATTCAGGTCAAGCTTATCATCCCTGCCCATGCTGGTCACATAATCAACCAGCATTTTCTGCTTATCACGGTCATTCCCGACAATCCTACGCGGTTTGAGCTGACCATCAAATCCGGTATCGGCTGCGGAACGCAGATAATTCAGATAGCCGAAGTCATCCGTGCATTCAGAGACCTTCTTGCCCATGAATTTCTTCCCATCATGATTCAGCACATAGACAGCTGCGGTCAATGATGTCATATTGAAGCCCTTGGGGCTGTCCATCAGATGATCTATGCTCTTATCTGCAAGTCCTGCCGCATGCTTCAGATAGTATCTCTCAGTGTGCATCACACCCATTGCGGCATCTCTGATTTCTGAGGTTCTGGTATAATTGTCAAAGCCTCCCTCTGCTTCATAGAAAGCCTCTGCAAACTTCGGATCCGTATTCGGCACCAGGGCTCTGAGCTGCTCGACATCCTGGAACATGGACATCAATGTGTTCAGATAATTCACCTGTTCCCTGCTTGCCTCCGGTGAAGAAGTATCCAGCTGCGGAACTACGACGTCGTCAAGCTTCCTGTTAAAGGCTGCTGACATCTTTCCGAAGAGACGTACGTTCTCCACAGTTGCCTCGTCGGTAGCAGCCGGAATCGGATGCTCTCTGAAGAACTCAAGTGTCTTCGCTCCCATCTCCCGCTGCATATCTTTGTTATGTAAATAGTCATCCACAGAGAATTCTCTGCCGTTCTGTTCCGCATCCCAGGCTGCGAATATAGCAATCAGCACACCTGTGGTAGTGACTCTGTCAAGCTGAGAAGTGGAACCCTTGATGTATTGACCTAAAGCTGTTTTGTAATCTACAAAGGTCTCTCCCTCCTGCGGGGTGAATAAACTGGCTTCTTCGGAGTGAATGAGATATCTGCCTTCGCGTGACTCCACAGTATTATGGACTGCCTGTGCCAGCTTCTCATTATTCTTCACCTGCTCGGTGACGATATCCTTGTATTTTGTTGCATCGCCCCAGGACAGCTGATCATAAGCATCCTTGTAAGCTTCACTGATCCTGCCGTTGTCATACCCGGAAGCCCGGTCAATGGCGCTATCCAGGGCATCTGTCATAGACAGTTCATTTTTTACACCTACTATTGTAGTGGAACGGAATTTAATATAATCCGGTCCAAGCGTATCTACAAATGCCTGCGCCGTCATTCCCTCAGCTACTGTACTGTAATCTGCTCCCGGCTGTGCGGCAGCAATTCTGGCGGTATCCAGCTTCATGACTCCGTCTGTAAAATTCGTAATGGTACGAACTCTGTCTGCGCTCTGATCCAGACGGTCGTCATAAACGTTATCTCTGGCATATCCGATCATTTTCTGTAGACTTGAAGCCATTTCTGCAACCTGACGGTTGAACATCACATTAGAAAATGTACTGTCATCTGACAGATCCACTCTCTTCATCTGCATTTCTTCCAGTGCGGTCGCCGCCTCATCTACAAGGCCCAGGAATGCTTTCGCACGATCCACGGGGATCATGCCGTAGTCAAAGAGAATCTGCTCCATCATCTTACCGACTTTTTCTCTGCCCTCTTTGATGTTGACACCATCACCGGACAGTTCCTCCATGGTGTAGCCTCTGTTTAACAGCACCAGGTTGCACATATCCAGCACGGAGTTCATATCACGTTTTGCTGATGGCATGAGTTCATTCGGTACTAATGTGTTTTTCTTGGGATCATATACGGCTGTGCTTAAAAAATTATCAATCTTATGATATGCTGCGAACGCATTCTCATCAGCAAGCTCATGATTTAAGCTTGCCAGATTCTTCTCGTGGTCCACACTGTAGTTTTCCGCATAAGCTTTCGCAGCTTCCTTCTTTTTCTCAAAGGTATCGATGATCTTCGCAGACTGCACTTCATCCATTGCATCTGTATTAAGAACGTTTCCCTTGACATCCAGCAAAGTATCGTTGGAAATCATGCGAGGTTTTGCAAAGGGATCGTCATGGTTCATGACACTGACGAAGCTGTACTCATCATCTGTAGCAGAAAGTGCCTGATCCAACATGTCACTCACTTCTTTGATTTTTTTGTCCTCGGTTCCGCTGATAGACGGTGCGCCGAGTAACTCCAGCACACTGTGCCCATCAATATAGATACTGCTCAGTGCCCGGCTGATCTCCTCCGGAGTTCCTGATTTGAAATCAATTCCTGTAATATCTGTGATATGCTGAAAATAAGTGGTCATGGTGCTGTTCTGGGGTACCGGCATAATTTTTACCTTCTTTCCGATGTAATCATCCTGGTTTTATCAAATTTGTATCGTTTCAGAGT
>CAVFMG010000030.1:8129-22565 GCA_963623435.1 Odoribacter splanchnicus
TTTCAGAGTCGAAGCTCTTTTCTTTAACTGTCTACATTCTATTAAATCTAAGGAGACAAAAGGTAGACAAAAAATTACGATTTTACATTTTCTTCAAGATGGTTAATATGTTCTTACCATTCTCATAGGAATAGGCCACAGAATCCATAGACTTTTTGACCATGAGAATTCCCAGACCGCCTTCGCGTTCCAGCAGAGCATCCTGCGAGGTATCCGCATCATCCTTTTCCAACGGATTGAATGGCTTGCCATGATCAAGAAATTGTATCGTAACCTCCAGAGGATCTTCACACACTTCACAGCATACCGTAGCCTCCCCGATTTCCGGACGGTAGGCATAGCTTGCTATATTTACAAATATCTCCTCCACAGCGATCTCTATTGCCATCATTGCCTTCATCGGGCAATCATACTGTTCCAGTTTCTCCGAGATAAAATCCTGTACGGTATCTAACTGATCAACACTTGCCGGTACTGTGATACTTTCCATCCATGCCTCCTGTCTCCTGCCTGCTGTCTGTCAGCCACAGAGATTTATTCGTATTCTGCCCAACTATACTGGGTCATGTACTCCTGATCGAAATTTTCCTTTTTCTCAGGTTCATTGAAATAGTCGCAATTACAATTTTGTGTATTGCAGGCTACACTTCCACGCTGTCTGACGATGATATCTCCGACACCGGCCGCCTCCAGATCCTGTACCATTGCCGCCATGATCTTTTTGATATAATTCGCCTGCTGCTCATCATAAGGCATATCCTCGAACAGCACAGCAGCGATCTCCTTCGTCGTGCAGGAAGCACCGCGCCTGTGTACGATATATGCCAGTGCCTCCTTGCTGCGGTTCCTCTTAAAATGCACCGGAATTCCCTGTCTGTCGAAGACCTCAAAATTACCATAGCACTGGATACGGCACTTATAATCCTCCTGTGCCTCCATATGGTAACGCAGATCCTTCATTTCCCGTTCAACCTTCTTCGCCGTGATCGGCTTCATCAGATATCCTGAGGCATGGAGATTCATGGCTTCTACCGCATAACTGTCATATGCAGTGATAAAAATGATATTTACATCGGGACGGAGCTTCCGAAGCTTCTCGGAGAACTCCATCCCCGTCATCTGCGGCATCTGGATATCTGAAAATACAGCATCAAACAGCCCCTTTTTAGCCTCTTCCAGGCAATCCACCGGATTGGAGAAGCCTAAGACCTCCGCTCCGGGGCATGCCTCCCTGATTGCATCAACCAGCATCTCGAGTGCGAGATGTTCATCGTCAACAGCTAATATTTTCATCTCATTCCCCTCTTCTTTCTCAATCCGATGTTGTGCTATCATCCGACGCTGCCGGTGTTGGTTCCGCTGCCGGTGTCGGTTCCGCTGCCGGTGTCGGTGTTGGTGTCGCCGTCGGCGCAGGTGTTGCAGTCGGCGCAGGCGTTGCAGTCGATGACGGCGTTGCAGTCGGTGACGGTGTCGCTGTCGCTTCTGTGCTCTCCTTAGTGAACTTCACCACATTCGTCAGCTTTGTATTTTCTTTGGAATAAATCGTCAGCTGATAATTGCCATCACTCAGCTTGGATGCATCCAACGTCAGATAACTGCTTCCATCAATCGATACACCATTATCAGAGGTAAGTGCAACCTCTGCTCCTACAGAGCCGTCTGTGCCAACTCTCTGTAACAGATAAGCGAAGCCCTGACTGCTGCCGTTAAGTACCGGCAATACCCGCATCGTCTGGCTGGCTGAAAGCAGAATGTTCACATCCTGATTCAGTGTATTGTAAGTCTGCGAATATTCACTTGCTGTAGTCGTCTTCACAGCTACAGTTGCAGCCAGTACTACATTGGTCAGTGAAATTCTGGATTCTTCTGCCATGCCTTCGAAGAAACGTGTCTGGATCTCTCTGCTGACGGTATTCGTACCACTGACAGTTCTCGTCTGGATTGTCAGCTTCTCCGGTGTCCATCCCGCAATATTGCCTGCATCGCTGTCGTAAGGTTCAAATGTTACAGAAGTAAGTGCTTTGCAGCCGGTCAATGCGAAATTCAGTGTTGCCGTACCGTCTGTAGCAAAGCTGCTTCCGGTCTGTGCCACCTTCGTAATATCTTCTACAGTATATACTTCGGATTCTCCTCTGGCTCCGGTGTAATAGAGCTTCATACGGATCGGCGTATTGGTACCGCTCTCATAATCCTGTGCAGCTGCAGCTGTCTTAATCGTCATGGTCACAGGTGTTACCACATTCGTTACATCTGTGGAGCTCTCCGTGCTGACTACCGGATCCGTCAGGTTCAGTGTTCCCAGATTATTGCCCTGGCTGACCTCAACATGTCTCATTCCGGCGAAGCTATACCATGCTGTCGGCAGCGGATTCTGATCCATGTCTACATCCGTCACCTGATAGGTTGCCACAACTGCTCCCGTAATGTCCGCTGCTACCTGCCCACTGGGCACTAATACAATGCCGGTGATGTTCTTCACATATTTCTCATGGAAAGTGATATCCACGCTCTGTCCGTTATACAAGGTTGTGTAATCCTGATCTGTCAGGAAGATATACGGTGAGCTGTATTCCGTCTGTGTGTTGCCTACATTGCCGGCGCTGGACACATATTTAATAGCCACAGCCAGATCACGGTTCTCTGCCAGCAGTTGCATACTCTTAGTGTCACCACCGAAATTCAGAGTGACTACCTGGGATTCTCCTGTAGACTGTGTGGAGGAGGAAGGCCCTGCCTTCACTGCTGTACCGGTACTTCCGGGATCCGATCCTGCAAAATAGATATAGTAGGTATCAATTACCACACCGGAACGTACTCTCTGTACCATTGCATAATCAATCGGTGCATAACACAATCTATCCGAAGCGGTCTCTATCGTCAGATTGTTTAAAACACTCATTTCCTTGACTTCCACGCCCTGCAGATAGAACATGTTCTCACCGGAGCTTGTATCCTTGTTCATCACACGCTCGGTAGATTTCGCTATCATACCTCCGATGTTCGTATATTCCACGCATGCGGAGAGATCGTAGCCGCTCTTATCATCTGCATCACTGCGCATATAGAGATAAATATTCAGCATATCTCTGGTAGAAATCGGCTCTCTGGTTACTACAGACACCCAATTAGTACTGTCAGCATCAACGACCAGCTTGTTCTCGGTCATATTAATCTTGACGCCGTCCTGTCTCGTGCCCTTCGGACATACCATAGTATTGATGTCCTCTGCATTAGAGCACAGCTTTGTGGTTTTTCCGGTATAGACAATCTCATCTTGTTCATTCACATACCGACTTCCCTGCTCGGAGATTGCATATACAGCAAGGCTTGCAATCTGCCAGCTGGTACCGTTGGAGCTTGTCGGGTAGAAATCCACTCTGGTGATCGACTGGATATCAGAGATTGGCAGAATAAAGCGATCCATATGCTCTTCACGGAACATATAGTTCGGATCACTGATGGCTCCGCCCGACAGTCCGCTGTCATCCTGATTGGGAGTTCTTCCCATATAGTCATACATATATTTTACAATATCATAAGTGGCTGTGCGGTTCTCGCCTGTGATGCTCACGTACTGGATTGTCACATCACACTTACCCTGGAACTGCTCTACCGGATTGCCTTCCTTGTCCTTATAGCTTCCGGTTCCGAGACAGAACAGCAAGTTCATTACATTGGTGGTGTAATCCACCTTAAAAGTCTTGGCAAGCTCGGATTCATATACTGACTTTACACTTCGCAGTCCGTTCTCCTCACCGGGATCAGTATACTCTGTGCCGATCCAGCCTACGGAGCTGACGGTCCATGTCTTGCTCATGGCGGAGCTGGAATTCTGGACGATCCTGATGGAATCAATATTCAGCTTATCGTAGGTATAATCCTCACTGTTCTTCATCTCAGGGATGATCTGTACTGCCGTCACGTTACCGTAATCTTCGTTTGTGGTAATTGTGAAGGTCTCCGTCTGTCCTGCGCGGAAACCATCGGAGGTCATCTGCTGGTTGGCCAATACATAAGGGCTGCTGCCATTCTCAAACTGCAGTCGGAAGAAGAACTGGTTCTTACTGCCGCTGTCTCCGTCTGAATAGGTAGCCTGTGCATCACTTGCTACATTCACTTCTATTGTGTATGTACATGTGCCCTTAGTGAAGCCCATATCATTATTCGCTTCCTCATAAGTCAGCGCATATTTTTTCTGACTCCAGTCAAAGCTGTCGATTTCTGTAATGCTATCGGAGGAGAAGGAAAATTCTTTACTGCCTCCCTTTTCCACCAGTATCTGCATGTTCACAGCTCCATATGCCTTCACACCTTCGTACTCTCTGGTGAATTCCACATTGGACTGGACACTGCCGACACTAGAGCTTTTGAAAGTACCGACTCTGTTGGACAGACCATACAGCTTGTAAATACTCATGCCGGACATCTGCCACTCGTCGTTGCCATCCACAGAGACACGGATTCCCGTAAAGTAATCCACATTAGCAAGTGAGATCACAAAACGCAATACTCCGCCGCCTGCGGCTCCCTGCAGATAACCATAATCCGATCCGCTGGAGGGCCAGTAACCATAATAGGAATTCAACAGTTCCTTCAGATCATAGGCATCCGTCACTCTGGAGGTTCCCGCCTGATCCATATAGCTGAATTCCACAGTCAGACCGTCCGTCGTTCCTGACAGAGTAGTAGTATCTGTCTGCAGTTCAATCAGGTACTGGTCATCATAGCTTTTCTTCATTGTCAGGCTGGCTCCGCTCTGATAACGCTGCATGGACAGTGTAGTCTCACTTCCTGCATAAGTCACCACATCACCGGAGGTGCTGGCGGATACATGGTAATAGAGAGGATCTCCTTCGATCGTAGTTACCAGAACATTATTCTCAACCTTCGTGGTTGCTACAGCCACACTGCTGTTTCCAGCTGTCACAGAGGACACGTTGTAGAGACTTGCACCGGTAAGTGTCAGGGAATCCTTGCTGTCTGCTGCCTTCTGTCTTCTGGCTGCTGCCCGCGCATTTTTATTGTCATCGCTAGGCAGTGTCAGACCGGTTCCCTCTAAAAGTGTCTTATCGCTTCCACAGGTAAGGTAGATTGCTGTCTGCTGTATAACATTGCCTGATTTATCCGTACCGCTGTACAACTCTGCGAAATCCGGAAGGCGTACCTTCATAACCAGGCTCTCTCCCTGTCCTGCCAGTCCTAACAGGGCGGTATCTGTGCTGATGCCCTGTTCGATGGCATAGCCGATAACATTGCTGATTACAGGTACTGTAACTACTCTGCGGCCACCATAAATATCACGATATACCACGCGAAGCTTCAAAAGCTCCACTTCCTTTAAATTATACAATCCCGTCTGACCATCCTGGTATTCTGCTGCCAGAGCCTCAAGTCCTGCCAGATATTCGTCCGCAATATCCAGACGGATCAGATATTCGCTGTCCTGTCTGCTGTCATAGCTACCGCTCATAGCTGCCGCTTTCACTGTGCAGTTATTGTCACTGCCGAACCGGATCAGCTGGAAATCCGTCCAGCTCAAAGTGGAAATATCTGTTACTGTAGTTCCGAACAGCAACTCGCCACTGAACTCCTGATAGGTCTGCCCCGATACATAGGACAGTCCTCTTGTACCATATATTTCATTTACTTTATAGATACGCAGTCCCTCACAGGACCATCTGTCTGATGTCTTCGTCAGGAAATCCACACCCGTAATTGATGCAACAGTATAGTCCGGCTGGAAATACAGAACTCCCTGCGTATATGAGTCAAACAATGCCTGCTTCTCATATGCAAGCGTGTAATCTGACAGACGCTTAAGCTGGTTGCGGATTGCTGCATCCTGGTTGGTATCTGTGTCGCTTCCCAGTGCTGCTGCGATAATTGCATTGCTACGAGTCTCTGCCAGATCTGCCAACATATAATAGGTTCTGGCAGTACCGGAGGTATCCTTATAATGCACTGCTATATATTGGAAATTCTCAAATTTCGTTCCGCTTGCTCCGGTGGAAAAGCTAAGTGCATAGGTGTTATTCAATTCCGCCGCTGATACCTTCTGCAGCCTGAAAAATGACAACAGAACTATGAAAAGCAATGTCAGTACTGCTGTAAAAGCAAACCGCACCGTCCTTTGCTGATTCCATTTTTCTGTTTCCTGCTGTGCTCTCATAATTCTCATGATCCATCCTCCGATGTTCTGTATGCCTGACCGTTCTGCCTTCTATACGAATTTCAGCAGACCGGCGAAGCCGGTCATTTCAAATACTTCCATTACCATACGGTTCACCTGTTTCAGCTCCAGTGTACCGCCTTTTTTCGCCATACCCACATGCAGTCTCTTCAATGCACGTAGTCCTGCGCTGGATACATATTCCAGCTTCTCCATATTCAGAGTCAGAGTCTGGAATCTCTCCGTCATCTGCTGGAATACTTCCTCTGCTTCCGGCGTTGTATTGGTATCTAAGCGTCCTTCTATAAATAATTCCCCGCTGTCTCCGTGATTTACCAGTTTCATATTCATGATTCATTCCTCCTGTAATATATCTCTATTTTTGTGAATAAATATTTTATTTTTGATGATAAATATTCTTCTTGACGTATTTCACCAGATCCTCCAGTGAAATGTCCACAACCTCTTCTCCATAAGCATCCATGACATCGATAGGAGTGATATCATCCATTTCATCTGCCAGCTGCGTGAGCATGCCCATCAGATCAAAATCACTGCCGGACGAATTGTCAGAGTCAGCCGAACCTCCGAAGAAGTCATCATCATCTTCATCATCTTCGTCCTCATCCTCGTCATAGTCCTCGTCATCGATGTCTTTTTCATCCTGTATGTAGGTATCCGACTGCTCCGCAGTATCTGTGGCGAAGAAATCATCATCTTCATCGTCTGCCTCAGGATTACTATTCTCTGTGCCAGTGAGATCATCTGCATTCTCTGTCTCAGCTTCCGTGGGCTTCGCTTCCTTGGTATCAAAGTTATCGATGCCCATATCTTCCATGTCAAAATCATCAATATCGAAATCATCCGTATCAATATCATCGACATCTACATCATTGGCATTTGTATCGTTATTATCAATATCAGAACTATAGGTATCATTGATGTCAGCCTTGTAGGAATCTGCTGTTTCAGCCTTTGTCTCAGGCATATACGAATTTGATGCAGTCCGGGCTGTTTGTGCGGCATCGATACCTCTGGCAGCCAGCTCCTTTGCCAGTTCCACAGCCACCTGTTGCTGCACAGCCTGACGGATCTGTGCCGACAGAGAATCATAGCTGAATTTCTCTAAGAACTGTGTCAGCATCTGTTCCGTACCACCGGGCTGAACAGATGACGTTGAAGCTGCCTGTGACTGCGCATCTACTTGCGCCGGCTGTGCAGCACGGCTTGTCTGTACCTGTTCATTTTGCGGTTCTGATGTGATTCCATAAGGTTCATCCGTAGCATCTACTTCCTCAAACTGTATAGACGACTTTCTTTCAACCGGTTCCTTCGATGCATCCACTTCCTCGAACTGCACGGACGGCTTTGCCTTAGCCGCTTCATCTGCTGCTTCCTCCTCGGACAGCTCCATGAAGGTTACATGCTTCTTCTGCGCAGGCTCTGCAGTCTTAAGTTCTACTGCTTCATCAGGCTTACGTTTCCTGTTCTGCTCTGCTGCTTCGCGGCTGTCACCGATGAAATCCTCCCAGTATCCCTCGCCCTCTTCTCCTACGAAATAGCGGCTCTCGTAATCCGGATTCTGGAACATGTCCACGACATCCTCCGGTACTTCCACACGAAAGCTGGTACGACTGGTAGCTCCCAGAATAGTAAAGGCCTGTCCTCTGGCAGCCGTCGTGATCTGCTCCTGCTCGCTTTCATTGATACCGCCTGCTTTCTCATACAGAGTACACAAATCCTGCATATCATTCGGTGCCAGTGCAAATATAAAGCTGTACTGACAGGCATTGATGATAGCCGTTGACTTTCTGGCGATTTCCTCGCTGCCGACAAAGTCCTTGATATTCTGCGTAATGACAATCTGCATACCGTTGTACTTACGGATACGCTTTGCTAACTGGAACATGAAGTCCAATGCTACCGGGAACTTCGTATCAATAAACACATGTGCCTCATCGATGGCTACCACAATCTTGCGGTTTGCGTGGAACTTAAGGTTATAATCACGGTTTTTGATAATCTCGTTATCTACATATTTCAGTACCAACAGCATCTGCGCATTGGCAATGGTGGTATTGCGGTTCGATAACAGACTCTGAAAATTAAATACAATGAAATTCTCGTCCGTAGTGATTGTGGACGGACCGTTCCAAATATTCGCATTCCGTCCGCCGGTAGAGAATTTTGCAATATAGTTCATCAAAATACGCAAAATGGATCTGACGTATTCGTTGTCTGTCTGCTGGAACTCCTGTAACACTGCATCATACAAATCATCGAAGATCGGATAGTCTGCCGGTGTCAGCTTTGACAGATCCGTCTCGTCCGTAATGCCGAAATTCGTATACATACGGTCAATCAGACTGTTCAGATATTCCATGGCATCTCTGTCGCAGTCCGGCAGGATCTGGCGGAAGAATTCCTCCAGAAACTGTAAATGCGTAGCATAGCTTCCGGTATTCTTATTTTCACCGTTGCCGTCATCATCCAGTGCCGTAATGATCTGGAAAGGATTGATACGTCCCTGTGTTGCATTGCCGACATTGATGAATTTGCCATGAAGATTGCCCGCCAGCTCCGTATATTCATTCTCGGGGTCGAGAATGAATATTTTGCTGTCATCCGCTGCGAGATTCGTCAGAATATCCTTGGTCGCATAGGATTTACCGGAACCGGATTTACCGATTATGACCATGTTGGAGTTGATACGCTCATTATCCCTGCGGAAGAAATCCAAAAATACAGGCACACCGTCACTGCTTCCCAGCTTCATGCCGCCTACATCCGACACAGAGGCAAATACCCATGGATAACAGGCTGCCAGAGAATTGCTGGGAATGCCTCTGCCATCCTTGATACAAGGATCCCAGGCACTTATCTGCGAACCGATAAATGCCTGCATCTGACCGAATTCCATATAATTCAGTCGGAAGCCGTTCTCCTGGTACAGTCTTCGGACAGTCTTCTTCATCCCTGTCACGTTGGCTCGCAGGGAAGTCGGCGGCTGTATCAGCTTAGGGTTAGCTCTGGTTGCTGCGATATCATAGGAGGTTACATAAATATTTGTCTCCAGCAGCAACTCACTCTCTCCCTGCAGGGTAGCTAGCAGCTCCGACAGGCTCTCAATATGTGTCTGCAGCTCGATAATTCTGGAATCTACGCTGGTTGCCATCAGTTGTCCACGCAGTTCCTGCAGGGATCTGTCCAGGTTACGGACTGCCTTTGCATGCTCCATGGGCCGACATTTCACGACTACCTTGGTGCCCGGCATAGACATTACGGTTGCCAGCCATGCATCATTTACCATATTGGGGTAGGCAACAATCCTGGCATTATGTGTGATAATATGGTTGACCTGCGTTGTACGCACCTTGATATCCAGTGTCTGGGGCATCGCCCATTCCGCATAATATTCCGGTGCAATCTGAGAGATTTCATGCTCATCGAAGTCGATCTCATTGGTATATCTTAAGAACACTGCCAATTCTTCATCATTCAGTCTGTGGCCTTCGAGCTCTCCTCCCCGGAGAGCCTCCATTGCTGAGGACAGCTGCATCTCCAGCTGTCTCTTATCACTCTCGAAGAGTACTATATAATAAAACGGTGAAACGACTTTTTCCTGGTCACAGAGCTTCTGTATCTCCTCGATTCGGTCATAGAGGATTTCCACTCTTGCCTGAAGCTCTTCCTCGCTCAGTGCTCCATTGATATATGCAGCCTTCAGTTCATCCAGTCTCTTATATTCTCTGTCCAGATAGCTGTCATAGATCAGCGGGCGCTCAAGCTTCACAATATTTGCTGAAAATTCTCCGTGAAGATTCCTGAGTACTCTTCCGAGGCCATTGACAATGGAGTTCTCTCTTCGGAATTCACTGAAAAAGCGGAATTCTACCGGAGGAATTTCCAGTACTGCTCCATAATATTTGCCGCCATACTCGATATATCCATCTTTAATTGCAGTAAAAGGCATGATATCAGACATATCATCCCGTTCTACATGTATTTCCTTTGTTTTGTTTTTATTTGCTTTTTTTGCAGCACTGCGCTGTGCTCTCGCCAGCCATACCGCGTCCTGCTCTTCTTTGGTTGACTTTTTATTTTTGAGGATAGCGTTTTCTTTTTTGATCAGCTCCTTTAATTCCTTCTTGGAAAGAGGTGCCGTCACATTATCAGTTACTGCCGTCTCTCCTGATGTTTCTTCAGCAGTTTCCTCATTGTCAGCTGAGACCATCTCCGCCTCTTCCGCATCTGCTCCCTGCTGTCTCTTCATAAGCTCCTTGCGGATGGCGGCCGCCTGGCTTCGCTTGTTGCCCTTAAATACCATGCCAACCAACTGTTCTCTGGCATTTTCGCTGCTCATTGCCTTCAGCGTCTCATCATCATAGACTCTGGCATATTTCCGTCTGTAGCTGTAATGTCTGAGAATCTGTAAGAGATAACGGTAGTTCGGTACCGTATCCATTCTAATAAGCAGGCCAATAAACACGAGACCGATTCCCATGATAAAATAAAACTTTCCGGGAAGGGAAGAAATCAGCACAAACAATGCCAGAAGGATTCCAATGCCGGCTACCAGCATATCCCACAGGCTTATACCTTTAAATAGCTCTATCTGTACTTTTGTCTTCCCGGGTATCAGTCTCATATTTACGTTCCTTTAAATTCTTTATTTCTGATCAGAAAATTCTATATTGCTCTGAGCCTTACTTCTTCTTATTGTTGATCGGAGGAACCTTGGACGGTCCCTTTCCCCTTGAGGATCCCAATTTTGGTTCTGCCGATGTTGCCTTATACGATGTCAGCTTTCCGCCACTAAGCGGATCCAGATTATTATTATGATTGTTTATCGCCTCTTCTTGCTGGGGCGAAAGTTTAATAAGATCCCATGCGGATCCCATATTCGGTTCTGACGCAGGCGCCTTATACGATTTCGGAGGTCTGCCACCGAGTGAATCCGCATTATTATTGTCTATCGCCTGTTGCTGAACCTTCTTCACCGGCTGTTGCGCTACGGGCTGTTGCGCTACGGGCTGCTGCGCTGCGGGCTGCTGGGCATTAGACATGTCCTTCATCTCTGTACCTTCAAAAGGATTGACCTTCTGGAAGTCATTGACAGGTCCCGACTGCTGTCCCTGCGCCCCACCTGATTCGATGTTAGCACTGCCGCCTGCTCCTCCGGAAGCTCCTGTGTCTCTGGGGAACAAACCGCTGAGCTTATTGCCTACCCAGCTGGCACCACTGGCTGCGGCACGACCCAGGGCTCTTCCGCCATCCATCATTTTGTTGCCGACATATGAGCCGCCCTTCCACAGACCTTTTCCACCGTAGTAAGCGCCTTTTCCACCGTATTTTAATGCGCCCCAGCCGCCTTTACCTGCCAGCTTTCCTGCACCCAGACCGGTGCTCAGCATACCGCCCATGAAGTCGTTGGCGGTAGCCTTCATATCACCGGCATTAACTGCCTGGTAGCCCGCATTGTCGGAGAGGATACCGGTAATCAGACCGATTGCTTTCTTCTCTACCTCGAGAGCGCCCACGATCAGGATGATCTTACCGAAGATATTCAGCAATACATTATCAAATAATACCAGATCAGCACTCATCATGATCGGTACTAACAGCATCATGACGCGCATGGCGACGATGGTTCCGAACACACCGAAGCTCTGCACAATCATAGCCGTCATCCACTGTTTTAGCTTGCCGCCACCATCTAAAGGAGCTGCTGCAATCATCGGCGGTGATATCAGATACAATAGGATCATATTAAAGATTCTGGAAACACAGGTGAAAATAATCTCGAACAGATCCTTGATCATCGCATAAGCTACAATGAATAACAGGATATAATCCGTAGCAAGACCGATATTAAAATCAGAGGCAACGGTATCAAAATCATAGATACTCTTTTCTCCGGTATAATATGGGCCTCGCAATGCATCCGTAAAGCTTGGGCTTACATTGAACGCTGCGTTGTTCGCTGCCCGCATCGTACAGGATAAAAATAGAATTCTGTCAAGTGGAATCGTCTCCGATCCGGCGATCGAGGTTCTCTGGTAGCTGCTGATAGGCTTAAACTTTTTGTCGGTCTGCATGACCTCCACAGTATGCTCCAACGCTGCCTGCAGATTCTCATTGTATGTATTCAGCGGCAGATCCTCTGTCAGGTCCACCGTATATACAATCTTCTCCAGTTCAGACTGCCAGCTGGTATGCTTGATCGTGTCATCATCATAATAGACATCAAACACACCCTGATCATACAGCCATTGCAGATCCTCTCTGAAATCATTAAAACAGCTGTTGATATTATAACGGCTCGTCCATGCCGGATTCAGGGAATAATTGCCTATGGTATTGAGTACCCTCGCCATCGCCGCATATTCTTCATCCGTGTAGGTGATTGTCTGTTCCTTACCCAGGTCATCGGCATTATTGAATATGTACATGACCTGCTGTATCAGCACGTTCGTCATATTCAGAAGTGCCAACATAAATGCGCTCATCAGGGCAATTGTGGCAATACTCTTAACGCAGTTGCCTACAATGATTCCCAGAGATGCCTGTACCTTGCCTTCCATGTCCATCATTTTCCGGATCACGGCAATGATCGTGAATAAAAAGCACAGGACAAAGCCGATCATAGCCATGCCCCAGTAAGCCTTGCTGACCGTACTGTTGCCGAAAAAGATATTAATCAGGTACTGCTTCTCTCCGTCGTAGGTGACCTTGACAAGTCCTGCCATGACCTCGAACAGATCGTATAATATACCGATCACCCAACAGACAGCAGCAGCTATATAATATACCAGGCGGAATATGGTATTGTTCAAAATACTCTGTAAGCCATCTGAAATAGCGCTTCCCGCATAATCAGCTAACATTGACATAACTTCCACCCGCCTTTCCAATGTGTCTTATTCTGTCTCATCTGTAAATATCTCCTTACCTCGTCCGAAGCTTTTTGCGCTCGATCACCATGTATGCAGCCACACCTGCCAGTATCGCCAGAACAATTACGATAGATATATAAGCGCTGCTGTCCAGATAGATCCGGATGGTGAACGCATAAGAGGTTTCATTCCCGGCAGCATCAGATACTGTGATCTCATAGTTGCCGCTCTCAGATAATTTCTCCCGGTAGCTGTAATCCTTGCCGTCCAGAGTAATGGCAATCGTTGCACCATCCTCCAGATCGGATATATCTACAGGTCCCTTCGCAATGCCATTCGTTACAGCCTCAAGTGCCAGCACCGGTGCAGTGTGGTCAATCTCCAGATCCAGTGTATATGACACCTTGGTCCTGTCACACTGATAGACGATGTGGTATTTGCCCTCCTGCGTCATATCAATAATAGAAGAGTTTGCCATCGTAGAGCCATTATAGGTAACCTCTGTGGTGCTGAAGCCGTTTGGCAGGTCATACTCATCGACCATTCCGGTCAATTCCGAGACGATTGTAAAATCCATGATTGTCCGGCTGACTCCGTCATTGTCATTATACTGTACTACATAATATCCGACATCTGAAAGGGTAGCATCACTCTGCTGCGGCATACGCTCGCCATCCTTATACAGTATCAGGGATGCACTGTTATCCGACGTCAGAATGACCGGTTCAGTCACTATCATCCCATCCATAACGTTGCTCTCAACTCTCCCGATATCCGTATCATATAGATACCGTTCTGTAAGATCATCATAGTATATGGAATTTCCAAGCGCTGTCTGATTCGCTGTAAGCTCTGCTGAATAATCCACATTGGAATTGCTATAATCTGATATAATATTCACCGAGTCCAGACTATCCGAATCTGTACCGAATGCTGCTCCAGGTCGTCCCTCCGGTGCTGACTCTGCAGCACACACACTGTACGAGGGAGCCAGCGCACACATAAATGCCATGGCAGCCAGCACGCATTTCACATTTTTTTCTATTGCCAGTCGTCTCATCTCTACTCTCTCCTACGATTCCCCTAAGATAATGGAGTTTCTCCTGCCAAGATCATAATAGACCTCATCTGCACGGAACATATGGCTTCGCAGCTCCTCCATATCCATCATGCCGAACTGATACCAGTCGCATTTATAGCTGGGAGTATATTTCGTCTTCAGCGGGAAATTACCAAAGGTTACAATGATTGCATTACCGGTGGATTCCGCATTGTTAAGCTTCTGCAGCTCGGACGGGTAGATCAGAGGTCTCGTCTGCGTCTGTGTGGAGACATTGACATCTCCTGCCTTAGAGCCGGCCTGTGCACTCA
>CAVFMG010000031.1:0-22434 GCA_963623435.1 Odoribacter splanchnicus
CAGTAGCCCGCAGTTGGGGTAAGGACAAGCAGACTCTAAGCAGCCGTCGGTACTTAGCGAGGGTATTTTCCTCGCTTATGTACCGCTACGGTCTGCGTCCGAAGCGGAAGCGGGTCTGCGGTTCTTAGCCCCAATGCCGGGCTACGGGGTATTTCACTAACTCTCATTTACAAGATAATAATATTCGCACATTTCACATCGTTGGCGAGGTCGTATACTCTGCCGGTGGTGAGTCCCAGGACTTTGGGACGCAGGACAGCATTGGGAATGTTCTCCACCACGCGGGCGGTCTCGCCGTTGCTCAGTGCCACGTCTGTGCCGACGGGATAGAGAATGACGCTCTCCAAAAAGCAGCGCATAACGGTAATGTCCAGTTCTTCTGTCATGGACATGATCATCTCCACGGCATCTCTGGGAGAAAACGGCTTCTTATAGGGGCGTTCGGTCACCAGTGCATCATAGATGTCGGATACGGAGATCAGTCTTGCGAACAAATCGATCTTGTCCCCTGTGACGCCCATGGGATATCCCTTCCCGTTCATTTTCTCATGATGCTGCAGTACCCCCAGCTTGATCTCCATGGACAAGTCACCCTTGGGCTGAAGGATACGGTATCCGTATACGGAATGCTGCTTCATAATGGCGAATTCTTCATCAGTCAGTCTAGCCGCCTTATTCAGAATCTCATTTGGCACCTTCGACTTGCCAATATCATGCAGAAGTCCCGCAATACCGATCTCATAGACCTGCTTATCATCCAGTCCGTATTTCCGTGCCACGATCATGGACATGGTCGCCACATCCACGCTGTGCTTGAAGGTATACTCGTCACTGACCTTCAGCGCGCCGATATCCACCGCCACGGCATCGTTATCTTCGATTGCCCGTAACAGATCATCCGTAATGCTCCTGGAGGCATTGGTGAAATCCGGTGACTGGGTATCCTGATACAAATACTGTACGCCCTGTGCAACCCGGCTCCGTACACTCTCGGAGATCTGCACCTTGGCGGGATCCTTCACCTTCACCTGGTCGTATTTTTTCTGTAACGGTTCCGGCAACGGCTGTGCCTTGTCCGTCTCTGCCGGTTTCACATCTTCCGTGCCTTCACAGGTATAGATACCCGTGACTCCCATCTTCTTCAGCGCGTCAATATGAAAATCCTCCAGTCGGGTACGTCTGGCGATCAGCACACGACCTGCTCGGTCTATGATCGCCTGATCGATCATCATCCCCGGCTGCACAATGCGCAGCGGAACGTATTTTCTCTTGATCATCGATCCCTTCCCCTTTCCGAATGATTTTGGTTCCTATTTTGTTATTGTACCATATCTTTATCAATTCTTAAAGATATCTGTCAAAAAGCTTAAAACAGCTTAAAAGACTTTTTATGCGGCAGTCCCTTATACTCGCAAATTAAAAACCTGTGGGCACTGTGTCCCACAGGTCGTTGCTCTGTCGTATTTCTGCATTACTGCATTAAGTCCTTCAGCACTTCTTTTGCTTTCTCCAGCTGATTGTCTACCGGGTCATCGCTGTTGTAATAAGCGTCTCCATCGAATTCACATACCACATCCGGTTCAATACCGGTGCCGTGGATGTTGCGTCCGTTGGGCGTATAGTACGCACTGATGGTGATCTTGATGGCGGAACCATCGGTAAACGGCATGATCTGCTGTACGATACCCTTACCGAAAGTTGTGGTACCCACCAGGGTTCCGATGCCGTAATCCTGGATCGCACCTGCCAGGATCTCGGAGGCACTGGCACTGTTCATGTCCACCAGCACTACCAGCGGCACCTCTAACGGGGTCTTGCCATCACAGGTATACTCGGTGCGCTTGCCTGCCTTATCCTCGGTATATACGATCATTCCCTCCGGAAGGAGTTTTCTAGCAATCTGAACCACAGCGTCTAGGCTTCCGCCGGGATTGCCCCGCAGGTCTAAGATCAGTCCCTTCATGCCGGAACCTCTTACGGTAGCCAGGGCATCGGTGAACTGATCAACAGTCACATCGTCAAACTCCACGATCTGGATATATGCCATGCCGTCATCCAGCATCTCGTATTTTACGGTAGGGCTCTCCACCTTGGCTCTCTCCACGGTCACATGTAGGTAATCTCCCGCACCCTGTCTGACAATGGTCAGATCCACCGTAGTACCTGCCTCGCCGCGGATCAGGTTCACTGCCTCTGTCAGGGTCTTGCCCGCGGTGGATTCACCGTCCACTTCATAGATGATATCGTTGGCACGCAGATCCACATCCGCTGCCGGAGCACCTTCGATGACACCGCTGATCTTCGGCAGATTCGTGTCGGAATCCATGCTGACATACGCGCCGATGCCGTAATAGATTCCCTGGGTCTGTTCTGTCAGTTCGTTTAATTCCTCTGCCGTATAATACTCGGAGTAGGGATCATCCAGCGAATCCATCAGACCGCGGAACATGCCGTCCTCCAACTGTTCGTTGGTGACCTCGCTTAAGTAAAAGTTCTCTTTTACCGTGTCCTCCAACAGCTGCAGTTTTCTGATGGTCTGGGCATTCACTGCGGAATCTTCCCCGTAGGATACCTGCGCCGACACATCGTCCTTCTGGGTCACAATATCGTGAATCTGAAATGCGATAAAGATGCCGCCCACGATCAGGAGGGTCGCTGCAAAGCCTACAATAATGCCGCTGAGAAATAGCCCTTTTCTTTCCTTATTTCCTTCCATAAATGCTCTCCTTTAATTTCCAAGCTTTTTGTCGCAACACGCATTTCTCCGTGCTTTGCACTCTCGAAATGCTGCATACATTCGCATTCCGGGCTATCGCCCTACTTGCTCATGTATGTTTGTTCTGCTAATCGCAATAGCGCTCTGCCTGCAAGCAGTCAAGCGCTCTACGATTGCAGAACTATTGCGACAAGTAGTTCCAAGGCGATGTATAAGCACCGTCTTTTCTGACACTGAAGTGCAGATGATTGCCGGTGGATCGTCCGGTGGAGCCTACTGCCGCTATTGTCTCACCGCGTACCACGACATCGCCCTTGGACACATACAATGCCGATGCATGCATGTAAATCGTGTACAATCCGCCGCCATGGTCGATCATTACATAGTTGCCCATGGTGTTGCTGTAGGTGGCAGCTACCACCTGCCCGTCGTAGGCTGCATAGATTGCTGTCCCCTTCGGTGCGGCAAAATCCACGCCGTTATGGAACTGCTCGATTCCTAATGTCGGATGAATACGATTGCCGTAATCATCGGATATTCTGGTATAGGACGCCAGAGGGAATTTGAATACGCCGCCGTCATAGGTCAGCACCGTACCGCTGGCTTCCAGAATTCTCTTTTTCTCCGCAGCAATTGCTGCCTCTAACGCTGCGATTTCCGCATCCTGATCCGCAATGGACTGCTTATATTCCTTGATTGTCTGTTCCTTATTGCTGATATCGGATTCGTATGAGGCAATGTCCTGGTTCTTCTGTTCAATCAGAGCCTCCATGTTTGCCTGCTCCTGCTCTACACCGGCTTTTGCCTCATCCAGAATCTGCTTCTGCTCTTCAAGTTCTTCCTTGCAGAGCTCAATGTACTTGCGGTTCTCCATGAAGCTCTTCCACTGCTGTCTGTCATATGCCATCACCAGATCCATGAAATCCGCCCGGTTCAGGAAATCACTGAAGCTCTCCGCCTGTAACATCATATCCAGGATATAGGAGTCGCCTCTCTCATACATAATTCTTATGCGCCGGATCATGGCATCTTTCTGGTTCTCTTCCTGCTCCAGTGCCGCATCCAGTTCCGCCTGGGTCTGCGTAATCTCCTCTTCTTTGGCAGTGATCTTGCTCTTCAGTTCCGCAATATTCTGTTCGATTTCGCTCAGATTCTGGTCTAACTGTGCCACATAATTCTTCAGGTTGCTCTTCTGCGTCTCCAGGTCCTTTTTGATCTGTTCCAGGTTACTCAGATTGCTTTTCATCGTTTCCCGTTCTTTTTGCGCCTGACTGATCTGATCCTGTTTCTCCCGGATGCTGTCCGATGTAATGGAGGACATGCTTGTGGCATTCACCTGCAGACCGTAGGTTGCAAAGGAAACGGTCAATATCAGACACAGTGCCAGGCACAGGAAGCCATTTTTCTTATTATTCAATTCTATCATGTCTCCTATCATGTCTCCATTCTTCACTCAGGTCTATGCATGCTGCCTACAGGTTGACCCCACATTCGCATATTGCCGGTTCATCATATCTCGGTATAAAGTAATCATGATGTATGCGAATATACTATCCACATACATCATGACGTAAAAAGTTCCGGGTTACCTACTCTTATGTTACGCCTATACGTGCAGATGCTTCCGGACTGTGGAAATACTTCCCAGGAAGCCGATGCCCACACCAACGCCCAGAGATACCGGGGTCAGGAAATGGAACACTTCATCTACCGACAGGAAATTCAGGAAACCGCTGAGTACCATAAAGCGGTTTATCACATAATTCAATGCGTAATTATACAGGGAATATATCAATCCCAAAGGTATCGCTGCGCCGATCAGTCCGATCAGCATACCCTCCAACACGAAGGGCGCACGGACGAAGAAATCCGTGGCACCGATATATTTCATAATATTGATTTCTTCCGCTCTCACAGAGATACCGATGGCTACCGTGTTGCTGATCAGGAAAATGCTGACAGCCAGCAGAATCACGATAATGCCCATGGATACGTAAGCGATCAGCAGATTCAGTCCGCTCAACGTATTGGCGGTCATCTCGGAGTAATTGACCTTGCGCACCTCCGGCAAGGACTGCAGCCAGGTCACCAGCGCATCCTGCATGGATACGTCACTTAAGAAGATCTCGTAGGTATCTTCACCCGCTAACGGGTTCTCCGGGAATCCTTCCGCATAGTCCTCACCGAAATAGTCCGGTCCGAAAGTAGCCCATGCCTCGTCTGCGGACTTGAACTGTACGTCAGATACCTCCGCACGCTTGGCGATCTCCTGTCCTATTTCCTCCAGACGCTGCTCGGAGGGAATCTGACCGTCTGTATGGCTCTCACAGCTATCCATCTCGCTGTGGAAAAATACAGTTACAGACACGCCTTCCTCTGCCGTCTTCAGAATATTCTGAAAGTTAGCAACTATGGCATAGAACAGTCCGAATAAAAACAGACACGCTGAAATCGTCGCAATGGACGCCAGGGAGTACCATTTGTTTCGGAAAATATTGGCAAATCCCTGCTTAATCGTATATAAAAGTGTACTAATCTTCATCAATATACCCGCCCTTCTCTTCGTCGCTGATGATCACGCCTTTTTTCATGGTGATCACTCGTTTCTGCATTGCATTGACGATTTCGCGGTTATGGGTTACCACGACAACCGTGGTCCCGCTCTCATTGATCTCCTCTAACAGCTTCATGATCTCCCAGGAATTGTTGGGATCCAGGTTGCCGGTGGGCTCATCTGCCAAAAGAACGGAAGGATTGTTCACCAGTGCTCTCGCCAGTGCCACACGCTGCTGTTCACCACCGGAGAGCTGTTTGGTCTTCGCCTTATATTTTCCGGCCAGACCTACGGTCGCCAGAATCGCAGGTACATTCTTGCGGATCTCGCTGACGGGGATCTCTACGATACGTTGTGCAAATGCTACATTTTCATAGACATTGCGATCATTTAACAGGCGGAAGTCCTGGAACACTACTCCCAGGTTACGACGGAATCTGGGAATCTGTCTGTGCTTTAATTTCGCCAGATCATTGCCCATAACATAAACACTGCCGCTGGTCGCTGTAAGCTCCCGCAGCAGTAATTTGATCAACGTGGATTTACCTGATCCGCTGTCACCTACAATAAAAACAAATTCTCCTCTTCCGATGCTCAGTGTCACGCCGTTCAGCGCCGGAGAACCGGTAGAATAAGATTTACTCACATTGTCCAGGAAAATGATGCCGTTTTCCTCAATAATACGTTCTCTCTTCAGCCTTTGTGCTTCTTTGTTTGCCATTTATATCTTGCCTTTCTACTGCTTTTTCTTTATATTGATTTCTTACAGAGCCTCATTCGCAAAATCGCTCCTAAAATGTTCTTACGAATGCAAGCATTCGACGTACATTTTCCGTTATTTCATGGCTCTGCAAGAAATCAATACTCATATGTTTCCATGTATTTCATATATTTTACGACCATCAATGCGATCTTGAAGGTGATGGCATCCTCAAATACGCGCAGATCCAGCCCGGTACTCTTCTGCAGCTTATCCAGTCGATATACCAGTGTATTTCTGTGAATGAACAGCTGTCTGGAAGTCTCGGATACATTCAGGCTGTTCTCGAAAAATTTGTAGATCGTCGTCAGTGTCTCTTCGTCGAAATCGTCCGGACTCTTGCCACCGAAGATCTCGCGGATGAACATTTTGCACAGAGGAATCGGCAGCTGATAGATCAGACGACCGATACCCAGCTCGCTGTATGCGATGATATCTCTTTCGTCGAAAAAGATTTTGCCGACATCCAGTGCCATCTTGGCTTCCTTATAAGAGCGGCTGACTTCCTTGATCTCATGCACGATGGTACCGTAGGCAATGCGTACCTCCCGGATACCTTCCCTGAGAAGCGCAGCTTCCAGCGCTCTGGCAGCCTTCTCGATCTCCTTGCCTGTATCGGTCTCGGCGAATTCCTTCACCACGATCACATTGCTCTCATCCACTGCGGTTATGAAATCCTTGCTGTTGGTACCGAAATGATTCCGTGCCAGCTCCAGGACATTATTATCCTTACCGCCTGCAGATTCCACGATCATTACCACACGAGAAACATCCGTCTGAATATGCAGTTTCTTGGACCGGCTGTAGATATCTACTAACAGCAGATTGTCTAACAGCAGGTTCTTGATGAAGTTATCCTTATCGAATCTCTCCTTATACGCCACCAGCAGATTCTGGATCTGGAAAGCAACCATTTTGCCGATCATATACACATCTTCACCGGTTCCGCCGGCTACGAGAATATACTCCAGCTGCTGCTCATCATAGATCTTAAAATACTGATATCCCTGGATCTCCTGTGAATCCGCCGGAGATGATGCAAACTCTATCGCGGGCTTGGAACAGTTCCCCATGTCCATGGTGGCAGCCACTTCCTTGCCGTCCACATCCATGACGCACAGTTCTACTCTGGCGATTCCTTTCAATCCTTCAATGGTGTTCTGTAAAATCTGATTCGATATCATCTTATGCTCCTTCAGTCCCCAACCATAATTCTCTTTCGCTATTACCCCAAATAAATGATACGAGAGCCCTCATATCATACATAATACAAATTTACAAAAAAACTGGTAAAATTGCAATAGTTTTTTATGCACTTTTTAGTAAAAATGCCTTTTTATTTTTTAATTAGCGTAAAAAAAGAATTCGGAAAACTAATATTCCGAACCCTTTTTGTCTTAGCGTTTATTATGTATTATTTCTGCGCTAAATCCGCAGATCGATATTGGCACCAAGCTCCGGTGTTACGCTGCGTTCCATCGCTGCGGAATCAATCATCTGTACGATTCCCTGTCCCAGCGCTTCGTTCGTATCCATCGCCTTGCTAAGCACAGCCGTCCCGACTTTCGTCTGCAGATTGGTAGAAGCCATTGACATTGATAATCCTGCGATATCCATGATAACACCTCCTGTATCTGTTCGTACCTATCAGATTACGTTTCTACTATAGCACACTTTGTTTTTGATTTCCAGCATATTCATCAAACTCTTCGGATGCTTCTCTCCGTGATCTGGATCTTGCCTTCTTTCAGCAGATGTCCTACGGCGCGCTTGAACTCATTTTTGCTCATGCCTGTCTCATGGGTGATCACTTCCGGTGCTGCCTTGTCGTTAAAGGGCAACGCGCCTTCATAACTGTCTAAGAGTTTCTCGATTTTCTCTGCATCTTTCTGTATCTGCAAATATGCTTTTTCACGGATGCTCAGTGTCAGTTTTCCGTCTTCTAATACTTTTACAACGCGAGCAGTCACCAGTTCACCGATCTTCGGCTGATCGGTGGCTCCGAAGAGCTCCTTTTTCGGAATCAGCGCGGAGAAGCAGTCATCCACAGCTACGAATGCACCAAAGTTTTTACTGATCTCATAAATTCTTCCAGTGACCTTGTCATCTTTTTTATAAGGGCTGTCCGTGCGAAGCTGCTCGTATACATTCATAGTAGCGCAGAGTCTGCCGCTCTTGTCAATATAGAGAGCTGCCAGTACCTGATCTCCCGCTTTTACTTTGCGGGTCTGCTGCTTGAAGGGCAGGAACAGATCCTTCTCCAGTCCCCAGTCTAAGAAGGCACCTACTTTGCCGATCTGTGCCACGGTAAGCAATGCCACCTGTCCCATCATCAGTTTCGGTGTGCGGGTCGTGGCGATCAGGCGGTCGCTGGAATCCCGGTACAGGAATACCTCCACCTCATCTCCCACTTTTGCCCCTGCTGGGACCTGCTTTGCCGGCAGCAATACTTTGTCCTCCGGTGCATCCGCAGGTGCGGCATATACGCCGAATTCTACTTTTTTCACGATTACAAGTGTCTGTTTTTCACCTAATCTAAGTTCCACGTTTTCTCCTATTCTGACAGTCACTGCTGTCTCTGAAATTCCACCGATACGTAAGGCTTCGCTGCTTCGTCCTGTAAGCAGATGATATATCCTTCTTCCGTCTGTACCACGTAAGGGTGCAGTACGTCATCCAGAAATGCCTGTTTCTTATATTCCGCCCGCATCTGATGGATCACAAAATCATCCGGCAGATACTCCATGGCAATATTCACATACTGCCCGTTATTCACATGATGATTGGTGTCGAGATGATGCTTTTTCACCACCACCGGTTCCAGAATCTGTCCGCCCTTCGGCACGGTAATCTTGCGGGGGGCGTAATCCATGTCCAGCCTTTCATCGATGCCGTAGCCTTTACGCATTTCCTCACTTATCGCCACCGGCTTCCCGGTATGCATATCCAACAGGCTCCACAGAGAGTTCGCCTTCGCCAGATATTCCCCCTGCTCGTCCAGCATGGCAAAATTACGGTATCCTAAAAAAGCCTTTAATTCATAGGGTAGTGTCACGATTTTTACCTTCTCACCCAGCTGCGGATACCGATTAACCACAATCTGCCATGAAGATAATACCCAGACCAGTCCGATCTCCTTCATATAACCGATTCCCAGTCCCGCGTCCTCCGAATGGAAGGTGGAACAGTCCTGGAAATAATTCAATAGGTCATCCAGTGTCAGTCTTCCCTCACTGTCTGTCTCACTATAACGTATTCTGCTGTCAAATGCGTACATGCCTGCATCTCCTTCATCTGCTTTCGCTGTAAGTCTTGTCGATATGTGCTTACAACGTCAAAGGAGACATTCCCAATAACATCTGCACAATCTCCGGGAACATCTGCAGAAGAATCATCACAATCCAGAACACACAATAAGCAAGCATGCCAGGATTGCAAATCACCGTCCGAAATTTCATGCCCTTAGGAATCTGTCCCGGTTTGACGACAAACTTTTTGCGGAAAATAATAAACAAAACAATCCCTGTTACAAAAACTGCCAATATAAAAAGTACGTAGATCATATATGCGATCCAACCCGGCAGATTCGCCATCATGAAGTCCATGATAGCCTGAGTATCTCCGCCGTTCATGACAATCTCCTGATATTCGTCCAGATGAATTGCCTTCAACATTAATACGCTTACCACTGCCCCCATAAAATTGACACACATATGCATTCCGATGGTGATCTTCAGATTGCCGGTCTTCACATACAGGAATGCCAAAAACATCCCCAGTAAAAAGGCGTAGGCGAACTGGTTCAGATTACCGTGAAACAATCCAAACATCAGACCTGATAATACGATTGCCACACCCTGTCCGTATTTCACGGTGCGGTCTACAATCAGCTTCCGGAAAACATACTCTTCCAGCACCGGTGCACACAATACCATATAAATGAAAGTCACCAACATGTTGGATTCTGTGGCATATATCATTACTGCGTTGTCCACCGCAGAACCCTTCAATACTCCCACTGTGGCAGTGATCAGTGTTCCCACCAGATTACCACAATACATCAGTGCAAAGCACATGATCAGTGCCAGAACAAACTGTCCGGCTGTCATTTTTCTCTTCTCAGGTGCTTCCCCGGGCATCCGCTTCACCAGTGCAATCAGCACCGGCATACCGATCAGATACATCGGCATCACCGTCAGAATCAGGCACATGGTGGTATTCTCCAGCCACTCCGGCTTTACCGCTCCCACGATTGCCATGACTCCCAGCTGTACCGCATAGATGACCAGCGTTCCGATCAGGAATCGAAGTCCCAGACTCGACAAATTCTTCTTAATACTTTTTTGTTCCATATATAATTCCCATACCTTTCCGTTGCATTTTGCACTAAGCTCTCCGTTGCATTTGCACTAGCCTTTCCATTGGCGGCAGATTATGCGTCTTGAGCAGGTCCCTTATATCACAGAAAAGGCTGTGCACCGCAAGGATACACAGCCCCTTATTCTTTTCTGCAGAGGTCTATTCCCCGAGACCGTTCTCTACAGCTTCTACCAGAGTCTTCAGTGCCTCTGCCTCATCCTCGCCTTCACATACGAATTCGATCTCGTCTCCGCATTTTACACAGGCGCCTAATACGCTGAGCACGCTCTTGGCATTAGCTGTGTTCTCACGGAACTTGAAAGTGATCAGAGACTTGAACTGCATTGCCTCCTTGCACAGAATTCCGGCGGGACGCAGATGCAAGCCCGTAGGATTCTTGATTACAACTTTCTGACTTACCATATCTTAAACCCTCCAATATCTATATTAATATGCATTCTATTCTTCTGTAATCTCATGAATTATCGTTCACTTACTGTAATTATTCAGAATAGTTACCACTTACTTCTCTATCATAGCATGAATGCAAGGCATTCACAAGAACTTTTCCCCGACATCTTCTGGACATCTTTTAGGATATGTATGTTAGAACATAATATCCTGGATCAGGCTGGCAAGTCTCTGGGCTTCCTCCTGGATGACCTGCTGATCTTTTCCTTCGATCATGACTCTTACCAGGGGCTCTGTTCCGGAGGGGCGGATCAGCACGCGGCCTTCTCCTGCGAACTTCTCTTCCAGCTTCTGAATGGCATCCGCAATCTCGGGATATTCCATGTATTTTTCTTTTTTATGATTTGCCACCTTGGCATTAACCAGTGCCTGAGGCAGTACTTCCATCACCTGCGACAGTTCTGACAGAGGCTTGCCGGTCTCTACCATTACCTGTAAGAGGTGAAGTGCACTGAGCAGTCCGTCACCGGTGGTGTTTTCATCCAGGAAAATAATATGTCCGGACTGTTCTCCGCCGAGACTGGCGCCGATCTCTTTCATACGCTCTAATACATAACGGTCGCCTACTTTGGTCTTTTCCATATGGATGTTGTTCTTCTCCGCCATCAGGAAAAATCCCAGGTTACTCATCACGGTTGCTACAATGGTGTCCTTCTTCAGGGTTCCCTTGCTCTTCATAAAGTCTCCGACGATTGCCATGATCTGGTCACCGTCTACGATCTTGCCGTTCTCGTCCACCGCCAGAAGTCTGTCGGCATCTCCGTCAAAGGCAAGACCCACATTTGCCTTCTCATAGACTACTCTTGCCTGCAGTTCTTCCATGTGGGTGGAGCCGCAGTTGGCATTAATATTGGTACCATCCGGATTATTATGGATTGCTACCACACTGCCGCCCAGCTCCTTCAGGCATTCCACAGAAGTGTAGAAGGAAGCTCCCTCTGCACAGTCTACCACGATCTTCAGACCGGTCAGGTCTACGTTTACTGCTCTCATAGCGTGGTTGATATACTCTTCTCGGGCATCGGTGCGGTATTTAATCTTGCCCACACCGGGTCCGATGGGGAATTTGATACCGGGCATATTGTTCCGGATCAGCGATTCAATCTCATCTTCCATGGCATCCGGAAGCTTATAACCGTTGCCGTCAAAGAATTTGATACCGTTAAATTCTACCGGATTGTGGGAAGCAGAAATCACAACTCCCGCATCCACTTTGTATTTCTTGGTCAGATAAGCCACTGCCGGAGTTGGGATCACTCCCACGTATACGCAGTTGGCACCTACGGAGCAGGCGCCTGCCATCAGTGCATTTGCAAGCATATCTCCAGAGATTCGGGTATCGCAGCCTACCATGATCGTGGGCTTATGCTCATTTTCCTTCGTGAGAACATATGCTCCCGCCTGTCCGAGCTGCATTGCAAGCAGCGGGGTCAGTTCCTCATTGGCAATACCACGTACGCCATCTGTTCCAAACATTCTAGCCATTGTAAAAATCCTCTCATTTCTTCATTTCTGTTTCTATTTATTTCTGAACTGTTTTTATCAGGTATTGCTGTCCGCATTTTTCAGCCGGATATGAATATTGACATCCGTATCTACCGAGATATCCTCCGACAGGTTGAACGTTACGGGAATCGTATAGTTCCCGGGTGTCAGTTCCTTCTCGTCATTGTCTTCCATCCACTGCTTCAGATCCAGGACTCCTGTCACACTGCTGTCACGTAATATGCTGATGTACCTGGACAGTCCGGATACGGTAATGTCATATTCCTCTGCTGTGGAAGTAATCTCGGCCTCCATGTCATCCGGTACTCCGGTAATGGAAATATTATCCGCAGGTATCGTAAGATCCTTGGTTACAATTGGTTCAATGTAGACCGTAGCGGTAATCTTGCCATCAAAACTCTTGTCTGCCAGTCGGACGTTGGAAGGAAGGTATTCCTTCAGGTTGATAATATCCACCAGATTCTCCGACTGTCCGGTAATATTCATACGGTCTTCCGGTACAGTGATTGCGGAGACTCCTGACAGAGCAGATGACGTTCCGGCGATCTTCACAGTAGAGACACTGCTCTCCACTTCACCGGTAGCCATATAGCCATCCTCGGGCACACCCATATAGTTGATTTCAACAGGTACCTCCTTGGTAGCGAGTACCTCTACTGTCATGTATGCGGAATTCACATTTTTCTTAACATTTTCCAGTGTCAGTTCATTATCATTCGCGTCATACAGCTTGATATCCACATTTGCAGACAGGCTGCTGGTGGAATCCGTCACGTTGATATCCACACCGGCATGATCCACCTCGGAGATTGCGGATTTTGGTCCGGTCACTTCGATGTTGGTCTGATCCAGTGTTACATTGCCAATCATATAACCGGAAGCCACATCACCGATGGTGTTGCTCTCCAGCTTGATCCATTTACTGGTCTTATCTTCCACGCTCAGTCGTACCGAGTCGTGATTGCCCTTGATCTCCACGGAATCATTACTGATATTCTCACAATAATAAGTGATGGCAATGGTATTGATATCCGTCAGCTTGCTCATATCCGCTTCCGCCACGATATCTGTCCGGCGCAGTTCGGATTTCACAATGCTCTGAGGACCCGTGACAGTTACCCGCACCAGGTTGCTGTTGTCCAGTACCTCGTACACTTTACCTTCTTCGTCCAAAAGCTCTGTATTGATCAGCCGTACCTGAATATTGTTAAAGGTTACGGTATCCTTCGGATCATAGATCTGTGCCACCAGAAACCAGAGCACAAATGCAAGTACCAGAGAAGCAAGCTTCAATCCAAGATTACGAGTCAGTAATTTTTTCATTTCCTGTCACGGCTCCTTCCCTTCCAGATTCGCAGATTCTTATGTTCCTCACCGGTATTGTTCAGAATTTTATGCATTCTGTCACGAAGTGAATCCGCATCCAGATTCCGCTCCAACTCGCCCTCATAAGCCACGCTGATCTTGCCGGTCTCCTCGGATACGATCACAGTCAGGGAATCTGTGATCTCGGAGATTCCCACACCGGCACGGTGTCTGGTACCCAGTTCCTTGCTCAGTCCCAGGTTGTCAGACAGTGGAAGATAACAGGTAGCGGAAGCCACTCTGTTCCCTCGCACGATCACCGCTCCGTCGTGTAACGGCGTATTATGCTCAAAAATATTGATCAGCAGCTGGCTGGTAACAATACCGTCCACATCGATTCCCGTTCTCTCGTAGTCACGCAGAGATACCTTCTGCTCGATTACGATCAGGGCTCCGGTCTTCACCTTGCCCATCTCTACACAGGCCTTGACGATCTCATTGATGGTCTTCTCAGAGAATTCCTCAGTTTCACGATGATTATTATCAAACGGAAGCACGGAACTGATGATATTTTTCTTGCCCAGTTCCTCCAGCGCCTTCCTAAGTTCCGGCTGTAGCACCACAATCAGGGCTGTCACTGCAAAGCTCAAGACATTCTGCGCCATCCACAGAATCGTAGTCATCCGGAAAAAATAAGCCAGCAGCAAAAAAATGAGGATGACAATCAGACCCTTGAGCAACACCCATGCCCGGGTCGTTTTCATCCACACTAACGCATAATACAGCAGTACCGCAATGATCAGGATCTCGGCTACATCACCGAAATCCATGGTTGTGCGGTAACTGCTGAAATTCTTAAGATATTCTGCTAGTATATCCCATAACTGCATTTTCATTAATCCCTTCAGAACAATTCTTCGTAATCATCCGAGTCGTCCTGCACCATATGGTTGCTGCTTATGGTAACACTTCTGCCACCGCCCTTGTCCCGTCCGCGGTAGGGGTTCTGTTGTCCATAAGAAGCGCTGCTTTTGGCAGGCGCTGTACGCTCTGTTACTACACTTCTGGAAGATCCTTCTGCACTTCTGGCACCTGTTCCGGTGCTTCTTCCCTGACCGGAGGGTCTGCCTGCTCCGGCAGGTCTTGCGGTCTGCGCCGCAGGTCTGCGCTGGGTATTGATCTTCTTCACAGTATTGGTGGGTGCCGACACAGTCATCTTCGGTACCGCTTTTACATAATAGTAATATTCATCATCTTCAAACTGGACCTTCTCCGTCCTGCTGTAATCCAGGCAGAACCGGAAGAACTCTATCACTTTACATACGATCACAGTAACGACTGCACCTAACAGTGCACTGAGAATGGAGAGATTCGTGTCGTACATGAGATCTCCCACCAACAGGATCATTACTTCGATCAGGACACCTGCTGCCATCGCAATGGTCCAGGAATGATCCACGCTCATTCTGCGAATCAGATATACTACGATCACAGTAACCGTAAATGCCACGATCATGACAAGCATTGCCTTGTTGCCCAACATGCCGTCGGTCAGCAGACGAAGCTTCGCTGTAGCCTCTTCCGCAGCCATGGAATTAATGGTGGGTGCATTGGTGATTACCGTCTGGATCAGATAATACACTACAACACCGCATCCTACGGATACGCAGGAAGCAGGGGTTCCGATCAGTCCCATTGCCACCGGCATCACATAGGGAAGCTTCAGCATGCACAAAATAGGTGTCAGCACCACTACCAGTGCTTCCCTTGCCGTAAATCTCAAAAACAGCAGATACAACAGCAAAAATACCACCAGTCCCACTGCCGCTGTCTCAATGGATAATGCATACATATGAAGCAGTGTGAACAGCATGGCAAATACTACCATAAATCCGGTGGGCAGGAAAGAACTCAACAAAGATACGATCAGCACGATTGCCATGTTGTCTATCTTCGTCATATATCCCATTTTGCCGTTGATGATGCTCAGCACGATAAAGCCAAGCAGGAATTTGATCACCGGCAGAATAAATGCTTCGTTTCTGCTGTAGATCTTCTTCAGATTTTCTCTTAATTCCAGTAAAGCAGTCATATTTCCTCCATACCAATCTGCCGCTGTTATTCGTTGTACATGGAATTCAGCTTTTTCAGATTGTTATAATAGCATTTCAGGCTTTTCTTCGCCCTGGCATAACGCAGAGAGCAGATCAGATAAGAAGTAGCTCCGTATACCACTACCGTAATTACGTAATACAGCAGAACATTTTTAGCAAAACTGATCAGATCCATTTTGTAAATATCCTGCATAAAAGTCTCAAAATCATAAAAAACGAACAATGCGAAACAGACAGCATAAGCAATCGTAGCACACAGTATGGATTTCAATACCTGTATTCCTATGTAGTCGCTGCGAAAATAACGACCGATCGCCATATTTTTTTTGCCTTCATGTTCTTCATAAGATGACATTTTGGTCATCAATACGATCTTTTCTTCGTTCAGCATAATTCCTCCGCCTGCAGATGCTTACAGAAAACGCATCCTGTCTCCGTCTCTGGATGAAGTGGGCCGCTGCTGCAGCGTCTGCTTTTTCGGCAGTACACTCTGCAGATCCATTGACATTTCATACTTACACTTCTCACAGAATCTGCCACTCCGGATAGGAGCTCCGCATTTCTCACACTGCAGATAAATCGCAGATTCTTCCGTCAGCTCCAGTCTATCTTCCCGAAGCCACTGCTGGATCTGGGAAGGTTCCACATCACAGTTCTCTGCCACATCCTGAATACCTACTCCGGGATTGGCACGGATGTACTCCTTGACTTCCTGGAATTTGGCTTCCATTTTCTCTCTGCAATGAGGGCACAGGAACGGACCTGCCACATAGTTAAATATATGGCCGCACATTCTGCAATTCCTTATATTCATAGTATCTCACACCTTCCTCATCATAATCCGGCACCACAGGAAAGTGTCACGCAATATACTTCCGATACACCGCCTGCCTTCAGCAGTGTAGCGATCTCATCCAGTGTGGTTCCGGTCGTGTAAATATCATCTACCAGAATAACCCGGTCATATAATTTTACATCATTTCCGCCTATAATAAAAGCTTTTTTCAAATTATTTTGCCTTTCTGTGGGATTCAGGCGTTTCATTGGTTTTGTATTTCGTACTCTCTTTACCAGATTTTCATTTACCGGAAGATTCAGGCTCTTTCCAAGCGCTCTGGCAAGGCATGCTGCCTGATTGTATCCGCGCTGCGCAAGCTTCTTCCGATGCAGCGGTACCGGCACCAGTACATCCGGTGAGATCTCCCGGATAAAATCTCCCAGGTATTTGCCCATTTCCTCTCCGAAGAACTCCGCATATTCCTGTCTTCCCTTATATTTAAAACGATAAATTGCAGGAGCAACGGTGCTGTACTCATACAGCGTTCTGGCACGGTCAAAAGCATGACGCCTGCAGAGACAGTCACCGCAGAATTCTCCGTCCCCCTGTATCTTTTTCCCGCATTTCATGCACCAGGGAGGTGTTACCACGCGAAGCTTCGGAAGACAGTTCAGACAGATCTTCTCTCCGAAAGGCTTCACGATCCCGTCGCACACCGGGCATCTGGTGGGAAACAATAGCTGTAATATCATACACTACATTTCCTCCGCGAGAGCACAGATCTCAGGGAGATTGCATATCTCCCTGATTCGTTGCTCCAGTGCCGTATATCTGCGGTTCTCGCTGACATTGTCAATCATGTTCCGAACCGTCTCGCTGCTGCCTAAGATCGTCACACAGTTTCTGGCTCTGGTGATTCCCGTGTAGAGGAGGTTGCGGTTGAACAGCATTCGCGGTCCCCCGAGCAGCGGCAGGATCACTGCAGGGTATTCACTACCCTGGGACTTATGGATCGTAATGGCATAGGACAGATCCAGCTCTTCCAGCCCGGAGAAGGGATAATTGACTCTTCTGCCGTCATCGAACTCCACGAGAATCGTGGACATGGTCTCGTTAATCTCCCGGACTCTTCCCATATCTCCGTTAAATACACCCATACCTTTATCAATGGGAATATTATATCTGCCCACGATCTCCCATTCCAGCTGGTAATTGTTTTTGATCTGCATAACCTTGTCGCCCTCACGAAATACGGTATTTCCGTAGGCGTGCTCCTTTTTATGAGGGTCCGCAGGGTTCAGATATCTCTGTAAAATACCGTTCAGCGTCTCGCAGCCCAGGCTGCCTTTCCGCATGGGCGTAAGCACCTGAATATCAAAGGAAGTGGCGTTTACATACTTGGGCAGCATATCCTGGATCAGCTGGATCATATGTTTATAAATCACATTCACATCACTTCTCTCCAACAGGAAAAAGTCTCTTGATTTGTTGTCCAGGGCAATCTGTTCTCCCCGGTTGATGCGATGGGCATTGATAACGATATCGCTCTCTCCCGCCTGTCGGAATATTTTCTCCAGGGTCACCATGGGAAACGCCTTACTGTTCATCAGATCCCGCAGCACCTGCCCCGGTCCTACGCTGGGCAGCTGGTCCACATCTCCTACCAGGATCAGTCTCGTCCCCGGCAGAATGGCTTTCAAAAGTGCCTGAAATAATTGAATGTCCACCATGGACATCTCATCGATAATCACCACATCTGCCTCTAAAGGATTCTCCTGGTTTCGCTCAAAATTCGCTCTTCGAGTATCGTCCTCCGACAGTGCGCTGTTCAGTTCTAACAGACGATGGATCGTCTTAGCCTCGAATCCGGTGGCTTCCGTCATTCTCTTGGCAGCACGCCCTGTGGGTGCCGCCAGGAAAATATCCATTCCTTCCGACTCAAAATAGCGGATAATCATATTGATCGTCGTAGTCTTGCCCGTACCGGGTCCTCCGGACAAAATAAAGAGACCGTTTTTAATACTCTCCTCCACGGCTTTCAGCTGCAGTTCGTCCAGTTCCATGGACAGATTTTCCGCCATGCGTTCCAGTTGTTTACGGATCGCCGTATCCTGGGAGGGAAGGTTCTCCGCTTCCAGCATGGGGATATTCAGGTTCCGGAGCATATTGGCGCAGTTCAGTTCCGCATAATAATAAGTTGCAGCGAAGACAGCGTCGCCCTTTGCCACCAATTTTCTGTCCATGATCAGGTTATCCACCTGGGGACGGATATTTTCCTCCGATACCCCCAGCAGCTCCGATGCTCTCTGGAGCAACAGTTCCAGCGGCAGGAAACAATGTCCTTCGCCTACCGCCTGCAGCAGAGTATACAGAATACCGCTCCGGATCCGGTAATCGGAATCTGTATGGATGCCGATCCTTCCGGCAATTTCGTCGGCAATACGGAATCCTACGCCACTGACATCCTCCGCCAGCCGGTAAGGGTTCTCACGCATCACACTGTACATTTCCATTCCGTAGGTGTTGTATATTTTCACCGCCAGCGTATTGCTGATGCCATATTGCTGCAGATAGACCAGGGCTTCTCTCAGGTCCTTTTTTTCTTCCATCTGAATTGCGATCTCCTGGGCTTTCCGCTCGCTGATTCCTTTTACTTCCGCCAGCCGCTCCGGCTCTTCCTCTATGATCCGGAAGGTATCATCGCCGAATTTTTTCACGATTCTGGCAGCCAGTGCTTCGCCGACGCCGCGGATTGCTCCGGATCCCAGGTATCGTTCCATTCCGGCACGGTCGGTGGGCGCTACGGTCGCATAGCTCTGTATCTTGAACTGTCTGCCATAGACCGGATGCTCTATGTATTCTCCTTCCGCAGAGATATTCTCTCCCTGTCCCAGCCCTTTACACATGCCAACACAGGTTACTTCTTCTCCCTCTGCCACCAGTGTCATGACTGTGTATCCGTTATCACTGTTTTGATAGACAATATGATCTACATATCCTGTAATGTTATCCATTTTCTTTTCCTCATTCCGGTGTATGTTCTGTTACATGTGGCTGATCTCTACGAAATCGTAAGAGAGAACCGCTGCTGCGGTGAAAGATCAAAGAAAAGGGCTGCCGGGAACGGCAGCCCGAAATAATTACTCAAGATTATAATTGCGCTTCATCTGTTCATACAGCATCTGCGCCAGTCCCAGGCTGTTCTGCTCTGTGGAATCCGAAGCGATCTGCTGTACCATCTCATCCTTGTAGTAATCCATCAGCTGAGAGTTGGAAGAAGAGGTGCTGTCACTCTCCGGGATCGTCTTCATCATTTCCCTGAACATCTGCTCTACGAAATACGCCTCGAACTGCTTGCAGGCATCCATGAGTTCATCATCACTTGCCTTGGAATAATCTGCACTGGTTAATTTATCCTGTAATTTGGAAGCTGTCTGGTTCGCCGCATTGGTGTATGCGGTGCTGTCTAAGGCAGAACTTCCGTATAAGCTGCTAATATCCATAATTTAGCCTTTCTATATTCCACGGTAATGAGCACTGTATCTCGAAAGCGCTTCGCGTTTCCTTCGATGTCGGGCATTCGCCCTATCAAATCGCAATCTGACGTTTTCGCCTGCAAGCAGTCGAATCGTCATCTTACGGTTTGACATTTCTCATTACCTACGCAGGTTATTCGCCTGCTGTAACATCTCATCGGACGCCGTGATGGCTTTGGAGTTCAGTTCATAAGCGCGCTGTGCCACGATCATGTTAACCATCTCGTCTACAACCTGCACATTGGAGCTCTCCAGATATCCCTGAATGATACTGCTTCGTTCCACGTTATTGTTGGTAGCTTCGTTGATTGCCTGTCCGCTGGCTGCGGTCTGCTGATACAGGCTGTCTGCCAGTCTCTCCAATCCGTTGGGATTGTTGAACTGGAACACACCGATGGTGATACCGATTGGCTGAGGATTATTCTGCGCATCAGGATAGCAGAGACTGCCGTCCTTGCTGACCGTAATCTTGCTCATAACATAGTTCTTGTTCAATATAATCTGTCTTCCCTGTGTATCCAGTACCGGAAGTCCCTCGGAAGTAGCCAGCATGTTACCGCCGTTTGACGCCAGGGTAAATTTCAGGTTACCGTTTCTCGTATAGTAGGTATTGCCATCCGCACCACGCACTGCGAAGAATCCTTTACCATCAATGGCAAAAGCGGTATCGCTGTCGGATGCAGTCAGACTTCCTTCCGTAAACACGGAACTGATGGACGCATTTCTTACACCCAGTCCCACCTGTGCACTACTGGGCTTGGTATCTCCGTTCGCTGAAGTAGTCTTCGTCTGAATATTCTGATATAACAGGCTCTTGAATTCATTGACCTGTGTCTTATAACCTGTAGTATTGACATTTGCAAGGTTATTGGCAATGGTGTCCACATTCGTCTGCTGTGCGATCATGCCGGTCGCTGCTGTCCATAAGCTTCTGACCATATGTAGCCTCCTCTCAAGCTGTCCCTTATGTCCTCCATGACGCGGTTTTCCATCCTGAAATCGTTATCTATTTATATATCGGTTATTTGTAACTATTCAGAGCCGAGGAAATTTACATAAATTTGCGAATCATGCTTGCATGAATGAGCATAATTTTGAAAATTTCTATGGCGAAGTAACCACATGAGCAAAAATTAAGCCTCACAGAGGCGATTTTGCGAATGGGGTTCTGAATAGTTACGGTTATTTTAGATTACTGTACTCTGCCGATCTGGTTCACCGCTACATCCAGAGTGTCATCAATGGTCTGTATTACCTTCTGATTCGACTCATAAGCACGGGTAATGGAGATCAGATTTACCATCTCGGATACGATCTGTACGTTCGCCATCTCCAGATATCCGGACTTTACCTGCGCATTGGAGGCTATGGTCTGTGCTCCCTGAATCGGCTGATAGTAAGTATCTCCGTATTTTTCCAGATAATCGTAATCTGCGAAATCCGTCACCTGGATCTTCGCCACTGCCTGATCGTTCTGATAGATGGTACCATCGTCAGTGATGGAAGAATCAATCAGCGTATTCAGCCGAATCCGGCGGTTCTGTGTATCCAGAACGTAATCGCCTTCTTCTGTCACCAAATAGCCGTCCTTATTCAAAGTAAACTGTCCGGCACGGGTGTACTTGGTATCGGTCTCCCCTGCCTTATTCGTAAATTCAATGGCAAAAAAGCCTTCTCCGGAAAGAGCTAAATCATAAGTATTGCCGGTGATCCGGAAGGAGCCCTGGGAATAATCGGTATAGTTCTCGCCGATCTTCACGCCGGGATTTTTGATACCGATCCCCTGTGCATTTCTCATGCCCACAGACTGATCCTTGATCTTGATCGTTAATACATCATCAAAAGACTGGCTGGTGGAGCCTTCCTTTTTATAACCCACAGTAGACGCATTCGCCAGATTGTTGGTCATAATATCCATTCTGTTTTGCTCGTTTAACATACCGGTGTAAGCGGTATATAGACCTTTAACCATTCGTATCCTCCATTTGCGATGTTCGATCCTTCGACAAATGTTCGGCATCCTGCCTTTTAATTAGTTATCTCTGTATCCTGACAGGAACTCTACGTATTTACCGGTTCCGATTGCGACTGCCGTCATGGGATCCTCTGCCGTCATGGTATTGATACCGGTATTCGCGGAGATCAAATCCTCCAGACCGCGAAGTAAGCTTCCGCCGCCGGTCAGTACGATTCCTCTGTCTGCAATATCGGCTGCCAGCTCAGGGGGAGTCTTCTCCAGTACGCTGTGGATGGTCTCCACGATCTGTGCAGTGGTCTCCCGTAATGCTTCCTCGGTCTCCTCGGAAGATACTTTAACAGTCTTAGGCAGACCGGT
>CAVFMG010000032.1:0-21544 GCA_963623435.1 Odoribacter splanchnicus
GGTGAACATCCTGCTGACCAACATGGGAGTGATCTCCGAAGGAATTCCTTTCCTGAATGAGAAATGGCACTGGGCAGTTACTTATCTGCTGATCGGTGTATGGCAGACGATGGGATGGGGCACAATCCTTTATCTGGCAGCAATCACCGGTATCAACGGAGAATTGTATGAAGCAGCCATGATCGACGGTGCGAACCGCTGGAAGAGAATGTGGCACATCACACTTCCCGGCATCAAGAGTACAGTGGTAACACTGCTGATCCTGAACCTCGGACGTGTCATGGGAAGTAACTTAGAGCGACTGACCGCGTTAGAGAATTCACAGGTCAAGGACTTCCAGTATCAGCTGGCTGTCTACATATATAATAAAGGTATCGGAGCCGGAAAGTTCAGCGCAGCGACCGCGGTTGGCCTGTTCCAGTCACTGATCGGCCTGATCCTGGTTCTGCTATCTGATAGATTTGCCAAGAAGCTTGGCGAAGACGGATTACTGTAGGAGGTGAGTAAGATGAAGAAAAAAGAAGTTAATATCAATGAAGAATCTACCTCCGCGGGCGGAGCTCATGCGGTGAATAAATTCCGCATCAGCGATTTCGTTATGATGGCAGTGATCGTCATCCTCTGCGCCAGCTGCGTATTACCTTTCTTACATGTAGCAGTAAAGTCCATTTCCGGTAATACCGCAGTAATGTCCAAAAGCGTTTACTTCTGGCCCAAGGATATCACCTTCGACGCTTATAAAAAAGTATTCGCAGATGACTCCATGACCTACTCGATGGGATTCTCGGTGATTGTTACCTTGATCTTCACGATTCTGGGAATGCTGGTATGTACCTGCGCGGCTTACCCTCTCTCTAAGAAGAGATTAAAGGGCAAAAAGTTCCTGACTTTCTTGCTGATGGTACCGATGTACTTCAGCGCCGGCATAATCCCGAGTTACCTGTTATATCAGAAACTGCATGTACTGGATACTATGTGGGTATTGATCTTACCTTTGATCTATTCACCATACAACATGCTGATCATGAAGAACTACTTCCAGAGTACGATTCCTGACAGCTTGGAGGAATCCGCATTCCTGGATGGCGCAACCAATTTCCAGATCTTAAGCAAGATTGTATTACCGCTGTCTAAACCGATCCTGGCAACGTTGTCTCTGTTCTATGCTGTAGGACGTTGGAATGCTTATTCAGACAACATGTACTATACCAAGAGCGCGAACCTGAAACTGATTCAGTATAAATTGTATCAGCTGGTAGCATCTGCAGCGGAAGCGCAGACATCTTCCCTGGCAGATACTGGTAGTGCAATCCAGTCCACTCCCGAAGTATTACAGGCAGCCAGCATCATGTTCGTAACAATTCCTATCATTATTATCTACCCGTTCTTACAGAAGTACTTCGTACAGGGTACTATGATCGGAGCAGTTAAGGGCTAAAAGAAATAAATGAGACAAAACACCCAAGTTAGTTTTCCCCGAAAACGGGGTACACATAAAACTATATAAAATTTTTAAAGAAGGGAAATTTTCTCCCCGCCAAGGGAATTGAATTTTCCTTCGGAAAAACAAGGAGGATTGATTTATGAAGAAGAATACTCTTCACAAGGTAATGGCAACAGCATTAGTTGGTGCCATGGCAATGAGCACTCTGACCGGATGTGGAAGCTCCGACACAAGTGCAGACACAACTACCAAGGACTCTGCAGCGGAAAGTACCGTAGCAGCAAGCACAGACGCAGGATCTGATACCGCAGTAGCAGGTATTGACGGATGGGAGGCTTTTGCCGACAACGTAACTTTGCAGATTCCCGTATATGATCGTGGTTCTTCCGGAAACGGATGCTCCGATGTAGAGAACAACTACTGGACCAACTGGGTACAGGAGAACTTCGGTGACAAGTACAACATCACTGTAGAATATGTAGGAATTACCCGTAGCGACGTTATGACGGATTACGCTATGCTGGCAGCAAGCCAAAGCCTTCCTACCATCTGTATGGAATATGACTATGACAAGCTGGCAAGCTGGCAGGCAGACGGCTATCTGCAGACCTACGATGTAGAAGAGTTCAAGCAGATTGCTCCTACCTACTGGGCTACCATGGAGGAAAATGGCAACGATGCTTACACCAAGTTGGCAGACGAAGATTATCTGATCCTTGGCTACAGACCTTATGGTAATACTACTTATACCTGGTGTACTTTCTATCGTCAGGACTGGCTGGAAGAGGCTGGATTCGATGAGTATCCTACTGGCGACAATACAAAGCTGTTAGAGCTGTATGCTAAGTTGGTAGAAAATGGCCATAAGTATCCTTTAAGCGGTAAGAAGGTAAGCGGCGCCGGCATCGACCAGAACTACGGTTACAGAGATTATCCTCAGGATGAGACCACATGGGCAACCACCGGTGACTATCAGATCCCCGCTCTGTCCACCGAAGCTCAGAAGAGATTCTTAAAGTGGGAGAACGAGCTGTATAACGATGGCTACTACAATCCCGAGTATTACTTAAGAGATTCCTCCGAGGCTGAGGCAGACTTCATCAACGGCGAAGCATTTACCTGGCAGGGATATATCTCTTCCAGCATGAATGTGCTGAATTCCTTCTATGAGACCAATCCTGACGGCAAGCTTGGAGTTGTTGTAACTCCTTCCACATGGACACAGGATGAGACTTGGGGATCTTCTGCTTCTTACAGACCCGGAACTAACTTCGGTATGATGATCGGCTTCGCTAACGATGCTACCGAGGATGAGATGAAGGCTGCTATGATGTATCTTGAGTGGCTGAATCAGCCCGAGAACCTGTTCACCATGCAGTGGGGTATCGAAGGCGTGAACTTCAACTATGATGAGAATGGTGATCCCGTAGCAGTAGCAGATCAGACCGGTCTGGCTGAACAGCAGGGACACAACAACAACGTAGACTACTGGTGTGCAGTAACCGCAGTTAAGACCCTTGGCTCTATCGAAAAGGACATCAAGGCAGTTACTCCTCAGGGTATTCCTCAGGACTTCTATGATCAGATTTTGGCTAACTATGAGGGACAGGTTGCTCTCTATGAAGCAGGCAAGGCTAACTCTGACTGTCTGTTCGCAACATCTATCGATGCTGTAACCGAGTACAACCAGACTCTGTACGATCTGTATACTGAGTATCGTGACAAGCTGACCATGTGCTCCAAGGATGAGTTCGATGCTCTGTATGATGAATTGAGCCAGAAGTATCTGGATGCAGGTTATCAGGAAGTTATCGATCAGAGACAGGAAGCATTGGATGCAGGTAACACCACAAGACTTCAGTAAGTAAAAAGTTTTATTACAGTAAGTACATACAGCCCCCAGGCATGAATGGCTTGGGGGCTATATTAAAAAATGCGACTATTCTGAATAGTTGAAGATGCTTTATGTTCTTTTCCGACGGATTGTTATACAATGAAAACAGTTGTGGGAAAAGAATATAAACGGCCGGAAGGCAGAAATGGAGGAATTATGTTAAAACTGGAATATGACAAAAAAGAAATAGAGGTAGTCATTGATAAGATCGTGAAAAAGACCATGAATATGGATCTCACCTGGGACTGGCCCTGTGGTGTGGCTTATTACGGAATCAGTGATGCCTATGAGAAAACAGGCAAGAAGGAATATCTGGATCTGTTAAAGGATCGTATTGATGAACTGATCAATCTGGGACTGCCTAAGGTATGGACGGTAAATGCCTGTGCTATGGGACACTGCCTGATCACCTTATATCAGGCCACCGGAGAGCAGCAGTATCATGATATCCTCATGAGTAAGATCGCATACTTAAGAAACGATGCCCTGCGTTTCGGAGATCATGTATTGCAGCATACCGTATCTGCTAACAATGATTTCCCGGAGCAGTGCTGGTGCGACACCCTGTTCATGGCTGCATTTTTAATGTTACGTGTGGGCGTGATGGAGCATGACGAAGAATTGATTGATGATGCCCTGAATCAGTACTACTGGCATATCAAATATTTACAGAATCCCAGCAGCGGACTCTGGTATCACGGCTATGACAATATTGCCGGAGATCACATGTCCGGCATCTATTGGGGAAGAGCCAATGCGTGGGCAGCGTTTACCATGTCTCAGGTAGGAGGCATTCTTCCACAATGCTATCTGTATCCCAAGTATATCGATGTGGCAGGCTCCTTAAATGAGCAGCTGGCAGCCCTGAAGGTATATCAGACAGAGAACGGACTGTGGAGAACTGTGGTGGATGATCCGGATTCTTATGAAGAGATCTCCGCATCTGCGGGAATTGCCGCAGCAATGCTGACCAGAGGCAATCCTTTACATAGCAAATACATCAACAAGGCAATCAAGGGGCTACTCGCCAACGTCAGTGAGGATGGCAAGGTGATGAACGTATCCGGCGGAACCGCCGTAATGAGAGATAAAGAAGGCTACAGAGGAATTCCCAAAGCTTATATTCAGGGCTGGGGACAGGGACTGGCACTTTCTTTCTTTGCAACCCTGTTAATCTCCGATGATATCGCAAAGGATGGTGCATTATAAATGTTTCGCAGAAATTTCCTGTTCGGGAAGGACGGAGGAACCGCCAATCTGATCGATGTGGGCAGTAATGACCTCTACCAGCCGGGCAAGGGCTATGGTTTTGTAACAGAGAAAAACAGAAGAGAACAGGAATTATTACAGATCCGGGAACTGAATTCGTCCTTTGAGCCGATGTACTGGTACAAGGATCAGAATCTGACGTTCCTGAAGGAAGATGAGAACGGTTGCTATCTGGATTCTGCGGAGGAAGTGGAAGAGCTGGAGAGACAGTCCGGAGAGAAAATGCCGGGTTCCCCCAGACAGATTCCACTGATCTTTAAGGTAGATGTACCAAGACAGGGAAATTATAAGATCACTCTGATTATCCGCTCGGAAGAGGAGATGGGAGAAGTGCTGATCTTTACCGGCAGAAGACGTCTGGTATTCCGCGGAAAAGTAGGAGCAGGAGAGTTCACTTATACGATGGCAGTCAATGTCTGTGATATCGTACCGTCGGGACATTCTCAGATTTTTGCGGATAAGACGCTGGATATTGCAGTTCTGGCGGATTGTCCCCGAATCAGTGCCCTCACGGTAGAAGAGATGAATTGTCCGACCGTTTATCTGGCGGGAGATTCCACAGTGACGGATCAGCCCGGAGATTATCCTTATTATCCCGGCACCTGTTACTGCGGCTGGGGGCAGATGCTTCCGGCATATCTGGATGCTAGACTTTCCGTATCGAATCATTCCCATTCGGGTCTCACTACCGATGCCTTCCGCAAAGAAGGACATTATGCGGTGATCGACCAGTACAGCAGACCCGGTGACTACGTGTTTTATCAGTTTGGCCACAATGACCAGAAGCTTCCGGAACTGCAGGCGAAGGGCGGATATCAGGCAAACCTGCACCGCTATATCAAGGAAAATCAGGCAAAGGGCGTCTATCCGGTACTGGTGACACCCATTGCAAGAAATACCTGGAGACTGCGGGATCAGACCTATCTGGATCTGTTGGAAGAATTCGCAGATGTGTGCCTGGAACTGGGGGCACAGTACAATATCCCCGTACTGGATCTTCATGCCCACAGCAAAGAATATGTGCTGGAAAAGGGATTACAGGATGCCAAACCCATCTTTTTCCCGGGAGATTATACCCATACCAATGATTTCGGAGCCTACAAAATGGCCGGTTATGTGGCGGAAGAGATCCGGGAGAAATGCACGGGACATTCCGAGAGAGCTTATGCTTATCTGGCAGAGTGTGTGACGGAAGGCTTCGGCGCATGGGAGCCTGTGGGACAGAATACCGTACCGAAGAAGCCGGAGATCTACAAGGACATTCCGGATCCCGCGGGAGATCAGGTGCTGTTGTCCGAGGCAGAGCAGCTGGAACGTGTCGTAAGGTTGTGCCTGAAGGAAGAACTTCTGTAACAGGAACGACAGATCCCGGAGCGTCCGGACGGACAGCAATGGCAGGGAGCGGCCGAAAAAGTAAGAAAATAAGAATGAGCAAGAATTAAGTGAGAATAAGTTAGAAAAATCAGGATAAGTGAGAATATGAGGAGGAATTCAGAATGGGAAAAGGTGGTTTTACCTTACCGGGAGAATCGGGATATGAAGAACTGACCTTGAAGATGGCGGACAAATGGGGCGCAGATGTGATCCGTGACAGTGACGGAACGGTGCTTTCCGATGAGATCACCCACGCCGGCTACGGCATCTATTCCACGATTTGTATTATCAGAGATCATAATGCCTGGGCAAAGGAGAATCAGGATAAATTACAGCAGACCTTCCTGTGTACGCCTCCTCAGGTAGCAGAGAGTGATTGCGTCACCATCGGACTGATGGACAGCTTTTTTGCGGAGCAGTTCCGAATCAACGACAGTGCGGAAAGTCTGGAATATTGGGAAGTATACGACAGAACGACCAATAGTAAGATCGACCATGCGAACTGGAGCTATGACAAAGAGAAGGGAAGCGTGACCTTGTCCGGCATCACTCCTTTTCATAAGTACACGGTGAGCTTCTTAGCCTATCGTATCTGGGAAGAGATTTCCATGTACAATCATACCACGAACCATTGGGACAAGGAGCATCTGATGCAGATCGATCCCAGATACCCCGAGACGCAGGAGTATCTGCTGGGCTGGATGAAGAACTGGTGTGAGACCCATCCGGATACCACCGTGGTACGTTTCACTTCCATGTTCTATAATTTCGTATGGATCTGGGGAAGCAGTGAGAGGAACCGGAATCTGTTCTCCGACTGGGGCTCCTATGATTTCACCGTGAGCGTTCCGGCTTTACACGAATTCGAAAAACAATATGGCTACCGCATGACGGCGGAAGATTTCATCAATAAAGGACAGCTACATGTGACCCACATGCCCGGCAATGCGAAAAAGGCGGACTGGATGGCATTTATCAACGATTTCGTCATTTCTTTCGGTAAGAAACTGATCAATATGGTGCATGCCTATGGCAAAAAAGCATACGTGTTCTACGATGACAGCTGGGTAGGCGTGGAGCCTTATAACGGAAGATTTGGGGAATTTGGCTTTGACGGATTGATCAAATGTGTCTTCTCCGGCTATGAAGCCAGACTGTGCGCGGGGGTGGATGTGCCTACACATGAGCTGCGTCTGCATCCGTACCTGTTCCCTGTGGGACTGGGTGGCGCACCGACCTTTATGGAGGGCGGAGATCCCACGCTGGATGCTAAAAAATACTGGAATAGCGTCAGACGTGCCCTGCTGCGTGCGAAGATTGACCGGATCGGTCTGGGCGGATATCTTCATCTGGTAGAGGATTTCCCGGACTTCTGCGATTACATGGAAAAAGTGGCAGACGAGTTCCGCTTGATCCGCAGCTTCCATGATGCGGGAGAACCTTACCGGATCAAGACCCGTGTGGCAGTGCTGCATTACTGGGGAGCTTTACGTTCCTGGACGTTATCAGGACATTTCCATGAGACCTATATGCACGACCTGATCCACATCAACGAAGCCCTGTCCGGACTTCCCGTGGATGTGAAATTTATTTCCTTCGAGGATGTAAAAAATGGTATACTGAAGGATGTAGATGTAGTGATCAATGCAGGCAGAGCCGGAACCGCATGGAGCGGCGGGGATGCCTGGAAGGATGAGGAGCTTGTCACCGAACTTACGAAGTGGGTACACGAGGGCGGCTGTTTCATCGGTGTGAACGAACCTTCCGCCGTGGAAGGCTACGATACTTATTTCCGTATGGCACATGTGCTGGGAATCGACGAGGATACCGGTGCAAGAGTATGCCACGGCAAGTGGGCTTTCGAGGCAGCGGATCCAGAGGGACTGATCCCCGAGGGGGCAGGCGTGGAAGCAAAGGAGAACCGGTATCTGACAGACGGTAAGGCACAGGTACTTCTGGCAGACGGCGAGAAGCCTTTGGTTACCGTGAATCGTTTCGGCAAGGGACTGGGAATCTATCTGGCTTCCTTCCAGGTGAATCTGAGAAATACCAGAATGCTGTACCAACTGATCCGTTATGCCGGAGGAGAAGGCATTTCCGGCAACTACATGACGGATAACCTGTATACGGAGTGTGCTTACTATCCGGAGAGCAAAAAGCTGGTAGTCATCAACAACAGCGACACGAAGCAGACCACCACGATCCCTACGGAAGCGGGGGCATGTACGGTAACTATCGCACCTTATGACACGACTTTTGTGGAAATTGGATAACCGGTCCGGACGGTAAGGTTCGAAAATTCTGTGTTCGGTTTCCAGAGGAGAGGAACACAAAGGAGACGGAGAATGGATAACGAAAAAGTAAGACCCACAGAATATTTTCCCGACGGAACTCCCATAGACGATTGGTTCTATGAGACGAAGATCCCGGAGCTTTCCGAACTTGGAAAACCGTATCTCCTGACGGAGTACGGTATCTGGGATGACGGGAAGATCTATACGAAAGAGATCCAGAAGGTCATTGATCTGGCGGCGGAAGAGGGCGGCGGTGTCCTAGTGGTACCGCCCGGAACCTATCTGACGGGCTCCCTTTATTTTAAACAGGGAGTGAACCTCTATGTTTCTGCCGGAGCCACGTTAAAGGGCAGCAACGACATCTCGGATTATGATCTGGCAGAGACCCGGATCGAAGGAGAGACCTGCCTGTACTATACGGCACTGATCAATGCGAATGGCGTGGACGGATTCACGATGTGCGGACCGGGAACCATTGACGGCAACGGACTTAAGGCATGGAGGGCATGCTGGCTCCGCTGGAAATGGGGAGGCGGCGGTAACAAGGAGGAACAGCGCCCGAGGCTTGTCTATCTGTCGAATTGTAAAAATGTCCGGATCGCAGACTTACGTTTGCAGAATTCCCATTTCTGGACTACACATATTTATAAATGCGATCATGTAAAATACTTAAACTGCCAGATTTATTCCCCAGCAGGGCCGGTTCCCGCACCCAGTACGGATGCCATCGACATCGATGTCTGCACGGATGTGCTGGTGAAGGGTTGCTATATGGAAGTCAACGACGACTCTGTAGTATTAAAAGGTGGCAAGGGCCCCTGGGCAGATACGCAGCCGGAGAACGGAATAAACGAACGGATCTTGGTGGAAGATTGTGTCTATGGCTTCTGTCACGGGTGTCTTACCTGTGGTTCGGAATCGGTACATAACCGGAATATTCTTATGCGAAGAATCAAGATCAAAGGCGCGGCGAGACTGCTGTGGCTGAAAATGCGTCCGGATACCCCGCAGAATTACGAATACATTACCATAGAACAGATCGAGGGCAGAGTCAAAGAATTTTTGAAGATCTATCCTTGGACCCAGTTTTTTGATCTGAAGGACCGTAAGGACAGACCGCTGTCTTATGCGGATCATATTACCATGAGAGATTGTGACTGCGTCTGCGATACCTTTTTTGATGTGATCGCGGATGAGGAGCAGTATCTTCTGACGAATTTCACCCTGCAGGATCTGCAGATCCGGGCAAGAGTGAATAACTTTTCGGAAGACAAGCTAAGAAGTGTAGTATATGAGAACGTACAGGTGGAAGAGAGCACGGAGCCTGCGGAAAGCTGGCATGAAGTGAAGGGCTTCCAGTAAAACAGCCACAGCGGCAGGTAGCAACCGTCCGCGGAAAGGATCAATATGGCAAAGCTGTATATTAACGAGAAAAACAAAAAGGGACATATCAATCCGGAGCTCTACGGTAACTTCTCCGAGCATCTGGGCAGATGTATCTACGAAGGATTATATGTGGGAGAGGATTCGGAGATCCCCAATACCAAAGGCATGCGAAATGATGTGGTGGCAGCTCTGAAGGAGATGAAGCTTCCGGTGCTGCGTTGGCCCGGCGGATGCTTTGCGGATGAATATCACTGGAAGGATGGTATCGGGCCCAAAGAGAACCGCAAGAAGATGATCAACACCCACTGGGGCGGAGTGACCGAGGACAACAGCTTCGGTACTCATGAGTTTTTCGAACTTTGTGAACAGATCGGCTGCAAGACCTACATCAACGGCAATGTGGGCAGCGGCACCGTACAGGAGATGTCCGAGTGGGTCGAGTATATGACCTTTGACGGCGTATCCCCCATGGCAGACCTGCGCCGCAAAAACGGCAGAGAGAAAGCCTGGAAGGTGGATTACTTCGGTGTCGGCAACGAGAACTGGGGATGTGGCGGCAATATGTCCCCGTCCTACTACGGCAATCTGTACCGCAGATACCAGACTTATGTGAGAAATTATGATCCCAAGCAGCCTATTTTCAAGGTGTGCTGTGGACCCAATGCTGGGGATACCTACTGGACGGAAGAGGTGTTAAAGACCTGTTTTGAAAATGCTCCGGAATGGCTACATGGTTTTATGGACGGACTTTCCCTGCATTACTATACACTGCCGGAGGATGACTGGTCCCACAAGGGCAGTGCGCTGGATTTTGACGATGCAGCATGGTATAAGACCTTAGCCAAGGCTTTCAAACTGGATGAACTCATCGGAAAGCATTCCACCATCATGGACAAATACGATCCGGAGAAAAAGATCGGTCTGATCTGCGATGAGTGGGGCACCTGGTACGATGTGGAACCCGGCACGAATCCCGGATTCTTATACCAGCAGAGCACCATGCGTGATGCACTGGTAGCGGGACTTTCCTTAAATATTTTCAATAAGCACTGTGACCGTGTGAAGATGGCAAATATTGCACAGTTAGTGAACGTACTGCAGGCAGTGATCCTGACCGAAGGACCGAAGATGCTGCGTACCCCCACCTACCACGTATTCCACATGTACAAATACCATCAGGATGCAGATCTGGTGGAAAGCTACATTGACGGTGTGGAGCAGATCGGGGAAGACGAAAAGTTCAAGGTTCCTAACTTACAGGAATCCGCTTCCGTGGACAAGGACGGTGTTGTAACCGTTACCCTGAACAACCTGTCCATTGACCGGGCAGAAGAGATGGAGATCGCTTTCGCAGAGTGTGATCCGAAGCAGGTAACGGCGGCAATACTGACCAATGATATGCATGCTTACAATACTTTTGAGGATCCCGATAAGGTACACGAAGAAGTATTTACAGATTACAAGATTGCAGACGGCAAGATTACTTTTACCATGCCGGCATGTAGTGTAGTGATGTTCCGGGTGAAATAATGTCGGACGAAGAAGTAAAAGAAGTACGGCAGAAATATCCCTGCAGGAAATGCCTGCTGCGGGAGATGGATCAGAATGCCTATATGGAGAATCTGTACGCCTACATCGCAAGGTTAGAGCCGGAGATCAAGGCAGATGAGACGAACTATGAAAAGCGGCTTGCCGTATGTAAGGAATGTAAGTATCTAAATGAAGGAATGTGCGGAGCCTGTGGCTGTTTTGTGGAACTTCGGGCAGTGATCGCAAAGAATGTATGCCCCTATCAGAAATGGTAGGGGCACATTTTTGTGCCTGCTTGATTATTTCCCAGTAAAGAGGTAAGATATCAAATGCAAGTGTAAACAGCAGTAAAAGATTTAGGAGAACTAAGGCAATGAGTGAAAATACAACAAAAATCAGGAATGGATTTTATACAGGGGAGAGACCTTTATTCCATAAGGAGCATTTAGAAATCGAGGACACCATCTTTGGCGAGGGAGAATCACCGTTAAAAGAAAGTGATGATATCACCTTAAAAAACAGCATGTTCCAGTGGAAGTATCCGCTGTGGTATGCTAAAAATATTGCAGTAGAAGACTGCACTTGGGCGGAGATGGCGAGAGCCGGAGTCTGGTATACGGATCATCTGCAGGTGAAAAATGCCATGATCGAGGCACCGAAGAATTTCCGCAGATGTAAGGACCTTACCTTAGAGCATGTATTCCTGCCCAATGCGGAGGAGACGCTGTGGAATTGTCAGAAGATTGCAATGAAAGAGGTCAGCGCCAAGGGAGATTATTTTGCCATGAATTGCAGTGACATGCAGATCTCTGATTTTGAACTGGTGGGCAATTATTCTTTTGATGGAGTTAAAAATGTGGAAATTCATCATGCGAAGATGCTGTCCAAAGATGCCTTTTGGAATTCCGAAAATGTGACAGTGTATGATTCCTTTATTTCCGGGGAATACCTGGGATGGAACGCGAAGAATCTGACCCTGATCAACTGTACCATCGAGAGCTTACAGGGCATGTGCTATATTGAGAATCTGGTGATGAAGAACTGCAAGCTGTTGAATACCACATTAGCATTTGAGTATTCTACCATTGATGCGGAGATCACCAGTGGAATTACCAGCGTATTGAATCCGACTTCCGGTATTTTACGGGCGGAAGGGATCGATACCCTGATCCTGGATCCGTCGAAGATCGACCCGGCGAAGACGCAGATTGTGTGTGATAATATTGGATGTCGGTTGGATAAAAATCCGGAGGAGCATTAATATGAGCAGTATTTTTGATAAAGAGATCAACCGCCGGGGCACCGGCAGCATGAAATGGAATGTGGGAGCGGAGGAACTTCCCATGTGGGTGGCGGATATGGATTTCGAGACCGCCCCTGCCGTGCAGAAAGCTATTATGGACCGGGCAGCACAGGGAATCTACGGCTACACGGAGGTCTCTGAGGAGTGGTACCTTGCCTATCAGAACTGGTGGCAGGACAGACATCATTTTCCGATAGAAAAGGATTGGCTGATCTTCTGTACCGGTGTAGTCCCTGCCATCTCCAGTATTGTGCGGAAGATGACTACCGTAGCGGAAAAAATCGTGGTCATGACGCCCTGCTATAATATCTTTTTCAACTCCATCGTGAATAACGGACGAAATGTATTAGAGAGCAGACTGCATTGCGAAAATGGAGCATACAGCATCGATTATAAGGAGCTGGAAGAAAAGCTGTCAGATCCCCAGACCAGTATGCTGATCCTCTGCAACCCGCACAATCCGGTGGGGAAAATCTGGGATCGCGAGACCCTGGAGCGTATCGGAGAACTGTGCTACAAACATCATGTGCTGGTGCTGTCGGATGAGATCCACTGCGATATCACAAGACCCGGTACGGAGTACATTCCGTTTGCTTCCGTATCCGAGTATTGTAAAAATAACAGCATTACCTGCGTGGCACCCACGAAGACCTTTAATCTGGCGGGGATCCAGACGGCAGCGGTAATCGTGCCGGATGAGACACTGAGACATAGGGTGAACCGCGGACTGAACACGGATGAAGTGGCTGAGCCCAATGTGTTCGCGGCAATAGCGCCCATTGCGGCATTTGAGCAGGGCGGAGAGTGGCTGGATGAACTGCGGGAATACCTGTGGGAGAACCGGAAATTTGCGGAAGACTTTATTCGCACGGAGATTCCTGAGCTTAGTACGGTATCCGCAGATGCTACGTATCTGTTGTGGCTCGACTGCAATGCCCTGCCCGGAGATCTGTCGGAACTGGCAGATTTCATTCGTAAGGAGAGCGGGCTTTTCCTCTGTGACGGCAGAGAGTACGGCAACGGCTATGGATTCTTACGACTGAATCTGGCATGCAGACGGGAACTGGTCAGAGAGGGCATGCAGCGTCTGAAGAAGAGTATTGCCACCTACCTGGAACAGAATGGCGGCAAGTAGGACAAGCAGGATACGTAAACTTTTGCACGTAAGATTTTACGGGGAATAATGCAAATCATGCGAAAAATATGTTATACTATAATTGTTGTGCACTCAGCGCAAAGAGAACAAATGATAGAAATTGAAAGGAAGGCAGAGAATAGATGGCAAACTGGGTAAGTGCAGGCTGCGGTGTCATTGCGAACGAACTGGCACAGGCGATGGAAAAAAGAGGACAGAAGCTGTACGGTGTCGTGAACCGGACGCAGGAGAAGGCAGTGGCTTTCGCAGAAAAATACGGTGTGCAGAAGGTCTTTACAAGCTTTGATGAAGTATGTGCGGATCCGGCGGTGGATATCATTTACATTTCCACACCTCATAACACCCATATTCAGTTCCTGCGGAAAGCACTGGCAGCAGGCAAACACGTATTGTGCGAGAAATCCATTACCCTAAATTCCGAAGAACTGGAAGAGGCGATTGGGCTTGCAAAGGAACACGGCGTGGTGCTAGCGGAGGCTATGACCATCTATCATATGCCGATCTATAAGGAACTGAAAAAGCGTGTGGATGCCGGAGAATTTGGGGAACTGCGTGTGATACAGATGAACTTCGGAAGCTATAAAGATTACGACATGAAGAACCGGTTCTTTAACCGGAATCTGGCAGGCGGAGCACTGTTGGACATTGGTGTGTACGCGCTTTCTTTTGCCAGGATGTTTTTAAGCTCCTGCCCGGATCAGATCACTTCCCAGGTGAAACTGGCACCCACCGGTGTGGACGAGCAGGCGGGGATCCTTTTAATGAACCCGGAACAGGAGATGGCTACGGTCACGTTGTCACTGCATGCCAAGCAGCCCAAGCGTGGCATGATCTCTTTTGACAAAGCTTATGTGGAAATGTATGAGTATCCCAGAGGACAGAAAGCAGTGATCACTTACACAGAAGACGGTCATACGGAAGGAATCACGGCAGGAGCCACAGCAGATGCACTGGTCTATGAAGTGGAAGATATGGAACAGGCAATTTGCGGTCACCCGGAACTTATGAAGCTGGAGCTTACCGAAGATGTTATGAAAATGATGACCCGGATCCGGAAGGACTGGGGACTGACTTATCCGGAGGAAGAGTAGACCATGGAAAAAAATCTGACCACAGGCAGTGTCTGGAAGACGATTTTTTATTTTTCACTGCCTTATTTTTTCTCGTATTTTTTACAGACGCTGTATGGCATGGCAGATCTGTTCATCATTGGGCAGTTTAACGGCGTGGACAGTACCACGGCGGTATCCATCGGCAGTCAGGTTATGCATATGCTGACGGTAATGATCGTGGGACTGGCGATGGGATCCACGGTCATGATTGGCAGAGCCGTAGGTGGCAATGACAGAAAACAGGTGAACCTGGCGGTGGGGAACACGGTCACATTGTTCGTTACCTTATCCCTGGTGCTGATGGCAGGGCTTCTGCTGGCAGCAGGGGGCATCGTAAGTGTGATGTCCACACCGGAAGAAGCGGTGGCAGGTACAAGACAGTATCTGATGATCTGCTTTGCGGGAATTCCTTTTATCACGGCGTATAACATCATCAGCTCCATTTTTCGGGGCATGGGAGATTCCAAGAGCCCCATGTATTTTATCATTGTGGCATGTATCTGCAATATTGCGCTGGATTATGTGTTTATCGGAGCACTTTCCATGGGAGCCGCCGGAGCGGCACTGGGAACGACCCTGTCTCAGGTGATCAGTGTGATCATTGCCCTGACGGTGATCTTACATAAAAAAATGATCCCCGGATTCCGGAAAGCGGATCTGAAGCCGCAGAAGGAGATGCTGGGGAAAATCTTAAAAGTCGGTGTGCCGGTATGTTTACAGGATGGATTCATTCAGATCTCATTCCTGATCATCACAGTATTCGCCAATCTGCGGGGCATCAATGATGCGGCTGCGGTAGGCATTGTAGAGAAGCTGATCGGAATTCTGTTCCTGGTGCCTTCCACCATGTTGTCTACGGTATCCGCTCTCTGTGCGCAGAATATGGGAGCCGGGAAGCATGACCGCTCGCTTAAGACCCTGCAGTATGCGGCAATGATTGCTGTGGGCTTTGGTCTGGTGGCAGCATCCCTGATGCAGTTCCTGGCAGGACCTGCGGTAGGACTGTTTACGAAAGATGCGGAAGTCGTGCGGCTGGGCGGACAGTATATGCGCAGCTATGTATGGGACTGTGTGTTTGCTGGTGTGCATTTCTGCTTCAGCGGATATTTCTGCGCTTATGGATTGTCGGGAATCTCCTTTATCCACAATGTGGCATCTATTTTACTGGCGAGAATTCCGCTGGCTTACTGGGCATCCACTCATTTTGCCGCTACGCTGTATCCCATGGGATGGGCAGCACCGGCGGGTTCCATGATCTCCGTGGTGATCTGTGTGGCAGCCTTTGTATGGATGAAGAAACATCCGGAGAAACTTACGTCAGGGTGAGAAGCAGCTTTTGCAATTGGTAAGAATCGCCGTCCATCACCGTGAAGCGGGCTTCCTTCGGCGGTTTGTCTGCGGAACCGGATGAAGTGGCGGTGTGAATGTAACAGCAGTCGATTCCCGCGGCTACAGCGCCGGTGAGATCACTGGTGCGTTCGTTGCCGATCATGAGACAGGTGGCAGGATCTAAGTCGTAGCGGTCAAACAGGATCTGAAAAAACGCAGGATCCGGCTTGCAGCACCCCTCGTCCGAGGAGATGAGGATACCGTCGAACAGTTTCCAAGGCCCCAGGGAGCGCAACTCATATTCCGTGAAGATTCGCTGGGCATTGGATAAGAGATAGACACCACAGCCTGCGGCGTGGAGCTGCTTTAATGTGCCAATCGTAGCGGGATAGCATTGTAAAGTATGGAGGGATTCAATCCGGAAGAACTGACCGGTAGCGGTTAAGAGTTCTTCGGTGGGTTGGATCCCTTTTTCGGTATACAGGGTACGGAAAATATCCGCAGCGCAGATCTCCGGACAGGTGTAGCGGGAGGGAACTTTGCGGGCGGCAGCTTCCAGTTGACGATATCTGCTCCGCAGTTCTTTGCCCGTATAGGCAGCTCCCTGAAAAGAATAGAACAGAGCAAGCTTTTTCCAGAGGGAGGGTTTGCGTTCGTTGGTGCGGATGTCTACTAAAGTACCGTAGAGATCAAAGATAAAATTCTGATACATAGGAACCTCATTTCTTTTTGGTTTATGTTTGGCTCTTTTCGTAACCGGTGACTGAGCCGATAGATATAGTGTAGCATTTCTTGCATTTTGTAACAATTAAAAATATAATGTAACTATTCAGAGCCATGAAATATTAGCGGATGTTCGTCGAATGCAGGCATTCGTAAGAGCATCTACTAATATTTCTTTGGCGAGACAGCCTGTATGAGCAAAAGGAAAGCATCGAAGATGCGATTTTGCGAATACGGCGCTGAATAGTTACATGGCATAAATTATAGGAGCAACAAATGATACGAAACAAGAGTCTGGGGAAGAGACTTCTGGCGGCGGGGCTTGTGCTGATATTTAGCATGACCGGCTGCGGAACAGACAATGAGATAGATTTCACAGAAAATGGAATAGAGAATGGAATAGAAGTAACGGCGGATGCGTCGACGGTAGAATCCACGACGTCGGGAGTAGAAGCAACACCGGAACCGGAACCCACGGAGGAACCGGAACCTACTCCGGTGCCCTGGCAGGAACTGACCACGGCGGACCGCATGTCAGGACGCACGAAGGTGAAGGGCATCTATGTCACCGGTCCCAAGGCAGGCAGTGCTGGGATGGAGGATCTGATCCGCCTGGTGGATGAGACGGAATTGAACGCCATGGTCATCGATGTGAAAAACGACGAAGGAAACGTGACGTTCCGACTGTCAAACGAAGAGATCCCACAGGACATTCCCGTGCTGGATCAGATATCGGAAATGCAGGCGGGAGTGCGTTACATTCAGGATATTCAGGCGTTGATGCAGGAACTGAAAGACCATAATATTTATACCATTGCAAGGATCGTGTGCTTCAAGGACCCTATCCTCGCGGCGGCGAGACCGGAACTGGCACTGACGAAGCCGGATGGTAAGCCGGTGACAGATGCTAACGGACTGGCATGGGTGAATCCTTACAGGCAGGAAGTCTGGGAATACCTGACGGAGCTTGCCGAGATGGCGGCAGACCTGGGATTCGATGAGATTCAGTACGATTATGTGCGGTTCCCGGTCGGATCGGATGCCAATGCGGCGGACTACGGTGTGGATATGGAAGCTTATCCGAAGCGGCAGGCAATACAGGATTTTCTTGCCTATGCGGGGGACAGATTGCATGAAAAAGGCTGTGTGGTGACCGCAGATGTCTTTGGTACGATCATCGGAAGCGAGACAGACGTGCAGACCGTAGGACAGGATTACACGGCGCTGGGGCAGACGGTAGATGCCATCAGCCCCATGGTATATCCCTCCCATTATGCGAACGGGGTATTCGGTCTGAAGGTACCGGATGCGAATCCTTACGAGACGGTAGCAGCGGCAATGCAGGGCTCCGTAGAAGAATTGCAGGAGATCCCGGAGGCGAAACGTGCCGTGGTAAGACCCTGGCTGCAGGCGTTTACCGCCACCTGGGTTCCGGGGCATATTTCTTATAACGGTCCGCAGATCCGGGAGCAGATCCAGGCGGTCTATGATGCCGGTTATGAAGAATGGATCCTGTGGAATGCGACGAACCGCTATTCTGCGGAAGGATTGCTGGGGGCAGATGAGGTAGAAACAAATGAAAATAATTAATAAAATCATGATAGGAATCGCAGTGATCTGCCTGCTGTTGTGCGGTGGAATCCTGGTATTTGCACTGAATCCGGATATGACCCGTTCTCTAGCACAGAGGTTGTATGGGAATGGAAACGATATGGAAGAGACCGGTACAGTAGGCGTAAATGTGGTCGCAGATACCGGAGCGGACGGCAACATCCGTGTGACACTGCCGAACGGCATGCCGGGAGAAATGAACGGCTATGCGGCTCCATCGATGGATCAGTTGCAGATCCCGGAGGATGTGAGCGGGAAGACAGGCTTTACCCCGATCCAGCCGGAAGAACAGGAGATTGCGGATCAGGAAGCACAGGACCTGGTGGAGACCTTAAAGCCTGGAGATTCCGGAGAAGGGCTTACTTTTTCTGCGGAGGAATATCCCTATTATCAGATGCTGTCTGAGAACCAACAGTCTGTCTACCGGCAGATTTATGCTAATGCACTGGAACTGACGGCACGTTTTGCACCGGAGAAGACAGTGACGGCGGGGGATGTGAAGAACGCTTTTGAGGCAGTCATCGGTGACCATCCGGAGCTGTTCTGGCTGGAGACCGGCTATTCCGGAAAATATATGGGAAACGGGCAATGCGTGGAGATCGATTTAAAATACAACAGCACGGTGAATGACCTGGAGAGTGCGAAGCAGAAGTTCGATGCGGCGGCACAGAACCTGCTCTCGGGGGCAGCGTCCCTTGGCAGTGATTATGAAAAGGGGAAGTACGTGCATGATGCACTGGCGGCAGCCGTGACCTATGATCTGTCGGCGGATATGAACCAGAGCGCTTACAGCGCACTGGTATACGGTAGAAGTGTGTGTGCCGGTTATGCCAGAGCTTATCAGTATCTGCTACAGCAGCTGGGGATTCCCTGCTATTACTGCACCGGGTATTCCGGCGGCAATCATGCGTGGAACATCATGAAGCTGGATGATGGTTATTACAATGTGGATGTGACCTGGGATGATGCAGATCCGGTTCGTTATGATTATTTTAACAAGACCGATGCAGACTATGCGACGACTCATGTAAGGCAGAACCTGTCGGTATATCTCCCGGCATGCAATGGTACGGCTTACAGGCAGGAGAGTGCGGCAGCGGCCGACGGACAGCAGAATGTGGATGCTAATGGTGACGGGACCGCAGCGGACGGTAACGGAGATGGCATGACCCGGGAACCGTCAGGTGATTCTCTTAGCGATTATATCAATCCCAATCCCCAGGAGCCTATGCGGTACCCTAACGGCAATACCGGCTCCGACAGCGATACGACATCCACCCCGGCACCCAGAAGCGATGCCCTGGCGGATCTGAGCGCTTATTATGCAGATTGTAAGAAGCAGTTGACAGCACTGGGAAGCGGAGACCAGCATTTTGACAATGTGGTGTCCAAGAGCCTGTGGAATACCATTGAGCAGGCATATAACAGCGGAGCCTACGAGCAGGGTTATGTGACGGATGTGCTGAAGAGTCTCGGTATGGATTATTTTGCCATCCAACTGCAGCTGGTGGATTTAGGAGATGGATATTACAGAGTGTACCATAATGTGGCGACTTACTAGAAGACTTAAGTGAGGATCCCTCTGCAAACTATGGATACTACCAGGAAAATGTGAAGCCGAAGCCGGAAGAAGTGGGGAAGACCGCAAACGGTCAGACCGTATGGCGCTGCACCATCTGTGGCTATGAATATGTGGGAGAGGAGCTGCCGGAAGATTTTGTCTGCCCCTTGTGCAAGCATCCGGCTTCCGATTTTGAAAAGGTGATTAAAAACTAATCTAACGGTTTTAATAAGGTGAAATGGCTGCGCTGTGTCCGGAGGATGCCAAGATTGGTAAGTTTCCCAAGTTCTGTGGACATGGCGCTTCTTTCTACCCCGAGATAGGCTGCCAGTTCCTGCCGGTTGAAGGGGATGGTGAAATCGTTGGTACCCTTCATTTTTGCCTGATCCGTCAGATATGCCAGCAGCTTTTCTCTCGTGGTCTTGCGGGAGGTATATTTGATCTTCTGGTTCAGGTACATATTGTTCTGTGCCACGATTCCTAAGAGATTGCGGACCAGTGTGTGATGGAATTTGCAGCCGTTGTCGCAGGTGTTTAACAGTGTTTTCCCATTTAAGAACATCACGGTACAGTCCTCCGCAGCCACGATATCCACGGGGAGATACGGGATCCCGGCACAGGCGAAAGCCTCCCCGAACAGAGACCCTGTGGGAATAGAAGCCGTGATATTGCGGTTGCCGTAGTAATCATCCTGTAAGATGTGAATGGAGCCGGATTCGATAATGCCGATGAAATCCGCCGGATCACCGGCATGCTTGATGTATTCTTCTTTTTGATAGGATTTCGTGTAGGCGTTCAGTCGATTCAGCATAACAGGGATATCTTCGGGTAAAATATTCTGAAAGAGAGGATTGCTCATGATAAGTTCTCCTTTTGTTGGAAAACCAACATACTTGATGGGATGATTCTAGTATAATCACTTCAGAAAGTCAAGAAAAATCGGAATTTAGAAAATACAGTTTTATACAGAAAGGATGGATAACGATGTATAAAAATATTGAAAAACAAACCAAATTAAATCTGAAGGATCTGGTGGAATACCAGGAGGGACAGGTAGTCAGCAAGACTCTGGTACAGAATGATTATGTGAGCATGACGATCTTTTCCTTTGACAAGGGCGAAGAGATCTCTACCCATGCGGCAGGCGGAGATGCTATGGTAACCGTTCTGGAAGGCAAGGGCAGATTCACCGTAGGTGGTGAAGTATTCTATGTGGAAGAGGGCGAGACTCTGATCATGCCCAAGGATATCCCGCACGCTGTATACGGCGAAGAGAGATTCAAGATGCAGCTGACCGTGTCCTTTTAAGTGATAGAAAGTGTGACATTTGCCGCCTGTAAGGAGTTGTTATCCCTATAGGCGGTATTTTTTTGCCGTAAGCGCAGGGTGTTGTGTTATCGCCGAAGCCATGAATGCAGTGCGGCAGACGGTAATGGGAATTGCGGCAGTCGGAGGAAATCTTCCGCAAGGCAGAGGAACATTATAAAGAGCTTGTAGAAAATGACATGCCGGATCTGGGAGAGAATATGATGGCGACCAATATGCTGGACTGGTTCAC
>CAVFMG010000033.1:0-1125 GCA_963623435.1 Odoribacter splanchnicus
TGCTGTCCAGTACCGCCCGCTGGAACTGCGGCAGTTCATCCAGGAAAAGTACACCCCGATGCGCCAGCGACACCATGCCTGGACGCGGCACTGACATTCCTCCGCCGATTAGGGCTGCCTGGGTGACATTATGATGAGGTGCATAAAAAGGTCTTGCCGTAATCAGCGCCTGCTCCGGCGGCAGAAGCCCCGCCACACTGTAGATGCTGGTTACCTCTAGGCTCTCTTCCAATGTCAGGGGCGATAAGATTCCCGGGATCCTGCCGGCGATCATGGATTTGCCCACGCCGGGCGGTCCCATCATCAACAAATTGTGAAATCCCGCTGCTGCGATCAGCGCGCCTCTTCTGGCGCTCTCCTGTCCCGATACTTCTCTAAAATCTCCTCTTTTGTCTCCTGCTCCACTATTTAACAGGTCCTCTGCCCGGACTCTCGGTCGATCGATTTTCTCCTCATTCTCCGGGTGTGTCAGAGCCATAAGCAATTCCGTCAGACTCCCTGCACCCCATACCGTCACCTGGGGAATCACCGCTGCCTCCAGGGCATTTTCCTTCGGGACGACGATTCTGCGGATCCCCCGATGTGCAGCCTCCCGTACAATGGGCAGCACACCTTTCGCCCTTTTGATCTCACCGTTTAGTCCCAGTTCTCCCAGAAAAAGAGTGTCTTTTACTGCATCTTCCTGTAGCAGTTCCATATCCCGCAACAGTCCTATGGCTATAGGCAGGTCAAATGCTGTGCCATCCTTTCGTCTGTCTGCCGGTGCCAGGTTCACGGTAATGTGGCTGGGTGGAATCAGGAAACCGGAATTTTTCATAGAGACGCACACGCGCTCTCTGGATTCCCGCACTTCGCTCCCCAGAGATCCCACCATCTGAAACGAGGGCAGTCCTCCCGCCAGATCCACCTCCACGCGGATCAGATACGCCTGCAGACCGCAGACCGCACCGGAATAAATTGTAGAAAACATAAACTACCTCCTTTATTTTTATATAAATACTTGAAAAATGGAAAACGATTGCAGAATTTCTGCGGAATGTCCCGAAGGACAGTTACTTGAAAATACCTGAAAAATACTTTGAAAATACTTAGAAAAAGAAATTCAAATATGATACAAATATGCCC
>CAVFMG010000033.1:1135-21521 GCA_963623435.1 Odoribacter splanchnicus
AATATGCCCCGGCGGCTCACAATACCGCAAGCTGCCGGTGACTTTTTCTTCTTACTTCTTATGAAATCTTATTAGATCTTATTCTCCATGCTGTCGGGATCCTGTGCGAACTGGATGGCATGCTCTCTGTCGATCTTGCCTTCAAAATAGAGCTGAACGATTGCCTCATCCATGGTTATCATGCCAAGCTTCCGGTTCGTCTGCATGACACTGGCAAGCTGATGGGATTTGCCTTCACGGATCAGGTTGCGGACCGCATGGTTGGCATGCATGACCTCAAAAGCCGCCACACGATGTTTGCCGTCTGCTGTAGGAATCAGCTGCTGGGAGACTACCGCTTCCAGGGTGTTGGACAGCTGAACCCGGATCTGTTGCTGCTGATGCGGCGGGAAAACATCGATGACACGGTCTACGGTGCTGGCAGCACCGATGGTGTGCAGTGTGGACAATACCAGATGTCCTGTCTCTGCTGCGGTGATTGCTACACTGATAGTCTCGAAGTCACGCATCTCTCCTACGAGGATAACGTCGGGATCCTCACGAAGGGCTGCTCTTAAAGCATTGGCGTAATTGTTGGAGTCAATGCCGATCTCACGTTGGTTAACCATGGACATCTTATGCTGATGCAGATACTCGATAGGGTCTTCCAGGGTGATGACATGGGCATCTCTGTTATTGTTGATCTTGTCGATGATGGCGGCAAGGGTGGTGGATTTACCGCTTCCGGTAGGTCCAGTGACTAACACCAGTCCCCTTTTTCTCTGGTACAGATCCACTACGGATTCCGGTACGCCCAGTTCTTCCGGAGAAGGCACCACCGTGCCCACCAGACGGAACGCCAGCGCCACAGATCCTCTCTGCTTATAAGCATTGACACGATAACGTCCGCAGTTGGGAATGGAGAAGGACATATCGTATTCTCCCCGTTCCTCAAAACGTTCTCTCTGTACTTCCGTCATAATATTGACCAATACCTCCAGGGTATCTGCAGGAAGCATTTTCGGATAATCCATGGTGATCAGATTACCATTCACTCGCATCTTCGGCGGAATACCTACCGTGAGATGCACATCACTTGCTCCCGCCTCCTTGGCGGCTCTGAGTATTTCTTCAATCGTCGGCATAGTTGCTCCTTACTGTTTCTTGAATATATATCGGTTATCCATGGTCTTCATGACATCCACGATGTGAATGTCTTCATTCTCGGGAAGTGCCAGATCTAAAATACTGTTATCCCGAAAGCTCACCACGGTAGGTCTAAGTACATTTTCGTCGTTCTCATTCAATACCAGTGCTTTCTCGCCGGTACTGAGTTCCACGCTGGCACCGGGCGGCAGGATATTGATGGAATGGATCAGTGCCCGCACCGTCTCCGGATCATAGACTTCCGGATGCTCTGTGAATTCCTGAATTGCCTTCACTTCCGACTGTGCCGTTCCCTGCAGCGTCATTGCCGTGATCTCATCATAGCGGTTCGCCACAAGCAGGGCACTCGCTCCGGCTAACATTTTATACCGGCTCTTCTCGCCTTCTGCCGGGAACAGATCTAACTGCTTCCTGGCTGCCTGCTGGCAGATCCTGCGGATATTCGCTCCGTCGGTGGCAAACGCATCCTCGATCATGGGATATGCTTCTTCCTGGGTCTCACAGTTTCTCAGCATATCTTTCCTGGAATAGGGTGCTCCGTAGTACGCATCATCTTTTTTCCTCAGTTTGCCCATATCATGAAGAATCGCAGCACATACTGTATGATACTGCTCTTCCCGTCTTATATTCATTACATGGGTGATCATAGCACAGAGGATTGCCACATTCAGGGAATGTCTGGAGACATAATCCTCCAGGCTCCTTAGATTCTGATAGAAATTAATCTTTTCATCCAAATGCCCGTAGTTGCGGATGACCATGTCTGCAATCGTCTGGGTACGACTCTGCTTTCTGGTCTTCAGGATACGCTCCTGCTCCTCCTCGATGGCGCCGACTGCCTGGATCTGGAACCGTTCAAACTCCAGATCCTCCTGTGTCATGGGAGGAAGCGGTTCTGCCGGTTCCAGCACGTAGACGCCGATCAATCCGAAATTGCGGATACTTTCTATTGCCTGTACTGACAAAAGGGAATTCCGGTCAAACAAAAGAATACTTTTCTTATTATAAACAGGTCGTGCCAGACGCATTCCTGTCTTCAAGTCTTCCGTTCTCACAAAATGCATCCCTGTTCCCCCTTATCCTGCGTAATAAAACACTACTATCAATATATCACAGCACCGTACACTTGACAAGAAGCGTTTATTCTTCGTAAAGCTCCACGGCAAGCTTCTGCAGCGCCCTTTTTTCCATACGGGAGACATAGCTTCTGGAGATCCCCAAAAAGTCTCCCACCTCCTGCTGCGTGTGCTCCTTGTATCCCAAGATTCCGTATCGCATCACCAGGATGCGGTATTCCCGCTCTGTCAGGCACCGGTCCAACGCATGAAACAGGCGCTTTAAATTTCTCCCCCGTTCCATATCTTCGACCACGTCTTTTTGTTTTTCCTCAATGACATCCAGCAGATGAATGGCATTGCCTTCTTTATCCTGCCCGATGGGTTCGTACAGAGAGACTTCTCTGGAAAGCTTTTTGCGACTGCGCAGCATCATCAGAAGTTCATTGTCAATACATCGGCAGGCATAGGTCGCCAGTCTCCCCTTTCCGGAGTCAAAAGAGTTCACCGCCTTGATCAGACCGATACACCCAATGGAGATCAGATCCTCCATATCTTCCTCTACATTTTGGTATTTTTTGGCAATGTGCGCCACCAGACGCAGGTTCCTCTCCACCAGAATCTCCTTCGCCTGTCTGGATTCTTCCACGGTACCTTCCCTGAGCATACGGATATAATAAGCTTCTTCTTCCGCGGTTAATGGCTGCTGAAAGGTCTTCAAAGAGCACCTCCGTGGACAGTTGCTTATGATAGTTTATGTGATTTTCTGTCCACAAGTGCCTGTCAGTCTCCCACGTCCTCAGAATAAAAACTGCGCCATCACGTAATTGCTAAGGTCCAGTCCCAGCTTTGTCAGCGCCAGGAACTTCTCCTCTTTTCTGTTATCCTTCTCCGTATTCACCGTCAGAAGCCCGTCCGCTATATTTTTCTCAATGATCTCTCCGTAGACTTCTTCCAGGCTTTTGCCGTACTGTTTTTCAAAAGCGTCGTACGACACTCCTCCTGTCAGCCGCAGTCCCAAAAACATGGTCTCTTCCATCTGTTCCGGCACGGTAAGTGACTGTTCTTCTTCCCTGCAGTCCAGCGGATGTGCCAGATATTCGTCCAGCCCTCTTTTGTTCTGAAACCGCACATTATCAATCAAAGAAGCGGCACCGATGCCAACCCCCAGATAATCTCTGCGGATCCAGTAGCCCACATTATGCCTGCATTCATAGTCTCCTCGCGCATAATTGGAAATCTCATAGCGGTGGAAGCCGTATTTTTCCAGTACCTCTATGGTCTCTTCATACATGGCGCGCTCCGTATCTTCCTCCGGCAGGGGCAGTTCCCCATTGTCCGCCAGTGCAGCGAAAGGAGTCCCCTCCTCCACGATCAGGCTGTAGGCTGAGATATGCTGTGGTATGGGTTCTAAATGCAGCACCTTTTCCAGGGTGTCCTTATAGCTTGCAAGGGTCTGCCCCGGCAGTCCGCTCATGACATCCACATTGATATTCGTAAATCCTGCCTCCACTGCCTCCCGGTACACCTGAACAAAGCTGCCAAAATCATGGATCCTGCCCAGCATTTTCAGTTCTTTTTCCTGTGCTGACTGCATGCCGATGCTGAGGCGGTTGATCCCCGCTGCATGGAATGCCGCCAGCTTCGCCGCGGTGGCAGTACCGGGATTCACTTCCATGGTGATCTCCGCATCCTGCGCCAGGGTAAATTCTTCCCGGATGTGCTCCATCAGCTGCTTTATGCTGTCCCCAGATAACAGAGACGGCGTGCCGCCGCCGATAAATACGCTGGTTACGATACGGTTTTTATAATTTCCTGCTCTTCCCCCGATCTCTGCAAAAAGTGCAGCCATATAGATTTCTCTAGTCTGCTCCGTGGCAGGGGCAGACAGGAAATCGCAATAGCTGCACTTTTTTACACAAAAGGGAATATGAATATACAGTTCCAGTTCTTTTTGATTCATATTGCTCCTTCAAATGACTTGTGGTTAATTTTTATCATCCAGCTTCAGGACGCTCATAAATGCCTTCTGTGGGATCTCTACGTTGCCGAACTGGCGCATACGCTTCTTACCCTCTTTCTGCTTCTCCAGCAGCTTCTTTTTACGGGTAATATCACCTCCGTAGCATTTCGCCAGCACGTCCTTACGCATTGCCTTTACCGTCTCTCTGGCAATGACCTTGCCGCCGATGGCTGCCTGGATGGGAATCTCGAAGAGGTGTCTGGGAATCTCATCCTTCAGCTTCTCGCACATCTTGCGTCCTCTCTCGTAGGCAGAATCTGAAAAAACGATAAAGGACAGAGCGTCCACTTCCTCACGGTTGATGAGAATGTCCAGTTTCACCAGATTGGATCTCTCATAGCCCTTCAGGTCATAGTCGAAGGAAGCATAGCCGCGGGAACGGGATTTCAACGCATCGAAGAAATCGTAAATGATCTCGTTTAAGGGCAGTTCGTATTTTAATAGTGCTCTGGTGCCCTCGATGTATTCCATTCCGAGATATTTGCCCCGGCGCTCCTGGCACAGTTCCATGATGGAACCGATGAATTCGGAAGTCACCATGATCTCCGCATTTACCACCGGCTCTTCCATATATTCGATCTCCGAAGGATCCGGCAGGTTGGACGGATTGGTCAGTTCGATGACTTCCCCATTGGTCTTGTGCACCTTATAGACAACGCCGGGGGCAGTGGTTACCAGATCCAGGTTGTATTCTCTCTCCAGACGCTCCTGAATGATCTCTAAGTGTAACAGCCCCAGGAATCCGCAACGGAAACCAAAGCCCAGTGCTATGGAAGTCTCCGGCTCATAGAACAGAGACGCATCGTTTAACTGTAATTTTTCCAAAGCGTCCCGCAGATCCGGATACTTGGAACCGTCTGCAGGGTACAGTCCGCAATATACCATGGACTGTACTTTTTTATACCCGGGCAGGGGCTCTGCGCAGGGATTGTTATCATCCGTCACGGTATCGCCCACCGCGGTGTCTTTTACATTTTTAATGGAAGCGGTAATGTATCCTACCATTCCAGCGGAAAGCTCGTCGCAGGGGATGAACTGTCCCGCCCCGAAATAGCCGACTTCCACGACTTCCTCCTTCGCTCCGGTAGCCATCATGCGGATCATGGTACCCTTTTTCACTGTGCCTTCCATTACACGGCAGAATATAATAACCCCTTTATAGGAATCGTATACGGAATCGAAGATCAGTGCCTGCAGAGGCTTGTCCGGGCTTCCCTTAGGCGCGGGGATCTTTTTCACGATCTGCTCTAATACTTCCTCGATGCCGATGCCGTTTTTCGCGGAAATTAACGGTGCATCCTGCGCCTCGATGCCGATGACATCCTCGATCTCCTCAATGACTCTCTGGGGATCCGCGCTGGGTAGGTCGATCTTATTGATGACCGGGAAAACATCAAGGTCATGATCCAGTGCCAGATAGACATTCGCCAAAGTCTGTGCCTCGATGCCTTGTGCCGCATCCACTACGAGGATGGCGCCATCACAGGCTGCCAGAGAACGGCTGACCTCATAGTTAAAGTCCACGTGACCCGGTGTGTCGATGAGATTGAAAATATATTCTTCTCCGTCCTGCGCCTTATATACAGTACGAACCGCCTGTGCCTTGATGGTGATGCCACGCTCTCTCTCCAGGTCCATATTGTCTAACACCTGCGCCTGCATCTCTCTGCTGGTGAGCAGACCGGTCTTCTCGATGATACGGTCTGCCAGGGTGGATTTACCGTGATCTATATGTGCCACAATACAAAAATTGCGGATCTTGCTCTGGTCTAATGCTGCCATACTACTGTCCTTTCCTGACATATTCTTACGTCTGACAATTGTAGCATAAATTCCGCATTCTTGTCTATGTTTTTGCTTCGATTCCGTATTTTCCTTCTTTTATGTATCGCTACTCTCCCTTAAGCACCATATCCAGGATATGTGCCAGCGGGTCACAGGCATTCATGGCTTCTTCCACCGTGTTGTTCTGCGCGCCCAGCTCCACTAAAAGTGTCCGGGGACGCAGGTGCATATTGTACCGGTAGCCCTTTAAATAGATTCTGCGGGTCAGCCCCGGGTAGTATTCCGCCGCTTTTAACTGCATCTGAAAAGAAAATGCCAGGTTTGCCTCCTGGTTCTCATTCTGCAGATAATCGATATCTCCCGTCTTGCGGGTACGGCTCAGTCCGTTAAAAAACATAAAGCGTGCGGTAGGTCTGCCCTGGACGTCCGTTACTAGTCTCGTTCCTTCCGCCACCTCATCCCGGTGCAGGTCAATGACCACCTGTATGGAAGGATGTTCCGCAAGGATCTGTTCCACCGCAGGAAGTGCCCGGGAATACGCATTGTCTCTGGTCTCCACATCGTACTGCCCGGTATGATGCAGCACAGAATAGCCGTATTGTTCCGTCAGGATCTGTGTCAGCCGCTCTCCCACCCCCACGATGCCGGTGTTTACATCTCCCGCCGTGGAATCTGCAAAAGCTTCCTGGGAATGGGTATGGTAGATCAGGATCTGGGGCTCCGTTCCCTCTCCGGGTGGCAGTGTCATGTCCATTCCCAGAAGTTTCTCGGCGGATAGCTGATCACTTCCCACCATGGTATTGGCATCGATGGCATAAAAATTCTGCACCAGGGTCTCGTAATCGGACAGCTGTGTCCGGTCGATCTGCACCTGCCTTGCGGCGGGTTGAAAATCTCTTCCCGTCACCCCTGTCATCTGCTCCATGTTCTCCGGGTTCTGTGCCATCTGTGCCTGCGGGCTCTGCGACTCGGGAAGCAAAAGTTCCTCGCTGATTAAATCTTCCGCCGTCAATGTCCTGCAGGTGGTATCATCATCCTCAGGGCTCTGCGTCCCCTGCTCCTGCATGAGTCCGTATCCCAGCAGTGGGATCATCTCCTGCATGCTTTGCCGGGAGAGTAACCCTAAGCCGCCCTGTTCTTCCAACAGCATTTGGGCACCCGCAAGCACCGGGAATTCGCTTTCTCCGCCATCCGCCATCAAAAGTCCGCAGACGACCGTCAGCAGGATGAATTTCATACGTCCCGCGACATTTTCAGGTCTTTTCACTGTCCATGCTTTCCTTCCGCACATTCTCCTTTATATATATGCAATCATGCCCAGTTTTTTTCCATGGCAATATTGATTCCTTCGGATACGGTATAGCTGACTCTCTTGATCACGGAATCGATATCTTTTCCGGTCATATACATATTGTTCAGCTCCGCGAATGCCATCCGGTGCTGTCCCATGTATTTCACGGCATCGAATTCCTTCTCCCCGCTCATCAGCTTCTCCAGGGCATCTCCCACGATAGTAGCGGCATCCACCACGGTAGGAATGCCGATGGCGATCACCGGCACGCCCAGGGTCTCTTTTGTCAGAGCGTTTCTATGATTCCCCACACCGGAACCCGGCTGGATCCCGGTATTCGTGATCTGGATCGTACGGTTTAATCTCCTGGTGCTGCGGGCTGCCAAAGCATCCACCACGATCAGGGCGTCCGGTTCTGTCTCCTTCACCACCCCGCTTATGATCTCTGCCGTCTCCATACCGGTCTTCGCCATGACTCCCGGTTCAATGCTGCTGACGAGATTCATTCGGGTACAGTTATAGGCTGCCTTCCCATAGGTTCTGACCACATGTCTGGTGATGAGCAGATTGTCCACCACCTGGGGACCCAGGGCGTCTGCAGTCACCTCTCTGTTCCCCAGCCCCACGATGAGAACCGACAGTTCTTCCTGCTCCTGCGGCAGCATTTTTAACAATTCTTCCGCCAGAGCCTCCGAGATCTCTCTGTGATAATCGTCATCCGGTTCCACCAGGGAGGGAGCTTCCATAGTCACATAGACACCCATGGGTTTTCCCAGTGTTTTTTCCGCGTTTTTCGTGTCGATGGTCACCTTGGTGATTCGGATGTCCATCTCCTCCTCATAACGCTCTTCCACCGACACGCCCCGCAGTTTGCTCTCTTCCTCATTGACACTTTCTCTCGCCTCCAGCGCCAGGTCTGTTCTGATCTGAAAAGTCTCCATTTTTCTACCCTCTGTCCGCCTTTCGTAAATACCCTGTTTGTGTAATATTTTTTGCAAAAATCCACAAAATATGTATTGACAAAAGCTGGCAGATTGTCTAAACTACAATGGTATGTTTACGTTAGTCTTCCGTGTCTGGCTAAAGTGAAACATTTCTTGTAAATTATAATTTTATTGTATACATTATGGAGGTGTACGACTTGGCTAACATTAAATCTGCAAAAAAGAGAATTTTAGTATCCCGCACAAGAGCTGACAGAAACAAGGCTATCAGATCCGGCGTTAAGACCGCTATCAAGAAGGTATACGCTGCAATCGAGACCGGTGACAAAGAAGCTGCTAAGGCTGAACTGGCTGCTGCTACCAAGACCATCGAGATGGCTACTTCTAAGGGCGTTTACCACAAGAACAACGCTGCAAGAAAGGTTTCCCGTCTGAGCAAAGCTGTTAACGGAATGGCTTAATTTTTCTTGAACCGATACAGAATTTAAGACATACAAAAAGCACCTATACCGTCATGTAGGTGCTTTTATTGTGCGATTTTTTATCTCATTTATCTTCTGTGTCCACCGCCGCCGTGGCTGACGCCGCTGCTGCTGGTGTGGCTTCCGCCGTGACCGCCGCTGTGGTGGCTGCTTCCGCCGCTGCTACTGCTGGTCTCGATCCTGCGGGTAACCACATTCTTACGCAGGTACTGATCTCTGGTATTGTTCATCTTCGGCTTTTTGCCGTTGACGTACTGGTTGGCTGTAGTGGTATCTTTTGCTTTGTTCTGATGCAGGTTCACTGCTGCATAGATCAGTGCGACCACAAGTCCTACCAGGATCCAGGGAGCAAAGGTCATGGGCATAGATTCCTGACTCTCCTCCATGGTACGGGTCACATAACTAATACAATTCTTATACGCTTTATAGGGACTTTCGTCTATGTAGTCATCCACCGCGTACAATGCCTGGTCAATCTCATAATCTCCGAAATAATCATAGACATTTCCACAGGTGGACAGCCAGCTTCCCTTCTGTCCTTCATAGGAGTTATCCAGAAGCAATACACCGTTGCCATGTACTTTGTTATAGCCGTAATTATTGTAATCATAGAAGTTATCCGCCAGATCTCTCATGGCTGTGCTCCAGTCGGTGCTACCGACTTCCTTCGCATGGAATGCCTCCGGCAGATTCGGATTCTGTAAATCATACTCTACAGACTCGGAGATCGTTACAATGACGATATCCGCCTGGATCTTCTCCTCACACTCCGCAATATACTCCCGCAGATTCTGCTCCTCTTCGTCTGTCAGCATATCCGCATAGTCATACACACGCTCCGCGGGCTCCTGGCTGTTGCTCCGGACGGTCTTGGGTGTGAGTGCATGTACCACTGCCGCTCCGATGGTAATGACTGCCAGTATGCCGGCAATGATAAACCAAACTTTAAAATATTTGAAGTACTGTCTCAGTGCTTCTCTTTTAATATCTTTTTCCATTGTCCCGTTATCCTTCCCTCATAATCTCTACACCAGACTGGCAATCGCATTCACCATGCACAGGATTGCCGCCAGCGTCACACCCAGTGTTCCCGCGTAAGCCCACACCTTTGCTTTGGAGATCGGTGCGATACCTACCAGTTTACCGGTCTGTCCGTTCACATAGAAAGGATACTCTTTTCCCTTGTAAGTATAATCATATTTCCATACCGGCAGTAATCCATAATTCACATCGCTGTGTGTTACGTCGATATTTTCCCCCAGTTTACGGACGCTGGAGTATCCGGCATAGCTGTCATGCAGCATCTTCTCCGCATCCTCCTGCATTTTCGCCTTGGCACGGCTCTCCACCAGGTCGGAAGTCATATTGTAACGCTCGCTGTAGAATCCGGATAGATACTCCGGCTTGAACTCCTGCATATCCTTATAATCAAAAGGCTCCATCAGATCCATAACGTCATCTGGCATTCCTATGGAAGCATCCACCGGGATCTTCACAAAATCAATATCCATATCCCGGACAATGTCATAATAGGAAGTCTCGGTATACTGCGTATTGCCGGTAGTCCAGCTGCGCACCTTGGTACCTTCTCCGTGGAAGGTGCAGTTGGTATTGTAATCATAGAACCAGAACGGTACATAATCACCGTGAATACCGTTCATTCTCACTTCTGACAGGAAATCCGTCGGTGCGAAAATACATTTTTCAAACTTATCGCGGATCAGCTTCTTGCAGACTTCCTTGCCCATACGGAACGGAATCAGCATATGCGGTGTATAGTCACCCGAGATCTGTTCATCCACAATCACATAATTGTCACAGTAGGGACACTGGGTCGCGGAAGTGCTGGCTGTCATGGAGATCTCACCGCCACAGTTCGGGCATACCTTCGTCACTTTTTTCTGGGCATCCCCCGCAGTGCCGCCGCTTTCCTCACCGCTAACTTCTATTGCGCCATCTTCACGTTCTTCACTGTCCTCACTCTCACAGAAAGGACAGAACATTTTCTTTCTCTCCGGGCTGTATACAACATTACCGCCGCAGTTTTTACACTTAAAGATCATCTTACCCCTCGCCTTCCGCCTTTTACGACAGTTTTCTTGGTAGAACCTTATTTATCTTACCATAGATCTTTCTGTATTTCCATAGAGGAAAATGCACATAAGCGATTCCTATCGTTCGTTTTGCTGTCCCTAAGCCTTCATCAGATCCGCATAATCCTCCGGCAGGAATCTGTGATAGATTATATGGCACCCTTCGTCCCGGAAGCAATAACAGTAAGGATCTTTAAGTTCTTCGGGGAAACGGATCATAACATCAAAATCCTCGCCCTGCATCTCCTCCACATGGATATTCTCACTGTGTCGTAAAAATAACTGCCGGACATCCTCGAGATTACAGTCATGCTGACCAATCAGTCGGATCAGTTCATAGATAAATCCCGTCTCCGCGAAATGCTCATGGACGTAGGCACTGCCCTCCTCCGGAATGCAGAGGCAGAACCGGTCTTCCTTACGAGTAACCGTAATCTTCCCCAGCTTCTTTGTCAGGCTCTCCGGCTGCCCTGCCAGTGTAAGTTCCATCTGCTCAGCCGTATCCGCGGTGCCCAGCAGATGATTCAGCGTGGATAACGGATAATACAGACGGATCTTCTCCCTGCGAAAACCTAACTTTGCCTGTTCCTCCTGAATCACATCCATGAGATTTTTTTCTAATTTTTCAAATGTCATTCTTTATTTCCTTATAAAAATTTATCCAGTTCTGTTTCTACGACATTCTTTTTCTTCACCTTCGGCGCGCGGATCACTTTGCCCTGTGCAATGACCATATCCACATTCCAAAGAACGCGCAGATCCTCTAACGGATTCTTCTCCACCACGATCATATCCGCACATTTGCCGGGCTCCAGCGTACCGGTGATGTCTCCGATGCCCGCCATCTCCGCGCCGCGGCAGGTAGCGGTATACAATGCAAACGCATTGGAGACTCCCACATACTTGTGGAAATAGTATAATTCTCTCCAGAAATCATACTGGGTGATCCAGGGGCATCCCACATCATTGCCCAGCACCACCGGAATATCGTTGGCAATTGCTGCCTTCGAGCAATCTATAATGCCTTCAAATACTACATTTCCGTTAAACTGCTCCACTTCGGAAGCATTGGTAATAGAACGGTCGAACAGTGCATAGGGAAGTGCCGGAGACAATGTGGTGCACAGGAACGCATTGTGTTCCTTGAAAAGTGCGATCATCTCCTCATCCGCCTTGGCACCGTGCTCAATGGAGTCCACACCGTTTTTGAGTGCCACTTTCACGCCCTCCGGAGACTCCACATGGGCTGCGACCTTATAGCCCATAGAATGTGCCTTGTCACAGACTGCCTTTACCATCTCGGGTGCCATCTTCAGTTCTCCAGGTACGCCTTTTTCCTTCGCATCCAGCACACCACCGGTGATCATCAGTTTCACCAGATCCACCTTCTGTGCTTTGGAAGTCTCCAAATGCTGCAGGGCTTCCTCGATGCTGCCTGCAGCAATGGCTACGGAACCCGCCATATGACCGCCGGGGACAGAGATTCCTTCGTTGGCTGCCAGAATTCTGGGACCGGGCTTTTTGCCTGCGGCAATATCATCCCGCAGTCTGGTGTCAAAATCTCCCAGTCCTCCCACGGTGCGGATCGTTGTCACACCGCTGTACAGTTCATCCTTTGCAAAACCGCAGACCATGTTGTAGGCAACGGCTTTCGTCAGGCCGTTGCTCATGATCTTTTTCACCAGTGCTTCGTTGTCCCGCTGCTTCTTCTGGGGCTTCCCGTTGCCTGCCAGGTGCACATGCATATTGATCAGACCGGGCAGAATGTATTTGCCCTGCAAATCGATCTCTTCATAGCCGGAAGCCTTGAGATTACTTACTTTTGCTTCCTCCCAAGGCAGGATCTCCGTGATCTTCCCATCTTCCACCAGGATGACCTGCCCCTCCTGCACCTGCATGTCTTTCGTTCCGTTCAAGATTTTCCCATTGGTAAATACATACTTCATATCGCTGCTTCTCCTTCTCTTAAATATCTTCTCTGATCTCCCGAACCAGTTCCTCGCTGCATTCCGCAATAGCGCAGATATCCTCATCTGCATAGCCTCTTGCGATCATATTCCGTACGATCTGCACTGTCTTCCCGGTGGCGCCGATCTGTTCCCCAATCTGTTCTCCGATCTCCTGTCCAATATGCTGTCCAATATGCTGTCCGATCTCCACTCCAATGCTCCGTTCCTCTGCCCGCAGATCCCTCAATGCCTTACACATATCATATCTCTCCTCTCCGTTTTCCTCGATTGTCACATAATATTCTCTATTCTCTGGCAGCTCCCAGAAATCCAGCAGTACCGCCATCACTTCCGCCGTATCCGCAGGCAGTCTCCGGTATGCCGGATCAGTAGCGATCAACTGCTCCAGTTTCTCTCTGTCGCCCTGGCAGGCAAGTGCCTGAAACACTTCCCGCAGGTCTGTGCGGAACCGGTCAAAATTATCTTCTTCCTTAATACAATAAAGCTTCATGGGATAATCTGCAAAGGGAAGCTGTGCTATCCCTGTCTCTTCCCCAAAATTCATCATATCCGCCAGGCACAACGGTCCGTCCCAGGTCTCTTCTCCGTGATACACACATAAGGTGTACACCGGAACCAGTCGGTCTTCTCTGCGGATGCCGCTGAGACGCTCTGCGTTCTTCAGCTCTCCGGTCTTTTTGTATCTGCTCCGCAGTTCCCGAAGCTGCTTTAAATACTCCTGTACATCATATTCCATGCATCGCAGAGGCATTGCATAATCCACATAGCTCTGTGACTCCACTGCCAATATCCGGAACATGGTACCGTCTTCCATCCTCTTCTTCACATCCCTGTATTCTTCCCTGGCTTTTCCGTTCTTCGGTTTTTTCCGCCGGTTGTCCCATCGTTGCTCCAAATGTCCCTGCGGTTCTGGCGGATGTACCGCATAGCGCTCCGACTGTTCGCACAGCTGCCCCGGTTCTATCACCTGTTCCCCCTGAAAAAACACGACGTTGAACAGATCCGCGAACCGGTCCGCATCCCCCAGATACTCTTGCATTACCACTGCTGTTTCTCCCATTTGTTACCTCCTTGGTAGTTTAGAAGGAGATTCCAACAAAATGTCTGTAACAGCATACACGGCATTTACGTACAAACGCATTTAACACTATGCAAAAATCACATTGGGAATACGTCAGGTCAGAAGCTCCTGCTTTTAGAATGTTGGATCTTATTGAAAAAGCACGATTTTCCGACTTGTCAGATGTACCAGATTTGCCAAAAAAAGAAAACTACTATGCTTTGTATTAAACATAGCATAGTAGTCTCTTCGTTGCAAGTATTATTCTTATTTTCTAAGAATTATTTGTTATAACGCACGATCTGTCCGAAATCAGCCTTCAGGGAAGCGCCGCCTACCAGACCACCGTCAATGTCTGCCTGTGCAAACAGTTCGGGAGCGCTGGAAGCAGATACGGACCCACCGTACTGGATACGGATGGCTGCTGCGGTTGCATCATCATAGATCTCAACGATGCACTCACGGATTGCCTTACATACTTCCTGTGCCTGCTCGGTAGTAGCTACCTTGCCGGTGCCGATAGCCCAGATAGGCTCGTATGCGATAACAGCGGTTGCTGCCTGTGCAGCAGTTACATTCAGGAATGCGATCTTGATCTGCTGACGGATGAAGTCGATGGTAACGCCCTGCTCTCTCTGAGTCAGAGTCTCACCACAGCAGATGATGGGAGTAATGCCATGCTCGAAAGCCTTGAGAACCTTCTTGTTCACGGTCTCATCGGTCTCTGCAAAGTACTCTCTTCTCTCGGAGTGACCGATGATCACATACTTCACGCCTGCATCATCTAACATTGCGGGAGAAATCTCGCCGGTAAAAGCACCCTTCTCCTCGAAGTACATATTCTCGGCACCAATCATGATATTGGAACCCTTTGCTGCCTCCATAGCGGGAATGATGTCGATTGCGGGTACGCACAGAAGTACGTCTACTTCATCATTTGCTACGAGGGGCTTTAAAGTATTGATCAGTTCTACTGCCTGGCTGGGAGTCATGTTCATCTTCCAGTTGCCGGCAATGATCTTCTTTCTTGCCATAACCATACACCTCTTATTTTTTATTGTTCATATCGTATACCGGAGAATGCCTTAGGCATTCTCCTCAGAATAACTTAGAAATACTTAGGCGTCGTACTTTTGATGCCTTAGTATTTCTATATTCTGTTTTGTCGTCAGCAGCTACAACACACGGCGTTGCCATCACAACAACTACTTATTTATCATCTGCTGCGGCAACGCCGGGCAGTTCCTTGCCTTCCAGGAACTCCAGAGAAGCACCGCCACCGGTAGAAATGTGGCTCATCTTGTCAGCGAAGCCAAGCTGGTTAACAGCTGCTGCGGAGTCACCGCCACCGATAATGGTAGTTGCATCGGTCTCAGCCAGAGCCTTTGCTACAGCGATGGTACCTGCCGCCAGGGTAGGATTCTCGAATACGCCCATAGGTCCATTCCATACAACAGTCTTAGCGGTCTTAACAGCCTCAGCATACAGAGCTGCGGTCTTGGGTCCGATATCACATCCCTCTCTGTCTGCAGGCATGTTGGCAACATCATATACCTCAACCTCTACAGGAGCATCGATAGGGTTAGGGAAATCAGCGATGGTTACGGAGTCAACGGGAAGCAGTAACTTCTTGCCCAGCTTCTCAGCCTTTTCCATCATTTCCTTACAGTAATCGATCTTGGTGTCATCTACCAGAGACTTACCGATCTCATAGCCCTGCGCCTTTAAGAAGGTGTAAGCCATACCGCCGCCGATGATCAGGGTATCGCACTTCTCTAACAGATTGGAGATAACGTTCAACTTGTCTGCAACCTTAGCGCCGCCCAGAATAGCTACGAAAGGTCTTACGGGATCTTCTACAGCCTTACCTAAGAAGTTGATCTCCTTCTCCATCAGGTAACCTACTACGTTCTCGCCACCCTTAGCAGTGATGAACTTGGTAACGCCTGCTACGGAAGCATGTGCTCTGTGGGAAGAACCGAATGCATCACATACATACAGATCAGCCAGGTCAGCCAGCTCTTTACTGAACTCTTCGCCGTTCTTGGTCTCCTCTGCGCCGCGGAAACGGGTATTCTGCAGCAGAACCACATCGCCTTCCTTCATATTCTCAACAGCCTTGGTAGCTGCTTCGCCGGTTACATTGTAGTCTGCTACGAAAGTAACCTCTTTGCCCAGCTTCTCGGACAGTCTCTTAGCAACAGGTGCCAGAGATTCGCCTTCGTTGGGGCCATTCTTTACCTTGCCTAAATGAGAGCACAGGATTACCTTGCCGCCGTCGTTAATCAGCTTCTTGATGGTAGGCAGAGCTGCAACGATACGGGTATCGTCGGTGATCTCACCGTTCTTTAAGGGAACATTAAAGTCACATCTTACCAGGACTCTCTTTCCCTTTGCGTTAATGTCATCTACAGATTTCTTATTTAATCCCATGGTATTAACCTCCAATTATTTTAGTATCTAAAAAGGGCCCGGTCCTTGTAAGACCGGACCCTGATAGGTCTTTACTCGTTAGCGTTCAAAGACTTATGCTAACTCGCTGAAGTACTTGATGGTACGAACCATCTGAGAGGTGTAGCTGTTCTCGTTATCATACCAGGATACAACCTGTACCTGAGTATTGCCATCTTCCATAGGAGCAACCATGGTCTGAGTTGCATCGAAGATGGAACCGTAGGTGCTGCCTACGATATCGGAAGATACGATTTCATCGGTGTTGTAACCGAAGGACTCGGTAGCAGCAGCCTTCATAGCCTCGTTGATCTCTTCCTTGGTTACAGCGCCCTTAACTACTGCTACCAGAATGGTGGTAGAACCGGTAGGGGTCGGAACACGCTGAGCAGAACCGATCAGTTTGCCGTTCAGTTCGGGAATTACCAGGCCGATTGCCTTAGCTGCGCCGGTGGAGTTGGGAACGATGTTGCAAGCGCCTGCACGGCTTCTTCTCAAATCGCCCTTTCTCTGAGGTCCGTCAAGGATCATCTGATCACCGGTATAAGCGTGAACAGTGGTCATGATACCGCTCATGATAGGTCTGCAGTCATTCAGAGCCTTAGCCATAGGTGCTAAGCAGTTGGTGGTGCAGGAAGCTGCGGAGATAACGGTATCTTCGGGCTTCAGGGTCTTGTGGTTAACATTGTATACGATGGTAGGAAGGTCGTTACCTGCGGGAGCAGAAATAACAACTTTACGAGCACCGGCAGTGATATGTGCGGAAGCCTTCTCCTTAGAGGTGTAGAATCCGGTACACTCCAGAACTACGTCAACCTTTAATTCACCCCAAGGAAGCTTGCTTGCATCAGCCTCTTTGTAGATGGTGATGGTCTTGCCGTTAACAGTGATGCTGTCCTCGCCAGCCTCAACGGTGCTTGCATACTTGTAAACACCCTGAGAAGAATCATACTTCAACAGATGTGCCAGCATCTTAGGGCTGGTTAAATCGTTGATTGCTACTACTTCATATCCTTCTGCATCGAACATCTGTCTGAATGCAAGACGACCAATACGGCCAAAACCATTAATTGCTACTCTTACTGCCATTTTAGTTTCCTCCTAAAATTTTAATTTTATATCTTTTGACTCTCTATTAACAGTTTGTCAAAATTTTATCAGCAAAAACATTTTACCTAATTCCGGATTATAATTCAAGATGTAAATGAAAAATATTTGTGATTTTGTGGTAAATTTTACAGTTTGTTTAGAATTGCTATGGTTTTTCCCTTCATTTTTGTTATAATAGGTTCACCCGCAGGAACCCCTGCCGGACTGTCCGCCGGTGGTTTCCGGTTTCCATGTGGGAAAATGATTTCAAAAGTTCGAAAAACGATGAAATCGTATTTATTAATAACCAGAAAGGATGAAAAATATGTCTATCAAAGCAGATTGTCATCTTCACTCTTCTTTTTCGGGGGATTCCCAGGCTCCCATGCCGGAGATGATCGATAAAGGGATCTCTTTAGGGCTTGAGACTATGTGTTTTACCGAGCATAATGATTTTGATTATCCGAATACCGAGGAAGGTCCCGGCAGCATTTTCTTGTTGAACACGGATTCTTATCTGTACGATATACTCCGCTGTCGTGCCAAATACGAGGGAAAAATGCGTATCCTCTTTGGCGTGGAAATGGGGTTACAGCCACATCTGGCTGACCGCGACGAGGATTTTACTTCCGCTTATGATTTTGATTTTGTCATCGGTTCCACCCATCTGTGTAAAGGAATGGATCCCTATTATCCGGAATTTTTTGAGAAATTCTCCTCTGAGGAGGAAGCTATCCGTAGCTTTTTTGCGGAGACACTGGAAAATCTGAAATGCCATGATAATTATGATGTGCTGGGGCATCTGGACTATATCGTCCGTGTGGCTCCTTCCAAGGATAAAAATTATTCCTACGGCAAATACCAGGACGCCATCGATCCGATCTTAGAGCTTCTGATACAACGTGGAAAAGGGCTGGAGCTTAACACCGGAAGCTTCCGCTACGGTCTAAGACAGCCCCATCCCTGTACTGATGCCTTGCGCCGCTATCACGAGTTGGGCGGTGAGATCATCACCGTGGGAACCGATGCTCATAAGCCTCAGGATGTAGGAGCCTATCTGGATCTCGCCTCCGAGCTTCTGCAGCTGTGCGGATTTAAATATTATACGATCTTCGAAAGACGCAGTCCGGAATATCACAAGTTGTAAAATTTCTCGTCAACCCGAAGTGCGCTAATTGCAAAGCGTTTTCCCTCCACAGAGCATGTGGATAATGTAATAATTTTATCTGATGCTGTTATCTGCTCATTTACTTTCACAGGCATCCCGGGCAATATCTGCTTATCAATAAAGGCTTCAAAATCATCATCGGATGAGAATTCCACCATGTAAATGTCCGATGTTTCATCCACTTCTCTATATGCGATGATTTTGTACCTGTAACGATATTCCCGGGTAATCACCTGAAAATATTGATGTTCCTTGTAATACTCGGTATCCTGCCTGTAATATTTCAATCTGCCGAACATACTGAGATTTTTCATATTATGTCCGTAAATGACAGTATGGCTGTCGGAAAAATCCGGTGCATTATTACCATCCACAAATATAGATCCCGCGGTCATGGTTTCCCCGGTATACCCCCGGTGCAGATATGTGGTATTATCGCCAGAATAGAGAATGGGATAGCTGATATCCACGTTTTCAAAATACAGCCATCCTACGACATCTTCATTCTCTTTCTGCAGGGTTTCCAGATCTACAGATATCCTTTCACTCCATAAATCATCCGATAACGTCCCATTTCCTGCTGATTTTTCTGAAATCTTATTTTCAGTAACATATTCTTCCTCAGCTTCCTTATAAAGCGAATCACTTTTTGAATAATCCCGCAATATACTTGTTACCTTATATCCGGCTATTATCATCACTACTGATAACGCAGCGAATATGATTAAGTGTAAATGGTTCGTTTTCTTTTTCATGCAACAGCCCTTTTCTTACATCAAATCAGTCACCGTATTATCTGCTCTTTTTTCTATTCCGGGCTAACACTCCGATTCCGGTTGCCGCACATACCAGAATCACGCTCCAGAGAACCAGCTGATTGTCATCGCCGGTTTTAGGGGCAGCTGCAGCTGCTACAGTCTCTGTGATTGTAGTCGTTGCCACCGTCTCATTGGAGGTATTCGATTCTGTTTTAGAGCTTGTAGTATCTTTAGAGCTGTCGTTACCGGTGTTGCTTGATTTCTGTGCAGCATCCTTCATGGTAATCGTATTGTTTACCACATCACCGGTTGTCACTCCTGCTGTCACTGCTGCGTTGGAATCCGTTTTGCTCGCTACCGCCTGAATGGTTCCGTTATCATTTACCTTGAACGTGATATTCTCTGAGTATGCATATCCACTGGGTGCTCCGGTCTCTACCAGTACATAGGTCTGTCCTGCCTGTAACACCTTTCCGAAATCATGTGGTGCTCCGGCTGCCGATACCCAGCTGTCGAGTGCTATGACTCCGGTCTTGACAGTACCATCATCGTTCACATCCTCAGCCTTATAGATCTGGATGGTTGCTCCGGCTATCTCGATTCCGCCCAGGTTGGTCTTGTTGACATTCACGGTAAAGGCTTTGTCCCTCATCGTGACTCTCTTTTGGCTTCCGTCTACTCCTGCAGCTGTTCCTGACAGCGCTCCGGAACTGATGATAAATTCTATGCTCTCTGTCTTCGCATAACCATTCGGTGCTGTCGTTTCCTCCAGCTTGTATGTACCATCCTCTAGGCTTAGCGTCTTCTCCGTCGAATCGGATACCCACTGCCATTCTGTCTTTGTCGTCCAGGTACTTCCCGACTTCTGATACAGGGTTAATGTAGCTCCCGGAAGCTCGGCCGTTCCATTTACTGCCTTCTTGCTGATTTTCACTTCGGTTGCTTTTGCAGCATCCTTCATGATAATCGTGTTGTTTACCACATCATCGGTTGTCTCTCCTGCTTTTACCACTGCTTTGGAATCCGTTTTGCTCGCTACCGCCTGAATGGTTCCGTTATCATTTACCTTGA
>CAVFMG010000034.1:0-21480 GCA_963623435.1 Odoribacter splanchnicus
TCACCCACTTATGAGCGAGCTCATGTGGGTTTAGACCTTTTGACCCTGGCATCATAAAAACATGCTAAAACAAATTCGAAAATCTGTCAATGTAAAACTTTAGCGCAGCAGACTCTTTATTTCACCAGCTGATCCTTATATTGCAGCCATTTTCCTGTCCTTACCCGGTTGGTGAAGAAAAATGCCCGCACGGTCCAGTCCATGGTCATAGCGATCCATACGCCGATGACACCTAGTCCCAAGCCCTGTCCCAGAATATATGCCATACCTACACGGCAGATCCACATGGATGCGATTGCCACGATCATGGTGAACTTCACATCTCCGGCGGCACGCAGTGCATTGGACTGGGCAAAAGACAAAGGATGCACCAGCATACAGCAGACACTGTTGTAAATCAGCAGAAGCACCGTCATCTCCGTGGTTGCATCGCTCAAATGATAGATACTGCACAGCGGTCTGGACAAAAGAATCATTGGGATTCCCAACAGGATCATACAAACATACGCTGTTTTCATCATTTTTTTCAGATAATATACAGCCTGACTCTCCTCCCCTGCACCAATGCACTGTCCGATCACAGTAATCATTGCCACACCGATGGCATTGGCAGGAATCTGCTGAAAGCTGGCAATGCTACCTGCTACAGCATTTGCTGTCGTAGCTACCATTCCAAAGCCAGCGATCAGACTGGTGGTCAAGAGCTTACCAATCTGGAAAATGCTGTTCTCCAACCCGTTGGGAATACCGATGTACAGGATCTTTCCAAGAATGTTCGTATCTATCTGCCAGCTCTTACTCATAGAGATCTTGTCACTCTTTGTCAGCAATACAATAATCATCACCGCTGACAGGATTCTGGAAAACAATGTGGACAAAGCTGCACCGGCGACACCGATCTTCGCCACGTAGATTAAAAGCGCATTGCCCGCAATATTCATCAGGTTCGCCACCAGTGACACCTTCATGGACACCTTGGAATCTCCCACCGCACGGAACAGTGCCGCACCGCCGTTATAGATTCCCAAAAACGGGAAGGACACCGCCACGATGTAAAAATAGATCCTTGCGGCGCTCATGACATCCGCTTCCACATTTCCGTAGAGGAGGTTCAACAGTCCTCTGTTAAAAATCAGTGCCACTGCCATAAACAGAAGAGCCACACCCCCAACCGCTAAAAACAGCTGGTTGGAGGCCCGGCCTACCATTTCCTTATCTCCGCGTCCCATGTACTGTGCCGCTACCACTGCACCGCCACTTGCCATGGCGGTGAACAGTCCGATCAGCAATACACAGATACTGTCCACCAGGGAGATACCGGATACCGCGGCTTCTCCACAACTTGCCACCATTACGGTATCCGCCATTCCCATTGCCACTGCCAGAAACTGTTCTATGATCAGCGGCCACAGTAATTTTTTCAGTGCATCCTGCGAAAATAACATTTTCTTCTCTTCTGTCATAACTTTCATCATTCCTTTTGCTTCCGGAAGTTCCGGGCAGCGCTCTTACAGATCCTGATATACGAAATAGTCTGCAGCGACCGCACCGCCGTCCGTGCCCTGTTCGTTGATGGCAAACAGACCGTCCTTGACACCGACCCAGCGTCCGGGAGTCGCTTCCACCATCTGTCCCACAGGCTGTAAGTCCTCCTCCGCAGTCCCCACGTAGAACGTGCGATAGTTCTCCTTCTCCACCTTCATCCGGATATAAATGACATCGCTGTTCCATTCGCCCAGATCAGTACGAACTTCATCGTCCTTCGTCCAGTTGCCGGTGCGCTGCTGCAGCATCATTTTACCATGTATTTTCAGAACTGCAAGTGCCGTATAACATCCGCCCAGAGATACCAGTCCAGCCACATCGCCGTCTTTCATGGCTTCCAGATGCAGACAGGTGGTAATGGAAAATTCCGGTGCCGGCCATTTCTGTAACAACAGATTGCTGATGTCGCACAGCTGGGTCTTCGGATCCGCGGTCTGCGCATGGAGAATCAGCTGACCGTCTTTCAGGTCGTACCATTCCTTTTTATAATTGGCATTCCACTGCCACTGCAGTCCTAAACTTTCTCCCTCGAAGAAATCGCTGTCCTCCGGAGTATCGATGGGGTATGTTGCACCTACTTTCGGTTTCTTATAATGCAGTACCGGCTCACCGCAGCCGTCCACAGCATTCACGCCGATCACCGGCCAGTCGTTCTCCCAGTGCATGGGCTGTAAATGTATGATACGCCCCGCATTGCCTACATCCTGGAAATGCAGGAACCAGTCCTGTCCGTCCGGGGTATCCACCCAGGCACCCTGGTGAGGTCCGTTGACGGAGGAATTGCCCTGGTGCAGGACGATTTTCTCTTCCCAGGGACCGTAAATATTTTTCGACCGCAGTACGGCCTGCCAGCCGGGCTTCACGCCTCCTGCCGGAGCGAAAATATAATAATAGCCGTTTCTCTTGTACAGCTTCGGTCCCTCGATGGTGGGCTGAGTTGCATGACCGTCGTAGATGAACTGACCGTCATCCAGTACCCCGGAGCAGTCCGGTTCGATGGGTGACATATATAACATACTCTTAAATCCGATACGGCTTCTGGCAAAAGCTGTGACCATATAAGCCTTGCCGTCATCATCCCAGAAAGGACAGGGATCGATCCAGCCTACCACTTTCCGGACATAGGCAGGCTCACTCCATTTTCCCCAGGGGTCCGTGGTCTTACACATCATGATACCTTCATCCGGCATGGGAACGAATACATAATAGGTTCCTTCATGGTAACGAATGGCGGGTGCCCAGGTACCGCAGCCGTGCACCGGCTTGTCGTAATAGTCAAAGGGAAGCTTATCGATGATGTAATTGATGACCTTCCAGTTCACCAGATCCTTCGAATGCAGCAGGGGAACTGCGGGGGTATTGCAGAAGCTGGAAGCGATCATAAAATAATCCTCTCCCACGCGGATAGCATCCGGATCCGAGTAATCGGTATACAGGATCGGGTTAGTATAAGTGCCGTCGCCTTGATCGGCAATCCACATTTTATGTATCTTCGTCTTGTCCATAAATTCTCCATTCCGCAGCATTTGCCGCCGTTTTGTATTTTATAGACATAGTATAGCAAATGTTTGGTCAGTCAGCGTGCCATTTTCCCATTTGTTTGTGTCAAATCTTGCATTTAGCTGCTGTAAATGTCATAATAGTGACAAAAGTTGCAGGAGGGAATCGCATTGAGTTTCTTTTATCAGAACCGTCAGGAACAGCTCTACTTATATTTGTCCCAAAATAACCCTTACGCCGTCCATCTTCACAGACAGCTGGAGCTGATCTATGTATTGCGCGGTTCCACCACGGTCACCGTGGAACAGCAGGATTTTCCACTCCTGCCCGGTCAGGGGGTCCTGGTATTTCCCAACCAGATGCACGGATTGAAAAATGTGGAGCCCGGTCAGAATCTGCTCTGTATCTTCGAGCCGGATTTCTGCCATTCTTTCCGCCATTTTTTCCAGAATAAAAAGCCTGCCCGCAATGACTTTACCGCATCCGCTCTTTCAGAACACAGCCATATTGCCCTGCAGGGGCTTGAGACTCTGGCAGCTGCTTGCGAAAAGGATCGTCCGACGCCTTCCGATGTACAGGTCTATGCGGAAGGGTATCTCACCCTCCTGTTGGCAGATCTGCTGCCGTCTCTGCCCCTGCAGACGAGAAAAAGCACGGACGACCTGGAACTGGAGCAGCGGCTGCTTCTCTATTTGGATGCCCACTATACCGAAGAGTTGTCGTTGGAAAGTTTCTCGAAGGAATTCGGTGTCAGCCGATTCGTCCTGTCGAGAATCTTCACCGAGAAGTTCCACACCTCTTTTCCGGATTACGTGAATTCCAGAAGACTGGATTATGCCAGGGATCTTCTGCTGTCCACGGAATTATCGGTGACACAGATTGCACTGGATGCGGGCTTTGGAAGCTCCCGCTCGTTTTTCCGCGCTTTTCAGGACTCCTTCCACACCACTCCCGGAGCTTACCGCAGACAGACGGAATCCACCCACAGCAATTCTTCTCCCGCCCGGATATAGTCTTTCCAGGTGCGGACGATCCGCCCCCGCTCCGGCGCCTGACACATTTCCACGGTTACCGACGTATCCACGCCTTCCCGCGCCAGCTCTTCCTGATCAAATTCTACGAGCAGCTTTCCTTTCCGCACGATCTCGTTGGGCAGGACATTGCAGCGGTAACAGGCGCTGTGCAGTTCTTCCTGATCCCTGCAGATATTCAGAAGCAGTTCCACACCACTGTCCGTCCGGAAACGGATCCGGTTGCCCATGGGATAGAGTTTTAACACTTTTCCAGCAGCCGGTGCATAGACCCTGCCGTCCGCCGGCAGGATGCTGATGCTTTTTGCCTCGGTATCTGTTTCTTCCTCGGATGCTTCCCTCGTTGCTTTCCGGATCTCGCCGTTCACCGGACTTCCTATGGCAGTTCCCTCCATGACGATCTGCCGGTTCCCCGTCACTCTTCTCTCTTCCTGCCGCTGTTCTGCCTCTTCCTCCGTCTCTTCCATGTTCCACCGGATGCTTCTGCCGGACCAGAATCCGATCAGCAGTCCCAATATTCCCACGGCTGTCAGGTAAAATATCTGCATGCTATCACCTCACTCAATATATGTTTCTTATTCTGTCTCTTTTTCGGGAAAACATGCCATTTTTTCATTCATAAATTCTAAAAGTAACGCTGCTACGATCCCCGCCGCCATGCAAAACAGATTTTGGGATGCTGCCTCCGCCGAGACGGCAAAGCTTCCCCAGGGAACCGTCACAAGCGTCGCTCCACAGATAATGCCGAAAATACCATGAAACAGCATTGCGTAATGTGTTTCAAACAAACGGTTTACCAGCTTCGCCAAACACACAAATGTCACCGCGCAGCCGATTCCTCCGGGGAGCAGCACTTCCCATCTCACATGTCCGATGCCTTCTACGAAAGGCGTATACAGTCCCAGTGGCATCAACAGCGTGGAAAAGCTCATACCGGGGGCGATCACCGACAGGGCAAAAGCAAATCCGCAGAACAGGAAACTGAACACCCCCGGTTCCACGGTAGTTTGGGAATTCTGCAGCCAGCATAACAGACCGGTCATCACCGCAAATGTCCCGCAGGACAACACCACATTTCCCCCGGTTCTGCCCTGTTCTCCCGCTTCCCGCCACAGAGACGGCAGCATTCCCACGATCAGCCCCACAAATACACAGACGGAAGGCTCCGGATAAGCTATCAGAATGTACGAAAGCAGGTTCGCCACTCCGAAAAATCCTATCACAGAACCAATCATATAAGGGAGCAGTCCCGGCAGATGCGTCCGCCACTTACGAGTCGGATCCGAAAGCAGCTCCATGATGGGGCGGTACACCCCGAACACCACGCTCAATACCCCGCCGGAGATCCCCGGAAGTACAGCTCCCAGACCGATCAGTGCCCCCTGCAGTATCTTCCCTAAAAATCTCAGATTCATACTCATTCTCCGCTTCTTGTTGCTCTTAAAATCATATGCTTTTTCCATAGGAAAATAGGTCTAAAAATCAAAGATAATTATTGACATATCGATCAGGGCAATGGTATACTCTAACCGTATTCTAAATGAAAGTCATTGATCTCACATATTTTTGTAAGACATTGATGCTTTTACGGATGCTTTACAAAAATATGTGATTTTTTTGTCCTACGTTTTAGAATCATCAAAAGGATCAGGCAACGCCTGAATTATTAAAGGAGGTACCAATAATGAATAACGGTACAGTTAAGTGGTTTAACGCTCAGAAGGGTTATGGTTTCATCACCAACGATGCTAACGGCGAGGAAGTATTCGTACACTTTTCCGCAATCAACGCTGATGGTTTCAAGTCTCTGGAAGAGGGCCAGAAGGTAACTTTCGATACCGAGTGCGATCCTCAGAACAGCAGCAAGATCCGCGCTACCAACGTTACTGTTGTAGCTTAATAGCAAGGTAAACCAAAAGGATCAGTCCCAAGGGACTGATCCTTTTCTATGCCCGGAATCCGCTCAACCTTCCACTTCGCCGATGGCTTTCATGGAGGAATGGATCAGGATGGTCTCTTTTCTGGTAAGCCCCATCTTCTGTAGCTGCTGTTTTAATTTTTCTTTGGTATACTTAGTTTTCCTAATTCATTTACTTTCTCGCTTCCGGCACGAAGCTGTCGAAGATGAAAATATCGAAATGTTTTCTTGCTTCGTCCAGTTCCTTCTGACTCTTAATGGTCCATGCCGCTGCGGTATTGTGATACAGTCCTCTGCAGAGCTTCCGGGACAGAATCTCGGGATAGTGATGGTTATATGCCACGAAATCCGGCTTCGTTAAGAAGTTTAACAGCAGATTCTGTAAGACAAAATACAGCACTCCCACATACTCTCCTTCTTTCAGGAAAGCATCGGACAGCTGTCCGCGCACCAGATCCGGATGGTTCTTCCGGTACCACCGAACACCCAGCGGATTAAAAGATTCCATGCAGTACATGCCCTTGTAAGCCCGAAGCATTTCATCCGCAATGGGGCACAGGGACAGGTCGGTACGCTCAATCTTGAACTCCACGATCAGAGGTACTTTTCCGTTCACCAGTTCCAGTACATCTGCAAATTTCGGGATTTTTTCTGTGGAGTTACACAGATGGAACTGCTGCAGTTCCTCGTAGGTATAGTCACTTACTTTTCCTTCGCCGCCGCAGACTCTCTTTAAGGTAAAATCGTGGAACACCACAGGGATCTTGTCCTTCGTCAGCTGGATGTCCAGCTCGATGCCGAAGCCGGCGTCCACCGCCTTACGGAATGCCGCCAGGGAATTCTCCGGAGCCTCTGTCGCATTATCATGCAGACCTCTGTGGGCATAGAGCCATTCCTTAAAAGGTGCCGTATCGGGCTTATGGATCATGCGGGGCATGATCATGAGGAAATACAAAACTACCAGAATTATAAGGACGATCAGTATGATTGCTAAAATTTTCAATGTTATTCAACCTTCTATCTTATATTTTGTTGCGCAAGCAGATTACCCGTCCCCTCTTATTCTCCGCTAAACGCCACTGCATCCTACTTTAGTTCACTCCCTCATAATTTTCAAGTACCTTTTTCTTAAGATTTCCCAAATATCTCATCAATCGTCTACGTCAAAATTCTCCAGAATGCTCTCCTTTTTCTGAGGCTTCACATCGCCGTGATGTACCTGGGTCATGGTCAGAAATGCCATCAGGGAGAAGAACAGCGCGTAGGGGAACAGAGTATTGTAGGACACCTTCTCCAGTAAAAATCCGGACAGTACCGGGGTCAGGATCTGCGCCGCCATGGAAAATGTATAATACGTTCCGGTGAATTTGCCCACATCGCTGCCGCTGCTCATTGCCACGATCATCGGGTAGGAATTCACGTTGATGGCTGCCCATGCCACACCGATCAGTGCAAACGCCACATTTACGATGGGATGATATTCTCTTGCAAAAATAGCGGCTCCGTAGCAGGCTGCCATCAGTAGAACACCGCCCATGATGGTCTTCTTACGACCGATCTTTGCAGAAATGCTTCCGATGGGGATATAGCTCAAAATGGCTGCTACAGTCGCTACCATCAGACAGTTGGCGAAGCTTCCACCCTCCATCTTCCATACCACTTTCGTATAGCGGGAAAAGGCTGTGGTCACGGCATTGTAAGCGGTAAACCATAAGAAGATAGATGCCAGCATGAAGTACATACTGCGCTTCACATCCTTCGGCATTCCCTTGGATTTTCCGTTTGTTTCCTTCTGTTCTGCGTCCGCTACCGCTTCGATCTCTCCGGCAGCTTCCACGCCCTCTGCAATCGCTTTCTCTTCTACTTTTTCTGCATTTGCAGCCTCTGCCTTCTCGACTTCTTCGCGCAGCTTATTTTCCCGGATGGTGATCACGAGGATGCCCACAGCGATTACCATGACTGCGGCAATACTTGCGAATAAGGGCAGGTAATTCGGTGTCTCTCCCTTGCCCACCAGTACCTTGATCATGATCAGGGCATACACACCGCCTACGGCTCCCATCAGGTTGATCACTGCATTGGCGCGGCTGCGCAGATGGTTAGGCGTCACATCCGGCATCAGTGCCACCGCCGGAGAACGATACAGTCCCATGGATACCAGGGTGAGGAACAGCACGCCTAAAAAGAAGATCTGGTTACTGAAAGACCCTCCGGTGCTCCATCTTGCTTTCTCTGCATTATCAATCATCGGCAGCAGCATCATGAAGATCACCGCCAGGATCGTACCCACCACGATAAAGGGCATTCTTCTGCCCATCTTCGTATGTACCTTGTCCGACAGAGTACCGAATACCGGCAGCAGGAAGATTGCCAGCACATTGTCCAGCGCCATGACCGCTCCCGTCATAGTCTCTCCCAGATGATACGTGTTCTGCAAGATCAGCGGGATGATGTTGTCATACATCTGCCAGAAGGAACAGATACTTAAAAAAGCCAGTCCGATCAGAAACGTTCTTTTGTAATTTAATTTTGTCTCCATAAGAAAACCTCCCAAGTTGATAGTTCTATTTTAGCAGAGGGGGATGCTATGCGCAATCTCAGGGGGTAAAATCGAGGTAAATTTTTCTTTTTCCTTGAAATATGTGGGCTTTTATGTATAATGGTAAGGGTGACTTTTTAACATGCATTTAATTAGTAGAAAATCAAGAGGTTTTTAGAATGATCAGTGCAAACAACGTAACTTACCGTGTGGGTAAGAAAGCATTATTCGAAGATGTCAACATCAAGTTTACCGAGGGCAACTGTTACGGACTCATCGGAGCCAACGGTGCCGGTAAATCCACCTTTTTGAAGATCCTGTCCGGTCAGCTGGACACTACCAAAGGTGATATCGTCATCACCCCCGGTCAGCGTCTCTCCGTGTTGGAGCAGGATCATTTCAAATACGACGACAACGTGGTTATGGATACCGTTATCATGGGTAACGAGCGCCTCTTCCAGATCATGAAGGAAAAGGATGCTATCTATGCCAAGGAAGATTTCAGTGACGAGGACGGTATCCGCGCCAGTGAACTGGAAGCCGAATTCGCCGAGATGGACGGCTGGGAAGCAGAGTCCAATGCTGCCATGCTGTTAAACGGTCTGGGCATCGGTACCGAGTTCCACTACTCTCTCATGAAGGATCTGGACGGCAGCCTGAAGGTGAAGGTTCTGTTAGCGAAAGCATTGTTCGGTAACCCCGACATCCTGCTGTTAGACGAGCCTACTAACCATCTGGATCTGGACGCTATCGCATGGCTGGAGGATTTCCTGATTGATTTCGAGAATACCGTTATCGTGGTATCCCATGACCGTTATTTCTTGAACAAGGTATGTACCCAGATCGCCGACATCGACTACGGTAAGATCCAGCTGTATGCCGGTAACTACGACTTCTGGTACGAGTCCAGCCAGCTGCTAATCAAGCAGATGAAGGAAGCCAACAAGAAAAAGGAAGAAAAAATCAAGGAATTACAGGAGTTCATCTCCCGTTTCTCCGCCAACGCTTCCAAGTCCAAACAGGCTACTTCCAGAAAACGTGCCCTGGAAAAAATTGAGCTGGATGATATTAAGCCCTCCAGCAGAAAATATCCTTATATTGACTTCCGTCCCGAGCGTGAGATCGGTAACGAAGTACTGGCTGTGGAGCATCTGTCCAAGACCATCAACGGAGAAAAGGTGTTAAATGACATCTCCTTTACTCTGGGTCGTGAAGATAAGGTAGCTTTCGTAGGAAGCTGCGAGCTGGCAAAGACCACTCTGTTCCAGATCCTTGCCGGGGAGATCGAGCCCGACGAGGGTACCTACAAGTGGGGCGTTACCACTTCCCAGTCCTATTTCCCGAAGGACAATACCGCAGAGTTCGATAACGATATGACTATCGCCGACTGGCTGACCGGTTACTCTCCTGTGAAGGATGCCACTTATGTCCGTGGTTTCCTGGGACGTATGCTGTTCGCCGGGGAAGATGGCGTGAAGAAGGTTCGTATCCTCTCCGGTGGTGAGAAGGTCCGCTGCCTGCTGTCCAAGATGATGATCAGCGGTGCCAACTGCCTGATCCTGGATGAGCCCACGAACCATCTGGACATGGAATCCATCACCGCACTGAACAACGGTCTGATCAAATTCCCCGGTGTGGCACTGTTCTCCTGCCATGACCACCAGTTCGTACAGACTACTGCCAACCGTATCATCGAGATCCTGCCGAACGGCAGCCTGGTAGACAAGATCACTACCTACGATGAGTACCTGGCAAGCGATGAGATGGCAAGAAAGCGTACCGTATTCACCGCTCAGACTGAGGACGACGAGAACTAAGAACATGAAAATGGATGCCGGAATTTCCGACATCCATTTTTAGAATCAGAATGCAAAAAGGAGCTTTATTCTATGGTAGATCTACATGTACATTCCACCTGCTCCGACGGTACCTACACCCCGGAGGAATTAGTTGATTACGCAATGAAAAAAGGGCTGCGTGCCTTCGCCCTCACGGACCACGATACCGTAAACGGACTGGACCGGGCGATCCGGTATGCGGAGAGCCTGTCCGCTCCCAATGTTCCGGAAGTGATCCCCGGCATCGAGCTGTCCACAGAGTACCAGGGCAAAGATATCCACATGGTGGGACTTTTCATCGATTACCACCAGCCGGAGTTTGCTCATTACTTAGAAGATTTCATCCGTTCCCGTGAGAATCGTAATGAGAAAATGTGCGCCCTTTTACGCCAGCACGGCGTAGATATCACTTACGAGGCACTCCTTGCGGAATTCCCCGGTGCGGTTATTACCCGTGCCCATTTTGCCAGATATCTCCTCACCCACGGCTATATCCAAAGCATCAAGGAAGCTTTTGTCCGCTATGTGGGCGACCACTGCCCCTGCTTCGTTCCGAGGGAAAAAGTAACACCCGCCCAGGCAGTCGATCTGATTCTCAGTGCCGGAGGCGTGCCCGTGCTGGCACATCCGATTCTCTACCACATGAGCGACGAACGCCTGGAGAATCTCGTAGCGGAACTGAAGTCCATCGGTCTCGTGGGCATCGAAGCCATCTACAGCACCTACAATACCGCCGAGGAGCGCCAGATCCGCAAGCTCGCCGCCAAGTATGATCTGAAGATCAGCGGCGGCTCCGACTTCCACGGCGCCAACAAGCCCAAGATCGACCTCGGTACCGGCTGGGGCAAATTATATGTACCGGATGAGGTATTAGAAATTTTAAGACCGGAGGAATAATCTTCCTTCGGTCTTTTTATGTTCATCTTCTGTTTTTCTTTTTTTCCTCATACATCCTATGATCTGCCTGCTCGATAATCACGTTCAGATCCGAGATTTCCGAAGCCTGATATACCGCAGCTCCAATGCTCGCACTCAGTGGGAATTCCAGTTTTTGTGTTTTATTTCGACGTTCAATGCTCTCCCGGATATCTTTTATCTGGTCCTTCTGCTCTGCTTCATCCGTTACTTTTCCGAATACCACAAATTCATCACCGCCGTATCTCATCAGCAGTTGTTCTTCCCTCAAATTTTCTTTAAAACAATTTGCTATTTCCCTGATAAACTGATCTCCCATAAGATGTCCCTGTGTATCATTCACCTTTTTCAGCCCATTGATATCCGCAAATAACAACTCTGCAATTTCTCCCTGTTTTTTCATCTTCTGCAGCAATTTTCCGGCATAATAGAAGAAACCTGCTCTGTTATACACCTGGGTCAGCGTATCGTACATCCACATATTATTCAAACGATTCAGCATCCGGTTCAGCATTTGAATCTTCCGGATATTCTCAAGACCGATACCGATGTTCAATGTCCAGGAGAAAAAAAGTTCACATTTTAACGGAAAGTAACTGTCTACCGACACACAATAACCATAACAATAATTCTGATAAAATATCGGAACTACCACAAAGAAATTATTGTCCTTACATTCCTTTGCCTTCTTTGGAATAATATCTCCCCTGTCGATATCCTCATACATTGGAAAGTATCCCTTCTCATAAGCAAGAGCTACTTCCATTTTCTCTGTATATTCTGTATTTACCTCCTTCATATCCAGACGATTGTCCAGGGTATCCTGTGTCAATCCGTACCCGATCTCGCTTTTACACCGACACAGGTAAAATCCCTTCATATCAGACTGCACCACATATTTTTTCAGTGCCTCCACTAATTCCGTCTCCTGCTCCAGCCCAGAGAATTCCGTTATCATATTTTTAATGCCGTCCGCCGTCTGCCGCATCGTCTGAATGTCATCCACATAATTCTTCTGGACTTCACGGATCGACATTCCTGTCTCTTTGCAGCCGCAGCTTCCTCCAATATGCATTTCCGTTCCGACTGTGATTTTCTGATCGGTCTGATCGGAAAATAAAATCTCTACCGCCTTATACCCTCGGGCAAACTGACAGGTATCCACTGTTGTTATCGTTGGATTATAATATTGTGTCATCTGATCATTGTCAAACCCTGTCACAATAACATCTTCCGGTACATGATATCCACACAGTTCCAGCTGATTCATCACCCCGATAGCCATATTATCATTTGCACAGATAATCGCTTCCGGCATCTGTATCTTTTGTCTTTGAAAAGATTTTACAGCATTCCGACCACTTTCCACATCATAGTTTCCTTTATAGATCAGTTTTTTATCTACCGTAAGTCTCGCTTCCATCATTGCGTTCTGATAAGCATTCAGGCGCTCTCTTCCTGCTGTATTGGAGATCTGCCCGGTAACATAGGCAATTCTTTCCTTATGATGTGCATGGATAATGTGTTCTACAATCTGTTTCTGTGCATTATAGTTGGAGATTCCGACATGTCCCATTCCCTCTATTTCATCATCGATACCAACCACCGGTGTTCCGCTTCTCTGTATTTCCTTGAGTAGTTTGTCCGCTGCCGGTTGATACTGGATTGTATTTTCCGCCAGAATCACTCCATCGAACGATTTAAAATCAGGAAGTTCCATGATCTTAAATGCGCCCTGTTTATTTAATTCCTTTTCTCCATAACTCACATGGTTTGTAAAAACAAAAACATTGCAATCACGCTCTTTGGCACCCGCAATGATACCCTCCAGTATTTTCCGCTGATTATCAAAACTGATTGCGCACATCATAACTGCCAGTTGCTTTTTCATTCTTACGCCTGTCCCTTTGTACCTTAAAAACTCTAATTATCTTCTGCTCCTGCGTTCCATATTTTTTTCACACAATCTTTGTTTTTCTCTGTCTGGTCCATAATTTCCGTAAAAGTACCGCTCAGATCTGTAAGGTTCTTTGTCACCGCCTGCATTCCCTGTTCTTTTTCATTGATGGAAACATTGATATCATTCACTTTTTCTGTCAGTTCTTTCATTTCACGTTCTATATCAGATACCATATTCCCAATATGACTCATCATGCCGCTGATTTCATCCGCATCTGCCGTGTAACGTTCCGACAGCATAGTGAAGCCTTTATAATCCTCTGACAGATCCCCACCAAGAAAATCCAATAATTCCTTTGCACTTTGTAACAGATTATTCACCGTTTCCGTAATCTGACCATTCAAAAGCTGAATAGCATTCGCATTATTTCTACTGTTATCTGCCAGCTTCCCGATTTCTTCTGCAACAACGGCAAATCCACGGCCGGCTTCTCCGGCTCTCGCAGCCTCTATGGAAGCATTCAGGGCAAGCAGGTTGGTCTGCTCTGCAATTTCCAGAATAGATTCGGTCAGACTGCTGATCTTTTCTATTGTTTTGCTTTCCTCTATGTTTCTTTCCATGGAGGTTCTCATGGCATCTACAACTTCGGTCGTCCTCTGCATGCTTTGCGTAGTCTTAGCTTTAATAAATCCGGCTCTTTCCTGAATACTGACTGCAAATTCATTCCCCGCAGATATCTCTGCCTCCATTGCTTCCATGTTCTTCTTCACATTACGTGTCTGTAGCCAGATATGTTCTGTGGCAGAAGAAATTTCCTCTGTTCCCGCCGAAATTTCTTCCATCGCAGCGGAAAGAGAAATGATATTTTCCTGCGATGAGTGAATCTGCTGCTTCGTATTTTCAGAAGAATTGTATAATTGCTCCGCTGTTCTTCTTATTTCAGGGAAAATTTCATTTTGAATTTTGCCCAGATCTTCCGTAAGCTTCTTTTCTCTATCCTTCTTTTTCCACCACATTACCCCAGACTCCTTTTTCCCTATCCAATCATCATACCATTTTCATCAAAACAGTATTTGCCTTTGGACAACACACAACTTTTTTCATTTGGAAAAATCACTTTTGCTTTTGCATTACATGGAATTTCCATCTGAAAATATACCTTCCCATTCTTATCATACTTCCATCCGGACATAAATCTTCCGTAGGAAGTTTCCCAACAGCCGCTTACTTCCGTAAACCTTTCATCCGGCATCGGCTGTAACACCATGCAGATCTCTTCGTTCATCTGCGGACGAAATCCACACATATAGCGGTACATCCATCCCGCAATGCAGCCGTAAGCATAATGGTTCAGACTGTTCATGCCGGTTCCGCTGATCGTTCCGTCCTCTTCCATGGAATTCCAACGTTCCCAGACTGTGGTAGAACCCAGATTTACTTCATACAGCCATCCCGGGTATTTCTCATTCAGAAGCAGTGAATATGCCAGCCTGTTCTCACCGTTTTCGGATAGTGCGGGACACAGCACCGGTGTACCCAGAAATCCCGTATTCAATAACCCCTTATTTTCCTCCAGCAGCCGTTTTAATGTAGCTGTCAGATAGGATTTTCCCTCTGCGGAATACAACCCGAATTCCAGTAATAATGCACAGGCTGTCTGCGTCGGTTCTACCGTAAGTTCTCCTTTTTTGGTAAAATAGTATGCAAGAAAAGCCTTTTTAATATGATCTGCCAGAGAACGCCATTCCTCAAGACGCTCATTCCCCAGTACCCCGGCTGCATAACTGCACAAAAGTGCTGAGTAGTAAAAATACGCCGAAGAGATCAGATAGATATCCGTCTTGCCGATAGGATTATAAATATTCCCGTTATCTAATGCCAGCCAATCTCCCAAATGTCTGCCCGACTGCCAGAGATACGGAACCGGGTTATCACTGCTTTGCCGGACCATATAATCGACCCAGTCGCACATCGTCGGATATTGCTCCGCAAGCAGCTGTTTGTCTCCATAATAGCGGTACAATGTCCACGGTAATATCGTTGCCACATCTCCCCATCCACTGGCACAGCCATCTCCGTAAAACGGATTCCATTTCTCTCCGCCCGGAATCTTCATTCTCGGAACAAAAAAGTGAACTTCTCCGTTGTTCAGCTTCTGTTCCTCCCGTAAGCTCTTCATATAATGTCTGAAAAATACGGAACAGTCTTCATGAAAGCATGCCGTAGGTGCAAACACTGCCACATCTCCGGTCCACCCCATCCGTTCATCTCTCTGAGGACAGTCCGTAGGAATATCCAGAAAATTACACTTTTGAGATCGCCTGGTATTCTCCAGTAAAATATTCACTTTCTCATCGGATGTATGAATCCAGCCGGTCTGGTGAATTGCAGACATCAGACGATATGCCGTAAAATCAATGTTGTCTTCCGGTCGCAATCCGGTAACCAGTACATAGCGAAATCCATAAAAAGTAAAATGCGGTCTCACCGTGCAATCGGCTCCGTCCGACACATAGGTAAATTCTGCTTTTGCTGTCCGCAGATTGTCCCGGTAGAAATGACCGGACTGTAATACTTCTCCGTATTGCAGCCGGACTTTCTGTCCGTATTGCAGCCTGCCGCGCCATTCTACCCATCCCGTAATCGCTTCACCAAAGTCTAAAAGCAACGTTCCATCCTGCTGCCATGTTTTCTTCACCGGGGAAAAGCTTTCTGTTTTACAAACCGGTACATTCGTTCGTTCCGTCAATAAGTTTCTGTCATCCGGCAGGACTTCCACTTTCCGTTTTTCGCATTTCGCAGTTGCATCCAGGCTCTCCCCGTCATAGATATTATTGCTGCCGATATTGCTCTGTACTGCCTCCCATGTCTCATCCGTGACAATACATTCTTCCCTGCCGTCTTCATAACGAAGATATAATTCACAGATACATTTTTTTCTCTCGCCGTAAATATTGCTGAAATCTCCGTCGAATCCAAATCTTCCCCTATACCAGCCTTCTCCCAGCAGTATGCCCAAAGTATTTTTTCCAGCGGAAAGTTGCCCGGTAACGTCATATGTCTGATATTCCATCCGCAGATCATAGGAATGATATCCCGGTGTCAGGTATTCTTCCCCGACCTTCTCTTCATTCAGATAGGCTTCATATAATCCCAGTCCATACAGATAGAGTCTCGCCTGTTTTAAATTGCTGTCACAGAAAAATTCTCTGTATAAAAATGGCATACGCTCCGCGTCTTCCTGTGTACCGATCCACTTTGCCCTCCAGGGTTCCCCCTGCTTTCCTGTTTCAAACCAGGCAGTTTCACTCATTGTCTGATCTCCCCGGTCTCCCATGGCCCAGAGATTCCAGTAGTAACGGGTTCGCGGCAACAGTTCCATATCTACATGGTATTTATTTCCGTGAAAGTCTTTTTGAATTCCTGTATCATAACAGGGATTCTCCTCAGACTCCGTCCATATTATGATTCTGACCGCATTGATAAAATCAGACTCCGCGCTTTCGACCTGCCAGGACAATGTCAGAAAGGAAAAATCATATCCCAGCGGATTTCCCAGCTGATTTACTTTTAAATTAACGAGTTTCATATTTTTTCCCTTAAATATCTTAGATTAATAAGCCAGTTCTTCTCTGCCGCAAAAAGGATCTATGGGATTCTTACCCTTGAACCTGCTTCCTCCGGTAATTTTATCTATCACTGCTTCCAAGATATAATCATTGTTGGAATAACAGTTAATGTATGTCTTTATCATAGGTACATCCAATAGATGATAAGGATTCGCCACACTGATAAAAAGTACCGGCACTTCGTCTGCAAACCAGGGCACATTATTTCCCTGTCCCCAGAACGTATACCAGTTAATTCGATTGGTTGTCTTATTGCTGGCATTCTCCACGTTGCCGATATAGATCACGCAATCGTACTTTTGGTGAAAGCTGCCAACATTATCCACACCTTTTTCAAAATCTTCCTTTTCATAAGGAAATACTTCAAATCCTTTTGCTTCCAATTCGGTCTTCATTTTATGCAATACACGGTCGTTGGAAGGGAAATCTCCCAATACCTCCAGAAGAACTCTCTTTTGTTTTGCGGGGGAGATCGGAAGCAGTTCCTGCGTATCTTTCACCAGCGTGATGCAGGCATCTGCCAGTTCTCTTGCCCACTCCTCATGTTTTGCACATTTCAATATCGAAAGTCCTTCCGCAGGAGGTACCAGTTCCTTTTTTGCCTTTTTTTCATGCAATTTTAAAGCAGCCTTTAATGCCAGGATCCGACGGTTCGCCTCGTTCAATCTCTTCTCCGAGAGGATTCCGCTCCGGTATCCCTCCATCATGAACCGGTAATCCTCTTCCAGATCCTTATTAAACAAGATCATATCGCAGCCGCTTTCGATGGCATACGGTACGGAAAGGGAACGTTTCATTGCGGAAGTAAAACCTACCATCGGTGTGGCATCTGTAATAATCAGCCCCTGGAATCCCAGCTTTTCCCGTAGTAAATTCTGCAACAGCTCTTTGGATAACGTTGACGGTACAATCTTCCCCTTAAGTTCCGGGTTAAAATGATTCTGATATGCCGGCATTGCAATATGTCCTGCCATAACCGTAAGTGTTCCCGCCTCGATTACCCTGCGGTACACTTCCCCATAGGTGGCATCCCATTGTTCCATGGTCATCGTATTCACGCTGGTCAGCAGATGCTGGTCTCTCTCATCCACACCATCCCCGGGAAAATGTTTTACAGAGGTTGCTACTCCGTTAGCCCGTGCCGCCTTGATATATTCTGTGGCGTATTCCCAGACCGTCTGAGGGTCACTACCATAGGTTCGTATATTTGTGATAGGATTATGGTAGTTCAGATCGATGTCCACCACCGGAGCAAATGCCCAGTTGATTCCCATGGCTGCTCCTTCTGAGCTTGCGATTTCCCCCAGTCTGTATGCGTATTTTCTATCTCCTGCCGCCGCACAGCCCATTTGTTTGCTATAGGGAGTTCCATCTGTGGATGCCCCGTCGCCTCCTGCCTCCAGATTCGAGGGAATCAATAGCGGAATCGTCGAATGATTCTGCGCATACTCAAAGGTGTTGCGCATTTCTTCGCCTGCGCCATCACGGAAAAACAATCCTCCGATATGAAATGATAACAGCATATTGAGATATTCCGGTGCTGTCGAATAACCGATTGGGCAGAACAGCTGTCCGATCTTTTCCTCTAATGTCATAGATTCCAATGTTCTGTCCACCCATGCAATGTCTGCGTTATTCAGATGAAATGGCGCTTTTTTCAAATCCATTTTTATTTCCTCGTCTTTCTAAAGTATCTCTTTTAATGCAGCAAAATTCTTCATCACATACACGGTTTTTTCATAGGCTGCTGCCTCACCCAGTCCTGCACTGTCAAAGCCACCGGCAGCCGCTGCATCAATTCCCGCTTTGGCATCTTCTACCACCAGACATTCTGCCGGGTCCGCATGCAGATACTCTGCTGCTTTTAAGAATACTTCCGGATCCGGTTTGGACTTCGTAATATTTGTTCCGTCGCTGACAGCATTAAAATAATTCTCAAGCCCCAGTCTCTTCAAAATGTTTTTCGCGTTTTTGCTGGACGATCCGATTGCCAGCAAATATCCTCTGCTACGAAGAACATCCAATGTATCTTTTACTTCCTCTGACAGGTCTCTTGGTGACATCTTATCCAAAAGTCTTACATACTCTTCATTTTTTCTATCTGCCAGCTGCTGTTTTTCCTCGGATGTATATTCTTTCCGAGAGCGCTCCAGTATGATCTCAAGACTCTCCATGCGGCTCACTCCCCGGAGCCTGTTATTGATTTCTTCATCAAAATAGATTCCAAGACTGTCAGCCAGCTTTTTCCATGCCTGATAGTGATATTTATCTGTAAAGCAGATGACTCCGTCCAGATCAAAAATAATTCCTTTATACTTTTTCACTTTTTTCTTTTCCTCAACATTACTAATTCAATGACTTTATTTTCATTGTTCAGATAAATCAGGAATCCCACTAATATTAATGCGGTAATAATCTGCTGTACGGAAGAATCTACATTCAGTCTTGCATACATCAGAGAAATAAATGCCGTTGTTACTGCTCCCAGCAGATATCCCAGCTTCTCGTTGGCGAATCTGCTGATGAAGCCTCCGATAAACATAGGCAGGAATGCGGTAAACATAACACCGATAGATCCGAAATTCAGTGACATCTGAATATTTCCGGTATTTGTCGCACTGATAAATCCGACAATTCCCATCAGTGCTCCCGATATTGCATAACATGTAACCGCATTTTTCTTTTCCCGGATTCCTGTATTCACCGCTACTTTCTGACCGGACAATAATGCCTTATATTCATAACCAAATTGTGTATAATCAAAAATCAAAATAACTACCGCAAGTGTAATTACAATAATCAACAAATAATTCTGTATTTTGGGAAAGCTGGTCAGTGTAGCGTTTGTCACGAAAGATACTCCGTAACCATCCGTCACTGTAAATGCCAGTCCTTCATAGAATAAGGTCACTCCCAGAGATACAATAATCGGAGGAAGCTTGATCCATACATAGGTCAAGCCGGAAACCATGCCCAGCAGCCCGCCTGCCAGGATGGAAATTATAAGCATTGCTCCCGATCCCAGTCCCATCTTAATGCATACAGATGCACTGATAATCGAAGATAACAATGAAATAGATCCTATCGAGAAATCAAATCTTCCGGAATTCAGATTAATGGACAACGCAAATGTCGTAATCATAACAGATGCCGCCGCCCTGAAAAATATAATCCAGTTTCCTTCCGTTTCAAATAAGGCAACCCCTTTCGCCGCACACAGTGCAAACATGATCAAAAAAGTTCCGGCAGGAATTACTGCAGTCCCCAATATTCTTTTTCCTATATTCATACGATTTTCTTTCATTTTTCACACCACTTACGCGCGCTCGACGCGCCTCCTTAATACTTTGCTTTTGTCGTTTATTTGTGTGAGCGCACTTTTTTAGTGCGCCCACAATTTGCTTTTATTTTGCCATTTCCTGAATTTCTTCAAAACTGTATTTGCTTACAAAATCTGCGAAGGTTGCATAATCAGCTGTCAGAAGAGAATCTAACATATCTTTTGTGTAAGCAGGGGCTTCTGTAGAACTGTCTACTGCATAGAACTCCTGGAACTGATCAGCAGAGGTTGCCACCCAATAGCCCTGACTTAATGCCAGTGCATTTCCCTCTTCGGTTCTCACAGGAGCGCCAAGTGCTGCTCTGTAGGAAGCGATGAAGATGGGTCCGATGCTTGCAGAGAATTTACCTGCCAGATAATCCAGCATTCCGGCACTCATGGCATCACCGTAGCTGCTTGCATAAGCATCTACACTGGCAATCTTGACATCCGTACCTGCAACCGCAGTTCCGAAGAAATCAGATCCGTTACCTACTGCAAGAATAACTTCCAGATCAGGAGTCTGTGCCATCTGTGCACATTTGCCGAACCATGCATCGTCCATATCATAACCGCCTACATATCCCATCAGATTTACAGTTCCGATTTCACCGGTTACCAATCCGCCGTCTGTAAAGATCTGTCCGATAATAGCATCTTTAGTAGTAGCTCCCTGATAGGATGCGTTGTCACCGCCAGCTTCTACCATTGCCGTCAGCATACCCGCTGCACGATAGATATGCATCTCTGTATAATAGGGAATCGCACCGCCAAAGATTGCAAAATTTGTCTTGCCCTGATCCAGGTAATATTTTGCCATGTCATAGCCGGTCTTGAATTCTACATCCAGAGACGGTCCGATGGCACCGATATAATGCTCATATCCCTTGTAGGTTTCATATTCTTCCTCTGTAAGAGTACCGGTTGCTACTGCATAATATACGCCGGCTTCTTCACACTGCTCGATCTGTGCAGCTCTGTCAAAAGAAGAGAAAGAAATAATTACTTTGCAATTGTTCGTAATAAAAGTATCAATTGCAGAAGTCTCGCCCGCTGCATCTTTCAGTTCATCAGAATAGATCAGTTCCACGTTATACTGGTTCTGAATATACTCTGTGTAATAGGTTCTGAAAGCAAGTGCCTCTGCACTTGTGGCATCGGATACCAAAATACCCATTTTTACGGTTTCATCCATGTTGAGCTCCGGTGCACTTTCCTTTGTTTCTGGAGATGCACTCTCGGCTGCTGTGCCCGCCCCCGCTGTGTCCTGTGTCTTGTTGGTTTCTTCTGATGTGCTGCCGCATCCTGTTAACAACATGGATACTGTTACTGTCATACACATCAAT
>CAVFMG010000035.1:0-20928 GCA_963623435.1 Odoribacter splanchnicus
ATGTCTAATTTTCTCGCATAGGCAGGCGGCAAAACGAATTTACCTTTCAACGCTGTTTTTGAGAGAACGGACTTGCAGGAAAGCGTTTGAAAGTGTATACTAAATAGATGAATCGAGGGGACGCTAACGGAAGCAGGTTGAGTATACATGAGCAAGATATGGGAATTTTTTGAAAATCTGGAAGAATATGTATATGTAGCAGATGCAGAAACTCACGAACTGGTATATATGAATAAAAAGGCTTTGAGATCCTATGGGTTTCAGAGCAATGAAGAAATTACCGGGTTAAAGTGCTTTGAGGTATTGCAGGGAAATTTTTCACCCTGCAGTATCTGTAATAATGAGCAGCTTCGCCCCGGTTATTTTAAGGAATGGGAATATTTTAATCCTCTGCTTAAGAGGGAGATGCATATCAAGGATACTCTGGTGGAAGAGGATGGGAAAAAATACCGCATGGAGATTTCCATAGATTGTGGAGCCCTGAATGAAGATAAGGAGAAGGCTTCAAGTTACCAGCATATGGAGGCAGCACTGAATCAGGCCATTCGTGTAGCACTTAGGCAGGGTACTCCGGATCAGACGTTGCAGGTACTACTGGAATTTCTGGGAAATATCTTGGAAGCAGACAGAACTTACATATTTGAGAAAAATGATCACAATCACGATGACAATACTTATGAGTGGGTAGCCAATGGCGTTACTCCGGAACAGGACACGCTTCAGGATCTGCCACCTGAGATTTGCGAGGGCTGGTATCAGAAGTTTGGGGAGAATCAGAATATTGTGATAGAGAATGTGGAAGAGCTTAAAGAAGTGGATCCACGGACGTATGAGGTGCTGGCCAGACAGAATATCCATTCTCTGGCGGTGGTTCCACTTTATGATGACGAGAGAGTCATTGGATTTTATGGAGTAGACAATCCCCCGGATAAATATTTTAAGTTTGTGTCGGAAATGTTGCAGATCATGGGAAATTTTATCGTGTCTTCTATGAAACGGCGAAATCTGGTGCGGGAACTGGAAGTAATGAGTTATTCGGATCCACTGACCACGCTGGGGAATCGGTATGCTATGGAGAGATATATCAGGCAGATGGATCGTACAATACCCGTCGGTGTGGTATACTGCGATATTACGGGGTTGAAACGGATTAATGATAGTGAGGGACATTCTGCCGGAGACCGTTTGATCAGACGGTGCAGTGGGTGTTTGAAGAGAGTGTTTGCACAGAGCGGATTATTCCGTATCGGCGGAGATGAGATGGTAGTCTTGTGCTGCGGAATCGATGAAGAAGAGCTATATCGAAAGGTGGAGGAGCTGAAGATGGAGCTTGCAGCCAATGATGTCACCATGGCAGTGGGAGCTGCGGTGAATACGCTGGAAGCCGTGGGCGAGGATCATCTGTTGACAGAGCCGGAGAGACGGATGTATCAGGATAAGGCGGAGTATTATCACAACACCGGATTGGAGCGCAGAAGAGAATAAGTCCGGTGTTGAAAAATAATGTTGAGAATTTCTATCAGGCAGTCCCCTTGACGAGGGCTGCTTTTTTCTATATGATAAATGCGATGGGTTAGTCGCGACTAACTTATCGCATTTGAAGAATCGATAATAGGAGGTGATAGATTTTTGAGTCAGGAAACATGGGAGATCCTGTGCGGGATGAAAACAGATGATGCACAGCTGCAATTGGCATTGCAGTGCGCACCGCTGATCACGGGTTTGAAAGTCTCTAATCTGCTGACTGTATCACCGGACTGCTTTACAGAGGTGGAGAAGATCATAGAGGGCAGTTTCATATCTATGTATCCTTTGCTGGAGACAGAGGAGAAGCTGGTCATACTGTTGTATCAGAAAAAACATCTGGAAAAATATTTGAAAACGCCAACAGTACAGAAAATGCTGCAAGAGGCAGGCTACGATTCCTGTTGGCTGGAAGAAATTTTACCGGTGTTTTGCAAACGCTATGAGACTTATGCGGAGCAGGGAAAACAATTTCCTCATGAACTGGGGCTGTTACTGGGGTATCCACCGGAGGATGTGGAAGGATTTATCAGACATCAGGGGAAGAACAGTCTCTGTACTGGTTACTGGAAGGTATATGCGGACAAGGAAAGCAAACAGAAACTTTTTGAAAAATATGAATATGCCAGGGAAAATTTGATCCAGCTGTTACATTATGGATTGAAGATGACTGAGATCATAGATATCTGCGGGAATTCCGCGGCATAGAATTTCGCCTGCGGCTTGAAGCCGCCAGGTTATAGAAAGGAAGGACATTATTTATGGATAAGATTTACGTAGTATTCTGGACACAGGGAGGCAACACCCAGGCTATGGCGGAAGCCATCGGAGAGGGTATCCGGGAAGCCGGCAAGGAAGCAGAGGTGGTATTTGTCACCGGAGCAAACTTAGACGAACTGAAGGAAGCACCGAAATTTGCACTGGGCTGTCCCGCAATGGGAGCGGAAGTCCTGGAGGAATCCGAGATGGAGCCTTTTGTATGTGACGTGGAAGGATTCGCTTCCGGCAAAAAGATCGCACTGTTTGGCTCTTACGGTTGGGGCGACGGTGAGTGGATGAGAGACTGGACCACCCGTATGGAGGCAGCAGGTGCTACCGTATTAAACGGAGAAGGACTGATCTGCCATGAAACACCGGATGAAGACGGTCTGGCAGAGTGCAGAGAACTGGGCAAACAGCTGGCAAACGCATAAATAACACTTAGCTGGAAGTCTTTTTCCTCAGAAGATTGCCATAACACAATTCGGAATTCTTATCTTATAATGTAGTTAAAGGGTCAAAAGGTATGCCTCGATAATACCTTTTGACCCTTTACTCATAATGATCGATTATACACCATAATACCAACAATTTTCTACTGTACTTTTGATAGAAATGTGATAAAATAAAACTACATATGTGTCACTTTTAGATTGACAAGCGAAAAAAGTGATGTTTTCGGAAGAAAACGGTACATGGAAAGGTATGTTGGGGTTATGGAACAGAGCAGTGAATACAGAGAGCAGTTGCTGGAAGCTTATAAGCAGGCGGTGAGACCGTTACTTCCGTATCTGCCGTGGCTGGAGCAGAACGCAGGCAAGAGAGCCAGTTCCATATACAGTGGGCAGGATATCGGAGTGAATTCCGTGTCGTTTCCGGTATATGACGGAACGCTTTTGAACTTTGTGCGGGAAGCAGGGAAAACTCCTCTGATGGATCGTAATTATGCGTATGTATACACAAGACACCGGATCCGTACCCATCAGGACGAACGGGATATCATTAAAAAGGCCGGCTGGAAAGAATGGGATATTCTGCGGGGCATTCTGTCAAAATACGTCCTGGGCGGCAGAACCAAGGGGAATCTTTGGAGTGAAGCGGTATCGGAACAGATTTTCTATCTGGTGCTCCGGCAGATGCAGGAAATCATAGAATTTTGGGATAAATCACCGGCAAACGGTAAGATCTGAGTGGGGAAAGGCAGGATTAAAGTTCATGGGAGAAAAATCAGTACAGAAAAAGCGGTACATTGTAGAGAAAGCCAGAGACATATTTATGGAGAAAGGCTTTAAAAGAGTGACAATGAAGGATATCGTGGAAGCCTGCGATATCAGCCGTGGAGGTCTCTATCTGTATTTTGAGAATACAAGTCAAATTTTTATGGAAGTGCTTCGCATGGAGAGCGAGGAAGCGGATGACGTATTTTCTGACAGCATTACGGAGGATGCCACCGCAGCGGACATTCTGCTTCTGTTTTTAAAGGAACAGAAAAAGGAACTTCTCCGCAAAAAAAATACGCTGACGCAGGCAACCTATGAATTTTATTTTGAAAACGATCTGCCCAAGCGGGATAACATTCTGAAAAAGCAGTTTGATTCCGCAGTGAAGATCATCGAGAAGCTGATCGAGGCCGGTGTGGACAACGGAGAATTTATCTGTGAGGACTGTGAAGGAACCGCCAGAAATATCATGTTTGTACTGGAAGGACTGAAGATCTCGGCTCAGACCATCGGTGTGACAGCGGAGGCAGTGGATCGTGAGATCCTGTATCTGCTGCGGGGCTTAGGTGTGGAAGAAGAATAATCGGACAACGGGTGATGATGCTTCAGGGAAGATTTCCTGGAGCATTTTCGCTGTAAAGAGAGGTAAGTAGAGAGGTAAATTATGATAGAATCGATTATCAGCATGGAACTTCCGGCAGGGGAACATCTGGCGGTTCGCAGGAACCGGATCCGTCCGGAGGGCGAAGAGCGGGATATGCGCCGGATCAGCCTGGTCTCCGGTATTCACGGAGATGAGCTGGAAGGGCAGTATATCTGTTACGAGACGGCACGAAGAGTAAAGGAACATCCGGAATATCTGAAGGGTATCGTAGATATCTATCCGGCACTGAATCCGTTGGGAATTGACATGGCAAGCCGGACGGTGCCGAGACTGGACATGGATATGAACCGCATGTTCCCGGGAGATGCATCGGGAGACATGATGGAGCGGGTCACGGCAGCCGTGGTGGATTCCATCATCGGGTCGGACATCTGTATCGATCTGCATGCCAGCGATATTTTCGTGCGGGAGATCCCACAGGTACGTCTCAGCGAGGATTTCGCTAAGGACCTGCTTCCCTATGCGAAAATGACCAACGCCGATATGATCTGGATGAATGCCACCGCCACGGTGCATGAATCCACCCTGGCGCATTCCCTGAATCTCCTGGGTGTGCCCACTCTGGTACTGGAGATGGGGCAGGGACACGATATTCACATTTCCTTCGGCAACCAGATCGTGGACGGCATTTTCCATATCATGAGCGAGATGGGAATCTGGACGGGTCCGAAACCTGTAGTGCAGGAGCCTGCGGTATCCAGCGACGGTGAGGTGGAATTCATCCGAAGCCGGGTGGACGGCGTATTTTTGCCGTTGATCGAGCACAACCATTATGTGAAAAAGGGAGATCTGATCGGGGAAGTCGTAGACCCGTTTGAGGGCACGGTAAAAGAACAGATCCGCACCGAAAAAGGAGGTCTTCTTTTTACACTGCGAGCGTATCCGGTGGTCTATGAAGGAGACCTGCTGGCGAGAATCCTGTGGGAGTGAGAAAATTATGTTTGAAAGAGATATTTATACCATACATTCGACCTACAGAGAAGATATGCATATCAAGGGCTTCCAGTTCGGCAAGGGTGAAAAGTCTGCCTGCATCGTGGGCGCAGCCAGAGGCAATGAGATCCAGCAGATGTATATCTGCTCCCAACTGGTGAAGACACTGCGGGAACTGGAGAATAACGGCTGCATCAGTGCCGGCAAACAGATCTTGGTGATTCCCACGATCAATGCCTACTCCGTGAACATCAGCCGACGCTTTTTCGGTGTCAAGGAAGCGGATATCAACAGGAGCTTTCCGGGAAATGATTACGGGGAGCCGGCGGACCGCCTGACAAATGCACTGCTTACGGAGATCAGAGACTATGTCTACGGCATCCAGTTTACCTCCTTTTACAGACCGGGAGAATTCGTTCCCCATGTGCGTATGATGGAGACGGGCTATCAGAATGCTTCCCTGGCAAACCTCTTCGGGCTGCCCTATGTGGTGGTGAGAAAACCGGTGCCCATTGATACCAAGACCCTGAACTATAACTGGCAGGATGAGATGACGGCAGCTTTTTCGGTCTATACGAACCAGAACAGCCAGATCGATGAGGTAAGCGCAAGGCAGGCGGTGGCAGCGGTCTTACGATTTTTAAAGCGAATGGGACTGATCCGGTACGAGAGTCATTCCGGCTATATCAGTCATGTATTATATGAAAAGGACTTAAGCGACGTACATACGGACCGGGCGGGAATTTTCCGGGGAAAAGTACATGCGGGGGACGATGTGCGCTACGGTATGGAGCTGGCGCAGATCATTGATCCCTATGATGGATCCGTGCGGGAGACCATTGTGGCACCCACGGACGGCATTGTATTTTTCGCTCATACGGAGGCACTGATCAGCGAGAAGGATATTGCCTATCGGCTGATTCACAGACTGCACGAATGACGAACCGCTCAAAAAGGCAGGTAAAATCGATCTAAATTTGTTGTTTTCTGCTATTGTGGGAAAAAAACTATAATGGTATGATACTATTCAGAGTCATGTTAATTAAAAACTTGTAACTATTCAGAACCCCATTCGCAAAATCGCCTCTGCGAGGCTTAATTTTTGCTCATGTGGTTACTTCGCCATATAAAACTGCTTATCTGCCAGAATGCAAGCATTCGCAGATTGCAGTTTTGCATGGCTCTGAATAGTTACAAAAACTTTATCGGAGGAGAGACATGAGCAACGTAAGACGTATCTATGTAGAGAAAAAAGAGCCTTATGCCGTCAAGGCAAAAGAGCTGCACGATGAACTGAAAAATTATCTGGGCATCGATGTGGCGAAGGTTCGCGAGTTTATCCGCTATGATGTGGAGAATATTTCGGATGAGGTATTTGCAAGAGCCTGCAAGACCGTATTTTCCGAGCCTCCCGTAGATGATCTGTATGAGGAGACGATTGAGATCCCTGCGGACGCAAGAGTATTTTCCGTAGAGTTCCTTCCCGGACAGTTCGATCAGAGAGCGGATTCCGCAGTGCAGTGTGTGAAGTTCTTAAAAGAGGACGAAGAACCTGTGATCCGTACCGCTGTGACCTATATGATCGAAGGACAGGTGTCCGACGAAGAATTTTCCAAGATCAAATCTTACTGCATCAACCCTGTAGATTCCAGAGAGACCGGCATGGAGAAACCGGATACTCTGATCACTGTGTATGATGATCCTGCTGACGTTGCTATTTTCGACGGTTTCAGAGATATGGAGGAAAGCAGCCTGAAGGCGCTGTACGAATCTCTGGGACTTGCCATGACCTTCAAAGATTTCAAGCATATTCAGAAATACTTCCATGATGACGAGAAGAGAGATCCGTCCATGACAGAGATCCGTGTACTGGATACCTACTGGTCCGATCACTGCCGTCACACCACTTTTTCCACCGAACTGACCGATGTGGAATTCGGTGAGGGGTATTATCGTTCTCCGCTGGAGACTACCTACCAGAGCTACCTGGATACCAGAGAAGAGATTTTTAAGGGCAGAGAGGACAAGTTCGTCTGCCTGATGGATCTGGCACTGATGGCAATGCGGAAGCTGAAAAAAGACGGCAAGCTGGATGACATGGAAGAATCCGATGAAATCAATGCCTGCTCCGTAGTGGTTCCTGTGGAGATGGATTACGGCGACCACAGAGAGACCGAGGAGTGGCTGGTATTTTTCAAGAACGAGACCCACAACCATCCTACAGAGATCGAGCCTTTTGGTGGTGCTGCCACCTGCCTGGGTGGAGCAATCCGTGATCCTCTGTCCGGACGTGGTTATGTATATCAGGCAATGCGTGTCACCGGTGCGGCAGATCCTACCGTTCCCGTATCCGAGACGCTGCATGGCAAGCTGTCCCAGAAGAAGCTGGTAAGAGGCGCGGCCAGCGGCTATTCCTCTTACGGTAACCAGATCGGTCTGGCTACCGGCTTCGTAAAAGAGATCTATCATCCCTCTTACGTGGCAAAACGTATGGAGATCGGTGCTGTTATGGGTGCTGCTCCCCGCAAAAATGTCATCCGTGAGACCTCCGATCCCGGAGATATCATTATCCTGTTGGGCGGACGTACCGGACGTGACGGCTGCGGCGGTGCTACCGGATCCTCCAAGGTACATACCGATACCTCCATCGAGACCTGCGGTGCCGAGGTACAGAAGGGTAATGCACCTACCGAGCGTAAGATCCAGAGACTGTTCCGCCGTGAGGAAGTCAGCCGTTTGATCAAGAAATGTAACGACTTCGGCGCCGGCGGTGTTTCCGTTGCCATCGGTGAGCTTGCCGACGGTCTGACCGTAGATCTGGACAAGGTACCCAAGAAATACGCCGGACTGGACGGCACGGAACTTGCCATCTCCGAGTCCCAGGAGCGTATGGCAGTCGTTGTAGATCCTAAGGATGTAGATACTTTCTTAGGCTATGCGAAGGAAGAGAACTTAGAGGCGGTTCCCGTGGCAGTCGTTACCGAGGAGCCGAGACTGGTACTGAATTGGAGAGGTAAGCCCATCGTAGATCTGAAGAGAGCATTCTTGGATACCAACGGTGCGCACCAGGAGACCAAAGTAAAAGTAGATATTCCCTCCGAAGAGGAGAATTATTTCGATAAATGGGCTGTTCCCGCAGTCGGCGAGAAGCTGGAAGAGGGCGATGTGAAGGGTGCCTGGGTGGCATTGCTTAACGACCTCAACGTATGTTCCCAGAAAGGTCTGGTGGAGATGTTCGACTCCTCCATCGGTGCCGGCAGTGTGCTGATGCCTTACGGCGGAAAATATCAGCTGACCGAGACACAGACCATGGTGGCTAAGCTGCCCGTGTTGGAAGGCAAGACCGATACCGTGACCATGATGAGCTACGGCTTCGATCCTTATCTGTCCTCCTGGAGCCCTTATCACGGAGCTGTCTATGCAGTGACAGAGTCCATGGCGAAGATTGTGGCTTCCGGCGGTGATTTCAGCAAGATCCGTTTCACCTTCCAGGAGTACTTCCGCAGAATGACCAGTGATCCCGAGCGTTGGAGCCAGCCTTTTGCAGCACTGCTCGGTGCCTACGATGCACAGATCGGTTTCGGTCTGCCCTCCATCGGCGGTAAGGACAGTATGTCCGGTACCTTCAATGACATTGATGTGCCGCCTACTCTGGTATCCTTTGCAGTGGATGTGGCAAAATACGGCGACATCATCACTCCGGAGCTGAAGACCCCCGGCAATAAGCTGGTGCGCTTCTCCATTGAGAAAGACGACTTCGACATTCCCATGTATGAGGATGTGGCAGAATTATATGGCAAGATCCATGAACTGACCGAAGACGGAACCATCGTATCCGCTTACGCACTGGATTCCAAGGGTGTGGCAGCCGCTGTATCCAAGATGGCATTCGGTAACAAGCTGGGCGTGAAGATCGATGATGAAGTCACCATAGACGATCTGTTCGACAACGGACTGGGTGATATCTTGGCAGAGATTCCCGCAGACAAGATGGCTGCACTGGAAGAGAAAGAGCTGGATTACACCGTGATCGGTACGGTGACCGAGGAGCCTGCATTCGTATACGGTGATGCTAAGATCACCATGGAAGAGGCACTGGCTTCCTGGACTTCCAAGCTGGAGAAGGTATTCCCCACCAAGGCAGTGAAGGGTACCGAAGCTGTGGCAAGCGATGTCTACAAGGCAGACAGCATCTATGTATGCAAGCACAAAATCGCAAAGCCTACCGTATTCATTCCGGTATTCCCCGGAACCAACTGCGAATACGACAGCACCAAGGCATTTGAGCGTGCCGGAGCCCATGTGGAGACGAGAGTGTTCCGCAACCTGACCGCAGAGGATATCCGTGAATCCGTAGAGGAATTCGAGAAGTCCATCGCACAGGCGCAGATTATCATGTTCCCCGGTGGCTTCTCCGCAGGTGACGAACCTGACGGCAGTGCGAAGTTCTTCGCCACAGCATTCCAGAACGAGAAGCTGAAGGAAGCTGTCATGAAGCTGTTAAATGAGAGAGACGGTCTGGCACTGGGTATCTGTAACGGATTCCAGGCACTGATCAAGCTGGGACTGGTTCCCTACGGAGAGATCACCGGTCAGAAGGAGGATTCTCCTACCCTGACCTTCAATACCATCAACCGTCACATCTCCAAGATGGTATATACCAAGGTCGTATCCAACAAGTCTCCCTGGTTACAGGGTGCCACGCTGGGTGCCACCTACTGCAACCCCGCATCCCACGGAGAAGGTCGTTTCGTAGCACCGAAGGAGTGGATCGACAAGCTCTTCGCAAACGGACAGGTCGCTACCCAGTATGCTGACCAGAACGGCAACGTATCCATGGATGAAGAGTACAACATCAACGGATCCTACTGTGCGATCGAGGGTATCACCTCCCCTGATGGCAGATGCTTCGGTAAGATGGCACACTCCGAGAGAAGAGATACCGCAGTGGCAATGAACATCTACGGCGAGCAGGATATGAAGATTTTCGAGTCCGGCGTGCAGTACTTTAAGTAAATAGAGAATTGATTAATGTATTTGGAATGCCTATTGTGAAGGTTACTGTTCACGGTGGGCATTTCGTTTTGTACCCTGTTTGATGCGCCAGGGGTACAAACTCTTATAATGCTAATGCTGTGCCCATTTTGAAACGAGCCGTGGGTACAGAGGCAGCTATTTTCTTGTCCTGTACCCATCTCAAACAGAAGAAGGTCACAGCCGTCACTAACTTTCCGGTTACGGCGTCTCTGTGCTGATAGTACCACTTGTAAAGTATTGTCGGAATCGGTATAATATAGGTAACTGGGAGGTAAAGATATGCTGCTTACATTAGTACCGCTTTTTGATGAAAATATGGCTGTTTGCGCCTACTCCTTTTTTACCCAGCGAGAGAACTTCCTGTTGAATCCGCTGCTGCTTGGGACGGCACAGTTCGACGGAGCATCTCAGATCACAGGACTGGAACTGATCCAGAAGATGGGTATCGATACACTGTCCCAGGGCAGGGAAATCTTCGTGCCGATCAGTAATATTTCTATTTTTGCGGATATTCCGGAGCAGTGTGATGCACCCCATGACAAAATTGTGCTTTTGATCGATAACACCATCCCTCCGATCGAAATGTACGTGAACCGTCTGAAAGAATTAAAACAGGAAGGTTATAAACTGGCAATCCGCAAACTGGCAGTCAGCGATTTTGAAAACTACAGAGAAATTCTGAAACTGATGGATTATGTACTCCTGAATAACCGCAAGATTGCCATTGATAAAGCAAAAATTTATTTCGGAAAGCTATTTCCGAATATCCGTCTGTGCGCCGGCAATATTGATACCATGGAAGACTTTGAGAGATTGAAAGAGATCGGTGGTTATCAGTTGTATGAAGGCAAGTTTTATCGTGTACCTATTACGAAAGGTCAGACCGATGTGGCTCCTCTGAAGGGGAACTATATCGACCTGTTAAATATCGTGAACAGTCCCGATTTTGAACTGACCACCGCGGCAGACATCATCGGACGTGATACCGCGCTGACCATTGATCTGCTGAAGATGGTACAGCCGCTGGCAGTGAATTCCGAGATCACTTCCATCCGCCATGCCGCAGCCATGCTGGGACAGCGGGAACTGAAGAAGTGGATCAATACCGCCGTGGCAAATGCGTTGTATGCGGATAAGCCCAACGAAGTCACCAGACTGTCACTGCTTCGTGCGAAATTCGCAGAGAATCTTGCGGAAAGCTTTGGACTGAAAGCGCAGAAGGACGAGCTGTTCCTGATGGGATTGTTCTCCGTACTGGATGTCATCCTGGAGAAACCTATGGAAGAAGCACTGAAAGTCGTGCATGTATCCGGAGAGATCAGCAATGCCCTAATCTATCATATCGGTATACTGGCACCGGCGTATGATTTCCTGTTACAGTATGAGACCGCCAACTGGGCAGAGGTATCCCGCCAGATGCTGTTGAAAGGGATCGATATGGATGCGGTATACGAAGCATATGTATCTGCACTGAAATGGTATCACACAGTCCGGTAGTGACAGAAACGGTATTTGAGGATATCTGAAATTGTATCAAAAAAGATACTTGTATTTTGTATACATTTATGTTATTTTCTTGAATGACTTGTAATTATATCCTCCGGCAGACCAAAGGAACGCCACAGGGAGGAATAGTAGCAAAGGCGCAAACAGCGCGGAAAGGAAAATTTCATATGAAAAAAAACAAGACACTTGAGATGGTACAATTGGCCGTACTCATCGCGATCATGCTGATTCTGGCATTTACCCCGATAGGGTATCTGCGTGTCGGACCGTTAGCAATTTCCCTGATGACCATTCCCGTAGTCATCGGTGCAATGATCTTAGGATCTACAGGCGGTGCGGTGCTGGGACTGGTATTCGGACTGACAAGTTTTTACCAGTGCTTTGCAGGCGATGCTTTTGGAGCAGCTTTGTTAGCAATTAATCCGTTTTTCACTTTTCTGGTATGCATCCCTACCAGAACTCTGATGGGATGGCTGTCCGGTGTGATTTTCAAGGCACTTTGGAAGGTTGATAAGACGAAGACAGTGTCTTACTTCGTGACAGGTCTGTTGGGAGCATTTATGAATACCTTATTCTTCATGACCACCCTGATGATCTGCTTTGGTCATACCGATTATCTGCAGAGCATGAATGCAACCGGAGCCAATCTGTTCATGTTTGCCGTGGCATTCTGCGGTATCAATGGAGCACTGGAGATGCCCATGAGCTGTATCGTAGGCGGCGGTGTAGCGAAGGCTGTCAGCATAGCACTGAAGAGAAATGCAGCAATCGAAGAAAAGTAATTGGATCTGAGATTTACAGGAAGGAAAAATAATAGCAAAGAAGATAGGAATCCCGGGAGTATGACGGATGTCATAGCCCGGGATTTTGTTATGTAAAAGCTAATTAAATTATTCGAGAAACTGCTATATGCTGGCTGCTTTGATAAATGCAGGCGGTAATACGGCACAACATGGAATCACAGGGAAGCCCACATGGTCCGCAGCACCTTTGCTGTAGCAGCGACATTCCCTTGGATCATGGGAGCGGAGCCACCGCCTTTGGCGGAAAGGTCACGGCGCATGAGAGCCGCCAGTTCCTGGCAATTTTTGGAAGCGCTGCCCACGATGAAACGGTAGCCCTTTATATCGTCTCCGGCAAAAATACCACAGTAGCCGGCATATTTTTCGGTCAGAGTATTCACGGCATTGCGCAGGGCAATGGCATCCAGGTCTCCTACGAAGAGAAGCACATTTTCGGACGTTTCAGGGGAGGGGAGAGCGTTCACCTGTACCTTCAGAAGCTCTGCCTGCAGAGCATTGGCACGTTCTTTTTGCAGTCGGGCATCCTCTTTGGTGCGGATGACGGCATCGGCGACTTCCGGCTGCTTCGCGGAGAGCAGAGAAGAGATCGCCCATACGGAATCCTGCTTTTCGGTGTAATCCGCCAGGGCGCGACCACCGCAAAGAATATTGATGCGGACACCGCCTCTGTGACTCTGGACATTTACGATCTTAATGAGACCAATCTGTCCGGTAGTATCCACATGGGGAGCACAGCAGGCGCACAGATCCACACCGGGAATCTCCACGAGACGGACATTTTCCGTGAGAGCCAGTTTGCTGCGGTAATTTAAGTCCGCCAGTTCTTCTGCGGAAGGGTAGAAGATGTGTACCGGAAGATTTTTCCATACGTAAGCGTTGGCTTCCTGTTCGATGAGACGCAGCTGCTCCAGAGAGACCTCACCGTTCATATCCAGTGTCACTTCTCGGTCGCTTAAGTGGAATCCTACATTTTCAAGTCCGAAATGAGAGTGCAGTAAGCCGGAGATCATATGCTCCCCGGAGTGCTGCTGCATGAAATCGAATCTTCGATTCCAGTCCACATGACCGGTGACTTTGGTACCTGCGGGAAGCTCACAGGCAAGTTTATGATACAGGATGCCCTGCTTGATGCTGACATCCAGTACTTCCAGATCGTTTAAGGTGCCTTTGTCGGCGGACTGTCCGCCCTCTTCCGGGAAAAATGCGGAAGCGTCCAAAACAATCAAATAATATCCTTGTTCTTTGTCGGGAACACATTCGGTCACCACGGCGGTAAAATCCGTCTGATGGACATCTTCATAATATATTTTTCGTGTTCCCTGGGAGTTCATTTGTGCATTGTTGATACGATCCATAGATGCCTGTCCAATCTGCTGTAGAAAAACAGCGATTTGTGATATTTTGTGATAACGAAAAATAGAAAATACATTTCTATTCTATATCAGGTCTTAGGGAAAAAGCAATGGAAAATGTAAGCTTTTACATAGCTTTGGCAGATTCTCCAAGGGTTATCGGGATTGCGGAATTATTTTTTGTGGTTTTTTACGCAAACGGGGTCTATTGCGACGCACTTTTTTTTATGATATAATAAATCGATTATGCAGAATTGCGAAAGTTGCAACGCAACGGAGCAATTCGTGGGTATCGTAAGCTACTGAGAGAAATACAAACGCCGCGAAAAGCGGCAGAATGCGAGGAAAGAATGAAGGCATTTTTGATTTTGGAAGATGGCACGGTGTTTGAAGGAACGCACATCGGTGCAGACAAAGAGATCATCAGTGAAATCGTATTTAACACATCCATGGCCGGATATCTGGAGGTTCTGACCGACCCGTCCTATGCGGGACAGGCAGTGTGCATGACCTATCCTTTGATTGGTAACTACGGCATATGCAAGGATGACTGTGAGTCAGCAAGACCCTGGCCGGACGGATTTATCGTCAGAGAGCTTTCCCGCATTCCCAGCAATTTCCGCTGCGACTGCACGATTCAGGAATATCTGGAGGAGAACGGTGTGCCAGGTATTGCCGGAATCGATACCCGTGCGCTGACCAAGATCCTGCGTGAGAAGGGTACCATGAACGGTATGATCACCACCAACGAAGCCTATGATCTGAACGAAGTGCTTCCGAAGCTGAAAGCATACACCACAGGCAAGGTCGTGGAAAAGGTGACCTGCAAGGAAAAATATGTGGTTAAGCCCACCACGGATCTGGCACAGAACGGACCTTTGTCCGGAGCTGCACGTTTTGACAAAGAAGCCTATGAAAAGGGCATCAGAGAGCCTAAGCCCGCACTGGTAACGGAGTTGTCCGGACAGGGACTGAAGGTGGCTCTGTTAGATCTGGGTGCCAAGAGAAATATTGCAAGATCTCTGGCAGAGAGAGGCTGTGAGGTAACAGTATATCCCGCAGGAACTCCCGCACAGGAGATCATTGATGATAACCCCGATGGTATCATGTTAAGCAACGGACCGGGAGACCCCAAGGAATGTACCGGTGTGATCGCCGAGATCAAAAAGTTATATGATACCGAGATTCCTATTTTTGCAATCTGTCTGGGACATCAGCTGATGGCTCTGGCGACCGGCGCAGATACCCATAAAATGAAATACGGACACAGAGGAGGCAACCATCCGGTGAAGGATCTGATGACCGGAAGAGTATACATTTCCTCTCAGAACCATGGATATGTGGTAGATACGGACAAGTTGGATCCTTCCGTAGCGGTTCCCGCATTTATCAATGTCAACGACGGTACCAACGAGGGTCTGTCCTACACCGGCAAGAACATTTTCACCGTACAGTTCCATCCGGAAGCATGTCCGGGACCCCAGGACTCCGGTTACCTGTTTGACCGGTTCATTCATATGATGAGAGGAGAGAACTAAGATGCCCAAGAATCCTAATGTAAAACGAGTAATGGTAATCGGCTCCGGTCCTATTGTCATCGGACAGGCAGCGGAATTCGACTATGCAGGTACCCAGGCGTGCCGTTCCCTGAAGGAAGAGGGAGTAGAGGTAATCCTGGTGAACTCCAACCCTGCGACCATCATGACCGATAAAGATATCGCAGATAAGGTATATATCGAGCCCCTGAACGTAAAGGTTCTGGAGCAGATCATTGAAAAGGAAAAGCCCGACAGCATTCTTCCCACCCTGGGTGGACAGGCTGGTCTGAACCTCGGCATGGAGCTGGAGGAGTCCGGTTTCCTGGCTGCTCATAATGTAAAGCTGTTAGGTACTACCGCAGCCACCATTCGTAACGCCGAGGGACGTCAGGAGTTCAAGGATCTGATGGAGCGTATCGGCGAGCCCTGTGCGGCATCCAAGGTCGTAGAAAATGTGGAAGACGGTGTGGAATTTACCAACACCATCGGCTATCCTGTCGTACTGCGTCCTGCTTATACGCTGGGCGGTTCCGGCGGCGGTATCGCACATAATCAGGTAGAACTGGAAGAGATCCTGGAGAACGGTCTGCGTCTGTCCCGTGTGGGTCAGGTACTGGTAGAGCGTTGTATCGCAGGCTGGAAAGAGATTGAGTACGAAGTAATGCGTGACAGCGCAGGCAACTGCATCACCGTATGTAACATGGAGAATATCGATCCCGTCGGCGTGCATACCGGAGACAGTATCGTAGTAGCTCCTTCCCAGACCCTGAGCGACAAGGAGTACCAGATGTTACGTACTTCCGCTCTGAAGATCATTAACGAACTGCAGATCACCGGTGGATGTAATGTACAGTTTGCACTGCATCCCACCAGCTTTGAATATTGTGTTATTGAGGTTAATCCCCGTGTCAGCCGTTCTTCCGCACTGGCAAGTAAGGCGACCGGTTATCCGATTGCAAAGGTAGCAGCAAAGATTGCACTGGGCTTTACGCTGGATGAGATCAAGAATGCCATCACCCACAAGACTTATGCCAGCTTCGAGCCGACACTGGATTACTGTGTCGTGAAGATCCCCAGACTGCCCTTCGATAAATTTATTACCGCAAAACGTACTCTAACCACACAGATGAAGGCAACCGGTGAGGTTATGAGTATCTGTAATAACTTCGAGGGAGCACTGATGAAGGCAATTCGTTCCCTGGAGCAGCATGTGGACTGCCTGCGCAGCTATGATTTCAGCGCACTGTCCGCAGACGAACTGTTAGAGCGTCTGAAGATCGTGGATGACCAGCGTATTTATGTGATTGCGGAAGCTATCCGTAAAGGCATCAGCTACGAGCAGATCCACGACATTACCAAGATCGACCTGTGGTTCATTGACAAAATCGCCATTCTGACCGAGATGGAGCATGCACTGGAGACACAGCCTCTGACTGTGGAACTGCTGAAGGAAGCCAAGAGGATTGAGTTCCCGGATAACGTCATCGCAAGACTGACCGGCAAGACCGAGGAAGAGATCAAGAAGATGCGTTACGACAACGGCATCAAGGCTGTCTACAAGATGGTAGATACCTGTGCCGCAGAGTTTGCAGCATCCACTCCTTATTACTATTCCGTATTCGGCGGTGAGTGCGAAGCCAAGGAGACCACCGGACGCAAGAAGGTCCTGGTACTGGGGTCCGGTCCTATTCGTATCGGACAGGGTATCGAGTTCGACTATTGTTCCGTACATGCTACCTGGGCATTTTCCAAGGCAGGCTATGAGACCATTATCATCAACAACAACCCGGAGACCGTAAGTACCGACTTCGATATTGCAGACAAGCTGTATTTCGAGCCTCTGACTCCGGAAGATGTGGAGTCTATCGTAAATATTGAGCATCCCGACGGCGCTGTGGTACAGTTCGGCGGACAGACCGCTATCAAACTGACCGAGAGCCTGATGAAGATGGGCGTGCCTATCTTAGGTACCAAGGCGGAGGATGTAGATGCCGCTGAGGACAGAGAGCTGTTTGACAAGATTCTGGAAGAGACAGAGATCCCCCGTGCAGCCGGTGGCACCGTATACACCGCAGAGGAAGCAAAGGCAGTTGCCAACAGACTGGGCTATCCCGTACTGGTACGTCCTTCTTATGTATTGGGCGGACAGGGCATGCAGATCGCTATCTCCGATGAAGAGATCGAGGAGTTCATGGCGATCATCAACCGTATTGCACAGGATCACCCGATTCTGGTAGATAAGTATTTGCAGGGTAAGGAGATCGAGGTTGATGCTGTATGCGACGGTACCGATATCCTGATCCCCGGTATCATGGAGCATATCGAGAGAACCGGTATCCACTCCGGAGACAGTATCTCCGTATATCCGGCTCCGACCATTGATAAAGTTGTAAAAGAGAAGATCGCGGAGTACACCAGAAGACTGGCAAAGGCACTGCATGTCAAGGGACTGATCAATATCCAGTTCATTGCCATCGGTGAGGATGTGTATGTTATTGAGGTTAACCCCCGTTCTTCACGTACCGTACCTTATATCAGCAAGGTAACCGGTATTCCTATCGTGGATCTGGCTACCGAAGTCATTATCGGCAAGACCATCCGCGAGCTTGGCTATGAGCCCGGCTTACAGCCCGAGGCAGAGTATTTTGCCATCAAGATGCCCGTGTTCTCCTTCGAGAAGATCCGTGGCGCCGAGATCAGCTTAGGACCGGAGATGAAGTCCACCGGTGAGTGCCTGGGTATTGCCAAGACCTTCAACGAGGCTCTGTACAAGGCATTCCTGGGAGCAGGCGTAGAACTGCCCAAGTACAAGAACATGATCATCACGGTAAAGGATGCAGATAAGGGAGAAGCCATCGAAGTCGGAAGACGCTTCGAGAAGCTGGGATACACCATCTACGCTACCAGAAGTACCGCAGCCGCATTGAATGAGGCAGGCGTGAAGGCGAGAAAGGTCAACAAGATCTCTCAGGAATCCCCGACCGTTATGGACCTGATTCTGGGACACAAGATCGACCTTGTCATCGATACCCCTACCCAGGGCCGAGACAAGACCAGAGACGGTTTCCTCATCCGCCGTACCGCGATCGAGACTGGTATCTACTGCATCACCGCAATGGACACCGCCAATGCCCTCGTGACCAGCATGGAGCATATGAACGAATGCAAGGAACTGACACTGGTGGATATTGCACAGCTGTAAAATATAAAATGGATAAGAACAGTGGAACCGCGAAAGTAGCGCGAAAGTGGCTCCACTGTTTGTGTTTGTGGCGAAAACAAAGTGTTGACAAATGTCCGCGAAAGGAATAAAATACAAGCAGTTAAAGACATAAAGGCTGTGAAGAGAAGAGTAGGAGAAGAGATACGTTGCAGAGAGTCCCGGCTGGTGGGAAGGGATATGGAAGGCTTCTTTGAACATGGTCTCGGAGCTTTGCACCGACTTCGTGTCTGGATGGAAGATCCGGCAGATGCGGACAGGCTGCAACGGGAGTGCCCGTTACCGTACCTGACTATCGATGAGTGTTAGCTTGTCCGTAGTTGCAGAGGCTTGACTTTGTGAGAAGTAAGCGAATTAAGGTGGTACCGCGGAAGAATGTTCCGCCCTTAAATATATATTTAAGGGCGGTTTTTTATTATGTCAAAAAGAGAAGAACTGATCAGAGAATATTGCAGACAGGTGAATGAAGACCTGCATTTTATACAGAAATACATGGAAGGAATCGTTCCGGCGGGACGGTGCAGTGAGGAACTGTATTGGGAGACCAAAAAGATCACAGAGGAATTGCAGAAGAGCGATCATGAACAGATGGCATTAATTCGTGCCTATCTGAAAGAGGCGGCACAACTGTATGCGGACGGAGAACCCTGGAAGACCCGCATCACAGACCACAGACGCTGCCGCAATACGATCCTGAATCATTTGCAGATGCTTGCCAATGTCAGCTTCTGGCTAAGAGCACAGGGAGAGCCGTTAGCAGAGGAAGTCTGCGGATGGTTATTGACACAGGAAACCGCGGAGGTACAGAAAGTCAGATCCGGACAGAGCCTGGAAAACGCCAGAGAGATTTATCCGGCAGTGCAGAGAAAGAGAGCATAAGAAAAGGACGAAAGCACAAATTACCAGAAAGAGGAAATGATTATGGAGAACAGACCGATCATAAAAAAGGAACAGGTAGAGACTGTCTATGACAGTAGATTCATCAAGGTGTTTGATCTGCAATATGAGCCGGGAAAACATTATTTTGATGCCACCAGAAGAAGCAAAGAGAATCTGGCGGCGGTAAAAAGCGATGAAGAATTCCGACAGATGCTGCCGGATGCGGTGAGCTGTGTTGTGATCCTGAAAATTAAGGATCAGGAACCGAGACTCTGCTTAAGCCGTGAGTATCGGTACCCGGCGGGACAGTTTTTGTTAAGCGTTCTGGCAGGACTGTTAGATCCGGAGGATGCAAAGGAAGCAAATCCCGTATTCCATGCGGCAATCCGGGAACTTCACGAGGAGACCGGCATCGCACTGGAAGCAAGTGACAGCATCCGTCTGGTGAATCCCCTGGTATTCAGTACTCCCGGCATGACGGATGAGAGCAATGCACTGGTGCAGATCACCTTAAACCGTGAGGAAATGCCGAAGGTAAGCCAGGACGGTGCCGTTGGCACGGAATGTTTTGACGGCTTTTTATTACTGACCAGGGAAGAAGCACAGAAAATCCTAAAAGACGGCGTGGACGATCAGGGGTTTTTCTATCCCTTATATACCTGGGCGGCACTAATGTGCTTTGTGACGGGAATGTGGGATTAAATCACGAGGGCAATACCGATAAAATCAGTATCTCCACGCTCATCATATCGTTCATCCGTCCGGATTTCACGGCTTCTTCGGTCTCCACGCACTGCTTTACCGCATTTTTCAGGACGGAGGTCTTGAAATGGGACGCCTGCGCCACATATTTTCCGACAGCAAAGGGGGGCACACCGATCTTGGAGGCAATGGTTTTATTGTCGTGACCTCTGCTTTTTAATTCTTTGGTCTGGAGCAGCAGATTACACTGTCTGGCGATCAGGAACAGCACCCGCATGGGCGGTTCCTTTAATGCCAGCAGATCATAATAGAGCTGCAGGGCTTTCTGCGGCTGCTTTTCCGCGATGGCATTGACCATATCGAAGATGTGGTTGGTGATACGGGTGGTGCAGACAGCTTCTACATCTTCTGCGGTGACCACATCCCGGTCCAGACAGTAGCAGATCAGCTTCTCCAGTTCCATCTGGATATTTTCCATATCTGTGCCGGTCTTGGAGAGTAGCAACTGTGCGGTATTCTCGGAGATTTTCTTCCCTTCTCTACCTAAAATACCGGCGATCCAGCGCTTGAGAGAATTCTCATCCTGCACATTGAATTCCGCCACGTACCCCTTGGACTGTACAGTTTTGTAGAGCTTGCTGCGCTTATCTACTTCACTTTCCGTGAATACGAAAAAGGTGGTATCGTTGGGATTCGCCAGGTATTCCGCCAGTTTTTCCCCGCCGGATTTGAAAAGCCCGGTGTCCTTAAAGAACATGACGCGGCGCTCCGCCAAGAAAGGCAGGGTCTCC
>CAVFMG010000036.1:0-6728 GCA_963623435.1 Odoribacter splanchnicus
CAAGCTTTTGCATTGATGGTTTACCTCGCATATTTGATACCTATATTCTACCATACAATGAGCAGAAAAGCTTGATTTCAGTTGCTTTATGTGAGGCATTTTTAGTCACCCATTGGGTGAAGCGAAAATATAGAAAAAAAGCTTCTCGGAACCTTGAATTACAAGGATTTCAAGGACTTTCACCAAAAATAAGTTTCACGGATTGAGGTTATTAGGACTTTGAGAACATGATAATTCACTTTTTAACAACAACTTCTTGATTTACTTCATACTCAACTTTTTCCAATTTAATGCTATCTGCATCGATCTGCGTTAAATCTGCTGTAATAATCTCTAATTCATCTATAACTCCATTAACAACATGTAACAAAAATACAATTGGTGCTGTTGAAGTTTGAAACGCTCTCATCTCTACAGGAACTCTAACACGATATGGATACGGTTCAATTTCTCCTTCAATTTTAAATTTTAAAGAAATAAAGGCGTACTCTTGCTTATAAATAATTTTTGCTTTTGAGAACTGTTTAAGCAAAATATCTCTGCCGCGAAATTCAACATCCATTAATCTATTAATCCATTGTTGCTCTTTTTTATATATATTTCGATAGATTTCAATCCCTCCCATTTTCATTATTATATTACTGCAACGGATAATAAGTTCCTACGTTAATAATTCCCTCAGCAACACCATAAGAAGTATACTCTATGGTAATCCCGTCTACGATAATTCGCCCCTTATGAAACTGCCCTGTTCTCAAATTCAATGTAGAAACTTCTGTTGCCAATGCTTGATTTACTGCATCAACATTTAGATCAGTTCCTTCTAGATGTCTACCTCCATGCCCAAAGTTTACAGTTTTGCCATTTTCTTTAATTGTTGAAGTTATTCCGCCACCTCCACTTGGTGCCGCATATTCTCCTGCACTAGTATTTCTACCATTATCAGCAGCCTTACTATCTGCTTCTTTCCCTTTGTCTGCATCCTTCTTAAAAGCTGTAATGCCATAATGTATGGTATTAACACCGTCAACAACTGTAACGACACCTTCTGCTGTCACAGCTATAGTTACCGGCTCAGCTGCTATCCCTATTCCGGTTGCAAGTGCTGCTGCGAATCCACTTCCTCCCGAAATAGTAGTAATCAGTCCATAGACAAATTCCACTCCACCAACTACTGTGATAACAACATCTCCGGTACATCTTCCTGCATAGTATGCCGTCTTATTCGTCGCATCTTTGGATAAGGCTTCTATCAATGTCTCCGTCAGGTTAACGTAATTATTGTATGCACGTTCGTTGAACCTGTACTGTCCGCCATACAGTTCCTCCATTGCCATACCCGGCATATATGCAACAGTAGGTTTATCTATAATCACCTTTGCTGCGGATCCCAGTACTCCGTTTACAAAAGATTCCACTGCTATTGCCTGTTCGGATTTTTGATTACTGAGTATCGGATATTCCCGAAGGATTCTATCAACATCATTCTCCGTACTGTTCCCGCTCGGATCCGTATAATTCAGATAACTGCTCACGCAGTAATTATACCGATTGAGTGTCAGCGGTTCTGTCTGGCTGCCGAGGTAGCTGTCTTCGGTGAGGAAGGTCGCCGTTACCACGCAGTAGTACCTTGCTCTCAGATACTGGCTCTGGATATTCGGATTGTAGGATTCTCCGTTGTAGGTGTATTCGTTCTCATACTGCGGAGCACCGAAAGTGATCTCTCCGGTGACGCTGTAACGGTAGGACTGGTAGACCTGTCCCTCTTCATTGGTGATGCCGGAGACACTTCCTCTGGCATCGTAGAGGTAGTAGCCGGTGCTGCCATCGAAGCGGTCAAGGGAGATCCGGTCGAATCCGCCGTTTATCTCCGCTCCGTAGCTATAAGAGGTATCCGTCTTACCATTGATGTTCTGCTCGACCAGTACCTCTGCATGCTCACGGTTGACGTCGTTTAAGTACTCGATCAGCTCATAGTTCTTTTCCTTACCGGTGGTCTTGATCTGGGCGATCAGATCTGCCTCTGTAGCGCTGACTTCCTCCTGTACCGGGAAGAGAATGCCGCACTGGTTCTGGCTGTTGTTCTCCTCCGCATTGGTTGCATTGCCGTAGCCGGCGTCATCCGTGCCCTCGGACTTGCTGTTCTTCTTATTGTTGCCATTCCCCTTACCGTTGCCGTTTCCATTACCGTTATTGCCGGAATTTCCGTTTCCATTATTTCCACTGCCGGAGTTGTCCTTGTTGTTCCCGTTGCCGTTGCCGGAATTACCCTTCCAGTCATCATCGGTATGGAGATTATAGTTCAATAAGAATACCCGGTTGCCGTCACCATCATAAGCCGCAGCAAGGAGCAGTTCATCCCCGTCATGCACTGCCGCCAGACGATTCTCTACGGAGTATTCATAAGTCTTGTTCACCTTGTCCGTGCCGATCCGCCCGGTCTCACTGATCCGGTTACCATCTGCATCATAGGTATAGACAAGGCTGGTGGTCTTTTTGCCATTGTAGAGCTTTTCAGAGATCAGCTGGTTACTCTCATTATACTCATATCTGTGCCACTCCACAACCGTTCCGTTCAAGGTTTTCTCCATATAAGTACGGTTACCCATAAGGTCATACTCGAACGTGTAGACGTAGGTGCCGTAATTGTCCTCGGTCTCCGTAGCGGTCAGAAGCTTTCCGGCTGCATCATAGGTAAATGTCCGGTCGGTCTCCACGATCTGGTACGCGAAGGTGGCGTCCTTGTCATGCTTGCCGTTATGGCGGTTGCCATGAGGATAGAGGTCGTCATGTCTGCCGTCCTCATGCCGTCCGTTATGCTTGTCATCGTAGGCATAACCTGCCAGAGATTCGATGGCGATCTCCCCTGCGATGAATCCCCTGTCGTCGTAAGTATAGAGATAGTCACTTACCACCCACTCACAGGTATCGCAGACATTCTTAAGCTCCACGAGCTGATTCCTTGCATTGTAAGTGTTATAGGTGCTGATACCGTTCGGGCGGTGGATCTGGGTCACCCGGTTAATGGCATCATAAGTATAGGTGGTAACTTTTCCCTCCCTGTCGGTCACTTTGATGAGATTGTCGTTCTTGTCATACTCATAGCTTACTTTTGTGCCATCCGCATAGGTAATGGCAGCGAGATGATCCGCTTCGTCATAGGTATAGCCTATGGTGTCACCCTTTGCCTCCTCGTGGGAGAAGCCGTCCTCTCCCGGTGCCCGGTAAGTGGTCACGGAAGTGATCCGGCGGAGTCCGTCATAGGTGTACTCCGTGTCCCCTGTGGTATCCTGCATGGCTACCCGCTCTCCCAAAGCATCGTAGGCATAGGTAACCTCTTCTGCACTCTGCTCCCCGGTGCTATCGCTGTAGCTTTTTTCTACCAGATCATCCAGCTTGTCATAATCATAGCTGATCCGGTTACCTCCGTTGGAGGTATAGGATGTGATCCGTCCTGCGATATCGTAGGTACATACTTCCTTTCGTCCTGCGGCATCGGTCACGCTGGTCAGATTTCCTTCGCGGTCGTAAGTAAATTCCGTTCCTCTTCCCAGATAATCAGTCACACTCGTCACGCGGTCCATCACATCGTAGGTATAATATGCCACACTTCCCATAGGGTCGGTGACAGAGGTCAGCCGGTTCCTGATATCATAGGTATATTCGGTGACCCGGTCGTCTGTTGCGGTCTTTTCCAGCACATTGCCATGGGCATCATACAGATAGCTTTCCGTTAATCCCATCTTGTCCCGGTATGCAGTGATGCGGTTCACAGCATCGTAGGTATAGCCGGTGGTCTGCTCCAGAGGATCGGTCGTTAACGTCAGACGGTCATCCTTGTCATAGCCGTAGTTATAGACATATCCCTTCGGATCTGTCACAGCAGTCGTATTGTAGTTGCCGTCATACGCATAGGCCGTGGTACGTTCTCCGGGTCTGGTGATGCTTACGACATTGCCCACCTGATCGTAGAGGATACCGGTCACTTTTTCTTCCGGATCTGTCACAGTGGTCATCCGGTCTACTTTGTCATAGGCATAGTTCCAGGAATACCCCAGTGCATCCGTAACTGTGGACTGGTTGCCCCGCTCATCATAACCGTAGGTGGTCACTCCGCCCTCGGGATCTGTCACAGAAGTCAGTCGGTGCATGATGTCATAGGTATATTCGGTGGTACGATCCAGATTATCCTGTTTTACGAGAATATCATTGCCGTTACTGTAGGTAAAGGCAGTCTTATAGCCCAGAGGTGTCGTAATACCCGTAAGCTGCTGTACAGCATCATAGGTATAGAGATAGCTTTCGCCGTCCGGCTGTCTCTTTTTTGTCACCTGACCGTTGGCGTCTACGGTATAGAGCGTAACGTTCCCCAGCGCATCGGTGACACTGGTAACTACATCATGTTTGTCATAAGTATATTTCTCCACAGCTCCCATGGGAGAGGTGGTGGTGATCATACGGTACAGTTTGTCATAACCATAGGTCGTGGTCTGTCCCAGCGCATCGGTAACGCTGGTCAGATTGCCTGCCGCGTCATATCCATAGCTTTCGGTCAGTCCCTCCGGTGTGGTAATGGCAGTCAGACGGCTTAACGCGTCGTAGGTATATGCAGTAATGCCTCCGTTGCCGTCCCTGTATGCAGCCAGCCGGTTCAGGGCGTCATAGGTGTAATCTGTGGCCACACCATTGCCGTCCTTTAAGGAAGTCAGATTACTGTTCTTGTCATAGAAAAATTCCGTGGCAGCTCCTTCCGGATCTACTTTCTGTGTCAGCCGGTTCAGGGCATCATAAGTATAGGCATATTCTGCCTTGCCCGGCTCTGTGGTATGGATCAGATTCCCCTCCGCATCGTAAGCGTAGGATGTTACCTTTCCTTCCCCGTCCGTGACAGTAAGCAGTCTGTCGGAAGCATCGTAGGTATAACGGGTGGTCACGCCGTCGATACCGGTCACGGAGACTGCTCTGCCAAAAGCATCATACGTCACAGAGGCTGTTCTGCCCAGTACATCGGTCTGGGAAATCAGATTGCCTGCCGCATCATAGGTATAGGTCATCTCGTTGCCTGCCGTATCGGAAGCTTTCACGATTCTGCCACAGGCATCCAGTGTAAACGTGGTCACGACACCGTATCGGTCGGTAAAGGTTGCCACATTTCCGTTCCTGTCATAGGTGTAGCGGTCTGTCTCGCCATCAGGATAGGTCTCCTTCAGGAGATTTCCTTCCGCATCCACGGTATAGGCATGGGCATTTCCTATGGTATCCTTTGTAAGTGTAAGGTTGCTGTCCGCATCGTAGGTGTAGCTGGTCTCACCTTTCAGGGCATCCGTCACGGTCTGCAATCGGCTGATCCGGTCATAGTTGTAGGTCGTCACATTTCCCAGAGCATCGGTCTGTGCTGTCAGCTGACCGATGGCATCATAGGTATTTTTCAGCGTATCTCCCTCCGGTGCCGTCACCGTGAGGACTCTGCCCTCCCTGTCATAGGTGTATGCCGTAGTACCGCCGCAGGCATCGGTCACAGTCGTCAGTCTCGCCAGTGCATCATAAGCATAAGCGGTGGTATTTCCCCGTCCATCCGTCACAGCGGTCAGGCTGCCGCAGACGTCATAGGTATAATGGACAGTGTTCCCCAGCGGATCTGTACTTTCTGTCAGAAGATTTCTTGCATCATAAGTGTAGATATACTCTCTTGCCAGGTCCTCTGCGCCGGTCTGGCGGATCTTCGTCACATTACCGTTGCCATCGTAGGTGTATGTGGTTACGGCTCCCAGCGCATCGACCGTCTCCGTGAGTCTGGACAGATGATCGTAACGATAAGTATCCGTGGCACCATCCGCATAGGTGATTTTCGTGATCCTTCCGTTTACGTCACTTTCATAGGAAGTCACGTTACCCTCTCTGTCAGCAGCCGAAACCATGCTCTGCTTCACAGGGTCATAGGTATAAGTCTCTGCATTGCCCAGACGGTCCGTGACGGTAAGGATCCGGTCTGCTCCGTCGTAAGTATTCTTCTGTACCGCACCCTTTGCATCCGCAGTTTCCGTTACCCGGTTCATGGCATCGTAGGTATACTGTATGGTCTGCTGCTCCGCATCGGTCTCTGTGAGCCGGTTGCCGTTACCGTCATAGGTATAAGTCAGGGTATTGCCCAGTGGATCCGTACCGGACATCATCCGGTTAAGAGCATCATAAGTAAAGGTGCTGGTCTGCCCCTCTTTATCGGTAATGGCTGTCACTGCGCCTGCCGGATCATAGGTATAGGAGGTCCGGGCACCGGCTGCATCGGTCTCCTTTATTACTCTGCCCAGAGCATCGTAGGTATTGGCCGTGGTCCCTCCGGCGGGATCCGTGACCGTCAACAGCCGGTTCATGGCATCATAGGTATAGTTCCATGTATTACCGGCACCGTCCGTCATGGATGTGACGCAGGCACCGTCATAGGTATAGGATGTGGTATTACCGTTCGCATCCTTTACCGCCACAAGCCGGTTTTTCTCATCGTAAGTGTAAGAGGTCTGTCCTCCCTCCGCATCGGTCACGGAAGTCAGGCGGTTCTGTCCGTCATAGGTATAGCCGGTCTTTCCACCGTCGTAGTCTGTAGACTGCGTCATTTTGCCTGCGGTATTGTACGCATAGGTTCTGGTGGCACCATCCTGCCTTTTTTCCTGTGTTACCCTGCCTTTCCCGTCATAGGTATAAGTCGTCTCCACACTGGTGCGGTCCAGACG
>CAVFMG010000036.1:6738-20863 GCA_963623435.1 Odoribacter splanchnicus
GTCCAGACGGCCTGCCAGATACCCATCGGTATTATAGCTTCTCTCTTCGAATGTGCCGTCCGGATATTCTATCTTCGTGGTACGGTAATTTTCATCATAGGTGTATACCGTTACATTGCCTTCCGCATCCGTGGCAGTGGTCTGTCCTCCTCCGGCCATCTGTTCATAAGCCAGCGTGACCACGCCATCTTCCGCATCCGTCTGCTGTATCACACGGTCTTCCCCGTCGTACTCATTGGCTACGACTCTGTGTCCGTTTTCATCGTACCATGCGGTCATGCGGTGGCTGTCATCGTAAAAATAACGAACGACACCGCCTGCGGGATTCGTCACCTGCGCCAGATTACCGGCTTCATCGTAGGTATAGGTCACACCGTGGCCGTCCGGCAGAGTAATGCTGCTTAAGCGGTTCTTTTCATCCAGCGCGATCTGGAATTCCTTTCCGGAAGGTGTGGTAATGCTTTTCAGGTACAGATCCACATCATAAGCCAGTTCTGTCCGGTTACCGCAGCTGTCTTCCACCGCACGGAGCAGACCGAAGCTGTCGAATTCATGACGGCTTCCGTCATCCGGAATCTCTACCACATATCCGTTCTCTGTCTCTGAAAGTTCATAGTCGCATCCGGTCGGTGCAAGGTATCCCTCTCCCGCTGGGGTAAACGTGATGATGCCTCCATTGTTTCTAAGCCACAGAACCGATCCGTCGGCCAGTTCTCCCATACGTTCATCATAAGCAAAGGTCCAGCCGAAGCCTAGACTCCCTTCATACGCCGCACCCTTTGCATTGTACTGTCTGGTCAGGGCAAAATCACCGCCGATGTCAGCGATCGTGGCATCGGTCTGCTCCATGTAGAAATTACCGGTATTCAGGTTTACCGGCTCATAGCCGAATTCACAGTTCTCCGCTCTGCCTAACAGCAGTCCGTCGATGATAGCCTTAAAATATTCACTTAACACGCCGGAACTGTAAGCTGTGGTATTCTTCGGTTTTCTGATGAAAATGCGGTTGCCCTGTCTGGTCAGGCAGTCCTGCATCCGCATGTCGGCAAGGATCGTATTCAGTTCCACACCGTAATGCTGTGCGATTCTGGGCATCAGGTCAAAAGCGCCTTCCTCGTAGATCAGGAAGCGGTCGGATTCTACGGTCTTACCGCTTTTCCCGCCGAAGGAAGCGGTCGCCGTTACATAGTAGACCTGTCCGGGCTGTAATCCGGAAAACACCTCGCTCTGCCAGTTGGAAAGTCTCCGCTTATAGGCGGTTACCTCCGGATATTCCCCTGCGTAAGCATCGGAGTCCGGGTAGAGAAGCTTTGTCTGTGCCTCAGTCTCTCCGGTGCTGCCGTTGACCAGTTCGTAGGTCACAGTACTGCCGGGTTTGGCCAGTCCATGGGCTGCCACTCCCAGTGTATCACAGGATTTGTCCCCATTTTTTCTTACGACCGGGTAAACATCCACTGTAGTATCATCCAGCGTAAGCTTCGCCAGATCCGTCAGATCTCCTGTCCATGAGACGATCAGCTTCGGTGCATAGGATGCGGAGGAATTGTTGTAGAATACCTCACACTGCATGGAGGCACCTGCATCGCCCGCTGTCTCGTTGGGTGTTTCCACCAGTGCTTTCATGACCAGTCCGTGATTCTCTGCGGTTCCGTTGATCCATGCACTGACTTCTTCCGTTACATCGAAGGATAATGCCTCTCCGCGGGTAGTGGAAGCCGTTCTGCTATCCAGAAAATAATGGCTGTAATTTAACTGATTGTTCCATGTAAGGCTTCCCACCTGCCAGGGCTCTTCCACTCCGAAAAGTCCGAATTCAGAACTGCCCTTGCTCCAGCGGGTCTTCTGGGTCACCTGAAATGCCGCACTGACAATCTCAGGCTCCTCCGCCAGCGCTGAGAAATCATAATCAATGGCAAAATAAGACCTGCAATTTAAATGTTTGCTATGGAAACCTGCCAGATTTCCGGAGGTGATACCGTCATCATAGCCCACATAAGGATATGCATTATCTCCGATCACGGAATTCGGGCTGCCCTGCTCAGCGCAGGCCACATGGATCGCACTTTTGCCTACCTGAATAGCGGTAGGATCGATCCGTACCGGATAGACGCGGTCATCTGCATCCAGCCAGTCACTGTCCGCGGAAACGGTAACCGCATAGGTGGATTCTTCACCGCTTTCCTCCAGCTGAAGTTCCACGCCGAAAGAGATCTCTCCCGTCGCGTCCTCCATCTCCGGAGCCTCCAGAACGAATACTGCGTCCTGTTCGGGATCTGTTCCCTCTTCATAGAGGTACAGCGTGTTGCCGCTCAGGGCGGCTTTCAGTCCATAGGTGTTCAACAAATAACGGAAGCTGTGGACTGTGCCTCTCTGTAACAGGATGATGTCCTCTTTCACACTGTTTCCGAATACCGTGTACTGATAATCCACATCCGGCAATACATTGTTGTAACGAATAGCATTGTCCTTTACGATACCGTCAGTGAAATCTCCCCTGGCAGGAGTCAGTGTCAGAAGATGGTCGTCACTTGCGATGGTCAGTAGCTCTGTACCTTCCTCCGCTCCGACTGTAAGCATCGCCTGATAGCTTCCGGCACTGTTCACGTAGCTTTTTGCATCTCCATACAGGGAATAGGTGGAGACCTCACTCTCTACCAGAGTATTGTCTGCCTGCTGCAGATTGCCGTCCTCATCAAGATAGCTGTTACCATCGTAGCCGATCACTGTCACATACCGGTCACCGTCTATATGGTAGGTTCGGCTGTACGCATCATAAGCTGCCAGCGTACCATAATTTTCCGGTTCCGGATCCTGATAATAGTTCTCCGGCTGTCTGGGCGGAACGTTCCCGGATACGCTAGCCGGTGTCGGCACAGGCATCGGTGTCTGTATGATATCCGGCGTCTGTTCCGGTTCCGCAGTCAGTACCGGCTCTGTCACCGGCCCCGGTGTCTGCTCCAGATTGCCGCCGGATACGGAAACCTCTGTTTCCACCCGGTGCTCTGTTATTTGGTTCTCTACTGTCCCGGTCTCTGCCGCCATGACGTGCTGCAATGAACTGTCTCCAAAAAGCAGTACCAAAACAAGCAGAAAGCTCAGCCTTCTGTTCCACTTCTTTCCTTTTACACTATACATTTGTCCTCCCTCATTTGTGCTTCTGCACCGCAATTAAAGTTTGTTCCGGTTGCTTCTTTAACACGTTGTTCCTATACCGCGATAAAGTGCTTTGAAATATTTTATGATATTGATCATCAGTTGTCAATAAAAAGTTTGTCTTTTCGATAAATCGATATGTGCATTTCAGTTTATCATCACAATCACAGATGTACTTCCACCTCTATGTTCTTGCGTCAGCTATCGGAACTCCATTTTTAAGTGTTAAATACAACAACGGATGAATAGACAAATCATAAGCTGACACTCATAATTTATTCAAAAACAAAGGAGCATCCTTTATAGCTCCAGTGCTTCTGCCTGATATTTCTTTGGAATCGCAAGCTTTGCCATTACTTCAGTCATACAGTTCACCGGATTGGCGATCCTCACTTCCAGAAGCTCTGTGAGCTTTCCGATAGCAAGCTGGTACTTTGCGTAGAGTTTCTTAAGCTGTGCATCATAGTCCTCCATTGTACTGCCGTTCTTATGAACCAGCTTTAATGGAGATCCCAGATTTACACTCTTTCCATCCTTTACATTCAACAGCATGGGATAGATATTGGCTCCACAGGTTCCGGTATCCGAAGTGGTGACCCGCACCATGGGGATCATATCCTCTGCTGTCTTACCAAGCAGGGAAAGTTCTTTGTTGTATGCCGATAACAGACCTGACTCATCAATGCTCCACATAGCAGATACCATGTCATGCTCATAGAAGCCTGCCATATACCTGCATCCGTCAAATTCCTCCTGCAAATATTGCACAGTGTGAAGGAATATTTCCTCCATGTTAAGGATGGCGTAATCATTGCAGTCTCCGCTTAATACTGCGGATACCTTTCCTTCGCTGATCCGGAGTAATGCCTCTCCCTTTGTGACTTTCAGTACGTCATTTAAGATCCTGGCATAGACGTTTCTCTCCACTCTGCGAAGGCCGCTTCCCTGGATACCTGCACGGTCCAGAATACTCTTGATGGCGCAATCCCTCACCGGCATCACTTCTCCCCGGTATTTGAGCATTAACGCCGTATTTGCAATCGTATCCGTTATGATGCCATCATCCATGCCATCTTCCGTATACTGACTGCGTAGTTCTTTCTCAAAGGTACTTCCTGCGGTGATTGGAACTAACCGTAAGTTTTTGACCTTTTGTCGGATCCATGAGGAGTTTCCCATAATTTCATGTAAGCATGAAAAGAAATCCTCTTGTCTCCGGAAGGCGCCACTATAAGCGTCTTCAAACACTCTTGCCTCATTCATTTTTTCCTTCCTTTCTTCTCCTCATTTGAGGTTATTTATCCAGCCGCTTTGCGGATTAAGCCCTTGTGTGGGCAATTTCTGGCAACAAAAAAGGAATGGCTGTACAATGGTTCCATTCCTAGACTGCGTGTGGTATTGCCCACATATAAACTTATTTTCATTTCCGTTTTCCGGAAACAAAAAAGTGCCAAAAATATGCCACTTTTACTTATGGCAATTTTTGACACTTACATACAATCTTAAACAACGTGTGCTTGTATTCCCAAAGGGAAATGCACAAAAATCAATTACAAGCTGAGAATAGCATATCCGTAATATCTCTGTCAACCAGCTTTTCTCACTCTCCCCAATAATCAAAGCAATCCTAAATTATCCTGACAACATTTTTTGGTATGTAATAAGTCATCGACAAATATCAAAAAAATTTTCAGGTATTTTTCATTATCTGCTGTATTTACTCTACAAGTGATCTGTATTATGGGTCATTGCTCCATGACAAGTTCATAGCATATACCGTCATGCATACGGGTGCTATCCGTCCTATCACTGCGGATAGACTAATTGCACACAGTGCAGCCACACTACGCAACCTAAAAGGGTGCAGGAACCGGTGACGGGAGATATGTGTATAACCCCTATCATTTATGAGGATTCACTATGAAAAATACAAATAAATCTATTTTTGAAAACTATCCGGATGTAGTAACTGTAGAACAGCTTGCTTCCATGCTCGGCATCAGCACCAAAACAGCCTATAAGCTTGTGAAAGAAAAGCAGATTAAATCTGTTTGTATCGGACGTATCTACAAAATACCAAAAATTTATGTTTTGGAATATTTGCAGATACCTTTCTAATTCCATTTTAGGTATGCTATAATGCTCTTGTCATGGCAGATGAGCTGAGACTACCAAAAGGAGGAAATTTATATGGTAGCAGGTCATCTGCGGGAGCAAAACGGTATTTACCAAATTATTCTGAGTTATAAGGATGCAAATGGTAAGAGAAAGACAAAACAAATCTCTACCGGTCTAAAAATCAGAGGAAATGCAAGAAATGCCGAAAGAATGCTCCAACAAGCACGTCAAGAGTTTACACCGCCTGAAATGGCTGCTGAGCAAGGAAAGGAAGTGAATCCGGAAGAATTTAGTAGTTCTGGCTATCAATGTGGCGTAGAAAGCTCCATTTATCCCTATTTTTCGGAAAAAGGTTTTACTCTGTCAGATCTTGAGAAAAACCCACAACTGATAAAGGATTATTACGATTATTTAATGGATACCAGAAAAGTATCTGCGAATACTGTAATTCACAGACACGCGAATATACGAAAGGCATTGCAGGAATTGTATATAGACGGAACTATTAACTGCAATCCCGCTGATCGTGTTAAAAAGCCTATTAAAGAAGATTTTGTCGGTAGTATCTACAATGCAGAAGAGTTAGATCAAATGTTCCGAGTTTTTCGCGGAGATCCTCTCGAACACATTGTAATATTTGCAAGTTATTATGGGATGCGTAGAAGTGAGATTATCGGTTTAAAATGGAAGAACATAGATTTTGTCCGTAAAACAATCAGTATAAAGCACGTCGTTGTAGAGTCCTGCATCGACGGCAAGCTGAAAATGATAAGGAAGGACAAACCCAAGAACAAATCCAGTAACAGATCTTTACCTCTGGTGCCACAGTTGGAAGAATTACTTGTTAAGCTGCTTCGTAATCAACAGCATAATGCAAAACTGTTTGGTGATTCCTATAACAAGGAGTTCAGAGAGTATATCAATGTAGATCCTATGGGAAATTTGATTAAGCCGAATTTTGTTACACAGCACTTTAGACTTATCTGTGACAAGAATGAGTTGAAGCATATCAGATTCCATGATTTGCGTCATAGCTGTGCTACGCTTTTATATGACAGCGGTATAGACATGAAAGCGATTCAGGAATGGCTGGGACATAGTAATATTTCCACCACCATGAATATCTATGCTCATCTGAACTATAAGAACAAGGTTATATCCGCAAATGCGATAGCCGGAATTATACCAAATTACAAAGAAAAAGAACCCCGAACAGCAGCAAACTAGCCGGGATTCTTCCTCATGCCATACTGCTGGTGGCCGGACTTGAACCGGCACGGGATTGCTCCCGAGGGATTTTAAGTCCCTTGCGTCTGCCTATTCCGCCACACCAGCATGGTGTGTATATACATCAATCGGAGGGATTTTCCCTGATATTTGGAGGGATATTTCCGATGGATGAACAATTTAATAATTTTTTGATTTTCTGGAAACCCAGTAAAATCAAGGGGTTTGCACGATATTGTGTGGGATATACGTGTGGGATTTTAAGTCCCTTGCGTCTGCCTATTCCGCCACACCAGCGGACGCATGCGAATCGCGCATTCGAAAACTTCGTTTTCTCATCACGGCGTATCCGCCTATACCGGAATGCATAACAAGCACTTTGTAAGCAAGCTTCCAATATGCTTGTTACACATTCCGGTGCACGCGCTCACTGCAACGTGCAAATGGATGGAGGTGGATTCGAACCACCGAAGCAATTTGCAGCAGATTTACAGTCTGTCCCCTTTGGCCACTCGGGAATCCATCCACGTCAGGTAAAGTGCCCTAACAATGTGAAATTGTAGCATATGTTCACACAAATTGCAAGATATTTTTTAAATTTCTCGATATAATTGCAAAAGTTCAGCTCGCGCCATTCGCAAAGTCGCGTTATCACGCTTTCCGTCACTTCGTGACTACCTTTGCTCATAAATCGGCTACTGAACTGTTGCAATATAGTACAGATAAAAAGGATACTGCGACAGCTGCATCTGCCCGTAATCGGTCACGCGATACCCATCCCTCTGCAACTCCGCGATGGAATCATCGCTCATGGCATCCGGCGTAAAGTACCAGAAGGTATCGGATTCCGCCTGATTATAATCGCCGTTTACGATCTCATTATCGGGATAATAGTAATACAACACGGTCCATCCCAGGTGTTTCACGCCGTTGGTGACCATCTGCGTATCCGGATCGGGCGTACCGATGAGATCCAGGGTCTTATCGGTCTCTGCCTTCTGCTGTTCATAACTGTCGTAGCATTCCCGGTAATTCTGCATTCCCATACCGAACATTATAAATAATAACAGCACGAACAGTACTCTGACCGCCGGTTCCAGCCCCTTCCAGGACCGATTCTCCAGTTCCTTCACCTGCTCCAGCAGACGGCTGTTGCCTACGACCAGCATCAGAATCGCCACCGCACTCAGCGGATACAGATATCTCTGTGCCAGCATCGGTGCCATTACGACGCTCAACAGATAAGCGAATGCCAGCGTTCCCAGGATTGTGCACGCGCCGACAACCATGGCATACGTTTTGTCAGACCATCTCTTCACCGACGGTTTCTGCAGCCGGATGCCCTCTTTTCCCATGGAAAACAGGGAAGAATCCACCACCAGCGTCACTATCAGCAGTACTAACAGCAGTGGAAATACGATCACATTCATTCTTCTGCCGCCCATAACGATCTCCAGGCTCTTATCCAACCCCAGGATCTCCGTCATCCACCAGCTTCCGCTGACGGTCCGAAGCCCCGCATAGAGGAAATACAGCCAGGGCGCATAGCCAATGAAAAAGGCGACGATCGCCAGCACACCCTTTTTCCAGGTCTTGCCGCGATATTTGATCCATACTGCCACACCGGTGAAAAACATCATGATGCCAACCGCTACCAGCGCGTAATAATGGGAATATGCCGCGGTCAGCGCCCACAGCACCATTCCGACCCAGGTCTTCCTGCTGCCGTCGGCAATCACACGATATGAGCAATAAAAACAACCCATAACACACAAAAATGCAAGCGCATACATACGAACTTCCAGGTTATATTCCAGGCACGCCTGTCCCAGTCCGGAGATCATTACAAAAAACGCAGCCGGCAGCATGCCGAAATGCTTCCGCACCACAGTCAGTGCCAGCACCAGTCCGATGACAAAAGGCACCAGGGATGCCAGATGGAATACCGGTACGCTGAATGCGAAGATCGTTCCAAACAGTTTCAACCAGTAATAATACAGCGGTGGATGATTATCCCAGTAATACATTACCTGGAGGATACCGCCGATGCTCTTATGCGCTGTATTGGCAGAAAAAGCCTCATCCCCCCACAGCACGCGGTCAGACATCATACTGAAATTCAGGTACACCATAAAAGCCGTGGCTGCCAGCATCACTGCCGGAGCTATGTATTTACAAATCGTTTTCCATACTTTACTGTCCGCGATCTTCTCGAACACCTTCCGGATCTTCTCATGTTTTCCGGCTTTTGCCTCCTCCACGAACATTTCACAGATGGTATATGCCAGCATGATGCAGATCTCCAGGATCAGCACTTTCACTGCATACTCCCTGGATTCTATGAGTTTTCTCCAGATCGTATTGTCGTCATTACTTGTCAGTGTCAGCAATACCCACGGCACGAAAAACATGATCATCAGGCATGATACATAACGAAGAATGTATTCCCCCTTGCTTCCGGTTGCCGTCTTCCCGGCACTTCCGTTATTTTTTAAAACATATTGCCGCCAGATCCCTAAGGATACCAGCGGCAACAGCAGGGTTATGATGATGGTAAACATCTGAAATCCTCTCTGTCTTTGGTAAATTGTTGCAATATCTCTTATGCGTTATTCCTGCACGAACTTCAGGATCGTTGCGGAAGTCTGGGGCATCTCAATCAGGATCTTGCCCGCCATGATCTCATACTCCGCACCTTCCATACAGTATCCATCATCTCTGGACTGCAGGATCACTTTCATTTTACCCGTTTTCGGGGTACCGATCTCCCATACATGGATCTCTTTGGTAATCGGATGATAATTATTGTTGATCAGGATCGCGCACTGCCCCTTGCGGTTAAAACGTCCGTAGGAGATGAAATTATAGTCATTCTCCAGCATTTTCAGGGAACCGGTACGCAGTTCCTCGTTCTCCCGGCGCAGACGGATAATGTCTTTATGGAACGCCAACAGCACCTGATCCTCATGCCCCCAGGGATAAGTCCTTCTATTGTCGGGATCTGTGAATCCGCAGACACCGGCTTCATCACCGTAGTAAATCGTCGGTGCGCCCGTCCAGGTCATCTGAATCACAACACCTTCCCGGAACACTGCCTTATTAATGCCCTGCTCCGCAGCCTGGGGTCCTAAAGTGTTGGTACGTCCCACCTTATGATTCGTTCTCGTCAGGAAACGGGAATGGTCATGGTTGGACAGTTCATTCATTGCCACCTGCCAGCTGGGCATGGAGAAGCTGGAGGTATGATGCCGCATGGCTCCCCAGAAGCTCTCCGCATTGCCGAGCAGATCCTCTCTGTAGTCATCGCTGTGTTTCTCCATACCGGTGAGGAACCAGGTCACGGGCTCCATGAATGCGTCATAGTTCATAACGGTATCCCATTCGTTGCCCTGCAGCCAGTCTCTGGTATTGCCGTAATGCTCTGCCAGAATAATGGCATCGGGGTTGGCTTCCTTCACAGCTTTACGGAATTCCTGCCAGAAATGATGGTTGAATTCCTGGCTGTGACCTAAGTCTGCCGCCACATCCAGTCTCCAGCCGTCCACGTTATAAGGGGCGGATACCCATTTTTTCGCTACGTGAAGGACATAGTCCATCAGTTCCTGAGAACCCTCATAATTCAGCTTCGGCAGAGTATCATGTCCCCACCATCCGTCATAAGAATTGTTATAAGGCCATGCTGCCTGATTATGAAAATCAAAATAATTCCTATAAGGGCTGTCTGCGCTGACATAAGCACCCTTGTCATAGCCTTCTGCATTCTCGTAAATGCGCTCTCTGTCCATCCATTTATTGAAAGAACCGCAGTGATTGAACACACCGTCCAAAATGACTCTCATGCCTCTGCGGTGCGCCTCTGCCACCACCTTGGCAAACAGCTCGTTGCTGGCTTCCAGGTTCGCCTTATTGGTCACACGATCGATATACCGGGAGGCAAAACGGTTCTCCCGCTGTCCTTCGGGCAGCAGATCCCCTTCATCACTGACGATCTTGCCAATATGGGGATCGATGTAGTCATAGTCCTGTATATCGTATTTATGGTTGGAAGGAGACACGAACAGAGGGTTAAAATAAATTACCTCTACTCCCAGATCCTGCAGGTAATCCATCTTGTCCAACACGCCCTGCAGGTCTCCGCCGTAGAACTCACGGACGTCCATCTGCGCGGGGTAACGTCCCCAATCCTCTACGCGGTGCACCGGCTCCCCAATATAGCAGTACTCATTGGTCAGCACATCGTTGGAAGTATCGCCGTTGCAGAAACGATCAGTATAGATCTGGTACATCACTGCGCCTTTTGCCCAATCGGGGGTATGGAAGCCGGGAATGATTATGAAGTCATAATACTCATTGACCTCCTGCACCAGTCCTCTCATATCGAAGATGCCGGTGATCCTGCCGGTCTGTACCTCGAAATAGTAGGATACCTTCTGGTCTTCCAGACGCATTACATAGGCATAGTAATCAAAATCGTTATTACTCTCCACGCGCACCATCAGATGCTTCTGTCCGCCGCTTACCAGGAATATTCTGTCCACGTTGTTCCTGGCGGTACGGAAACGGATCGTCACCTCGGAAAAGGGTTCCGGCTCTTCCGGAATCACATATTCCGCACCGGTATCCGTAAAAAGTGCTCTCCTGTTAAATACGGGTCTCATGGCAGCAATATACTGCTGATTATATTCTGTTCGACGTAATAGCTCCAGATCCATAGTATCTACCCTTTCTGAGACTAATGTCTTACTATCTATTATTATGCTTCTGCTATTTTTTGCTGTGCAGCACACATATATGTAATTATACCCTTTTTCTATGCTTATGACAACAGTGCACCTTATTTCTTAACAGTAAAAAGGACAGTCTTGGGGGGACTGTCCTTTTTAGAGAAGGTATTTCTTTCTTATGGGGTATAGCAAAAAACTATATAATGTATTGGGGGGGTTACGAGTATTATAATAGCATGCACTACTATTTTTGACTATTCTCAAATTTCACAAATATTACAAAAGTGCATGTTCGTTTTTGTTTATTTTTCACAAAACCAGTTTGTACAATACTACCAAATCCACGAAACTCCCGCGAAAACCTTTTCCTATACGAAAAGACTCTCGAACTCTTCCCGGTTGATCTTCTCTTTCTCTAACAGAAGCTGCGCACAGCTGTGCAGTACATTTTCATGCTGCATAATGATATCTTTTGCCTTGGTATAGCAGTCATCAATGATTCTCTTGACTTCCTTGTCGATCTCACCGGAGATCTCCTCGCTGTGTGCCTTGGCATGTGCGAGATCTTTACCAATGAAGACTTCATCATCGTCATCATCATAGCAGATGACACCGATGTTGTCAGACATTCCGTAACGGGTCACCATACGGCGGGCTGTCTTGGTGGCTTTTTTAATATCGCTGGAAGCACCTGTGGTAATGTCACCGAAGATGATCTCCTCTGCGATACGTCCGCCCAGGGATACCATGATATCCTGGAGCATACGGCTCTTGGTAGCGAACATCTCATCCTTTTCCGGCAGGGGCATGGTATAACCGGCTGCCCCCACTCCGGTAGGGATAATGGATACGGTATAGACCGGTCCCACATCCGGCAGCACATGGAACAGGATCGCATGGCCTGCCTCGTGGTATGCCGTGATCTTCTTCTCCTTGTCGGAGATAATGCGGCTCTTCTTCTCCGCGCCGATGCCTACTTTGATAAATGCTCTCTTAATATCCTTATTTGCGATAAAGGAACGGTTCTCCTTCGCTGCGATAATAGCTGCTTCGTTCAGCAGGTTCTCCAGATCCGCTCCGGTGAATCCTGCGGTGGTCTGCGCGATCTGCTTCAAATCCACATCATCGCCCAGGGGTTTGTTCTTCGCATGTACCTTCAGAATCTCTTCTCTGCCGCCGATATCCGGGGTTCCCACCGCTACTTTACGGTCGAATCGTCCGGGACGTAAGATCGCAGGATCGAGAATATCCACACGGTTCGTGGCTGCCATGACGATAATGCCTTCATTGACACCGAAACCGTCCATTTCTACTAACAACTGGTTCAGAGTCTGCTCTCTCTCATCATGTCCGCCGCCCATACCGGTGCCACGGCGTCTTGCCACGGCATCGATCTCATCGATGAATACGATACAGGGAGCATTGTGCTTCGCCTCTTCAAATAAGTCACGCACACGGGATGCACCGACACCGACGAACATCTCTACGAAGTCGGAACCTGAGATGCTGAAGAAAGGTACACCCGCTTCGCCTGCCACTGCTTTGGCAAGCAGTGTCTTACCGGTTCCGGGAGGTCCCTCCAACAGGACACCCTTGGGAATTCTCGCACCGACACCGGTGTATTTTCCGGGCTCCTTCAGGAAATCCACGATCTCCGCCAGTTCCTCTTTTTCTTCCTTCAGACCGGCTACCTGTGCGAAGGTGACACTCTTGTCACCCAAGGTCATCTTGGCACGGCTCTTGCCGAAGTTCATCATTTTGCCGTTGCCGCCTGCCTGCTGGGCATTCATCATCATGAACAGGAAAATTCCCGCTCCCAGCACAATAAGCAATGGCAGCATATAGGTCAAAAACCAGCTCTCTCTCTTAATGTCATTGACCACAGGGTCAAATCCGTACTCCCGCACCAGAGTCTCCAGTTCGGTAATATCTGTGGCATACAGCTTGTGGGTCGCGCCGTTTTTCATCTGGATCTCCAGATAACCGGTAGGTGCTTCCCCGTTGGGCTGCACCGCAATCTCCTCTACATCACCGGCATCCAGATCTGCGATGAATTCCGCTCTGGTGTATTCTTCTTCCCGGCTGCTCAACAGATTGAGTCCGATGATCACCAGAACCAGAAGGATGATAAACATAAAATATGAATTAATTGACTTGCCGTTTTGTTTCAACTTCACGGGCCTCCTGCTTTTTTATATCGCTTAATCAAATTCTACCACACCGATGTAAGGCAGATTACGATATCTCTGGTCATAATCCAGACCATAGCCCACTACAAATTCATCGGGAATATTGAATCCGGTATAATCTACATGTACATCAACGACTCTTCTCTCAGGCTTGTCTAACAGAGTGCACAGACGTAAAGATGCGGGACCTCTGTCCTTCAGCATCTCTAACAGATAGCTTAAGGTTCTGCCGCTGTCCACGATATCCTCTACTACGATTACATCCTTATCCTTCAGGGATTCATCCAGGTCCTTCACGATCTTAACTACGCCGCTGGACTTGGTGTCGCTGCCGTAACTGGATACGGACATGAAGTCCAGAGATACGGGAACGGTGATACGCTTTGCCAGTTCACACATGAAAAAGCTGCCACCCTTCAGTACACATACAAGGTGTACCTGCTTGCCTGCATAATCCTTGCTGATCTGCTCGCCGATCTCCTGGATTCTCTTATCGACTTCCTCTTCTGTTAACATTACTCGGATATGTTCTGCCATTTTCTTTTGTCTCTTCGCTCTTAAGCGAACTCCTTTCTTATTAATTGTACCTTTAAAATACGTTTTGTATTCTCCGTTACTTTATAATATTCGCTGATACGGTATCCCACGACCCACAATACATGATCTTCCTCTGCCAGGATGGGTAGTCTGTCACGCTCTTCCCGTGGGATTTTC
>CAVFMG010000037.1:0-20330 GCA_963623435.1 Odoribacter splanchnicus
GTACAGGTGCAGAGCAGACTGGGAGGCGGTTATTACCTCGGCAGCAGAGAGTTTGAACTCCCGGAATTAAAGCTGTTGGTGGATGCCGTACAGTCCTCCCGCTTCATTACCACGAAGAAGTCCAGAGATCTGATAAGAAAGCTGGAGCAGATCGCCGGGAAAAACGATGCCGGTAAGTTACAGCGTCAGGTCTATGTGGCAGGAAGGATCAAGACGGAGAATGAGAGTATCTATTACAACATCGATGCCATTCATCGTGCCATTCAGGAGAATAAGCAGATCACCTTCGTGTATCTGGACTGGAACCTGCAAAAAGAACTGGTGCCCAGACCCGGTGGGGACAAATGCGTCAGCCCCTGGGCTCTGATCTGGCGGGATGAGAACTATTATCTGGCAGCCTACGACAGCGAAGCCGAAGTCATCAAGCATTACCGTGTGGACAAAATGGGACGGGTGGAAGTGACCGACAGACCCAGGGAAGGGGTAAAACAGTTCTCACAGATCGACGTAACTTCCTATACGAACCAGACTTTCGGCATGTTCGCCGGAGAGGAGAGCGTGGTGACCATTGAGTTCCCCAAGCGTCTCATCGGCGTGGTGCTGGACCGGTTCGGCAGAGAGGTGGATATCCGCCCGATGTCCGATACCATGTTCCGGGTGCGGGCGAAGGTGGCAGTCAGCGGACAGTTCTTCGGATGGCTTGCGGGAATCGGACCGGATGCCCGGATCGTAGCGCCGGAAGCGGTGCAGAAACGTTATGTACGGTGGCTTTCGGATATTTTGCGGGAACAGTCGGAAGCCTCAGAATAAAATTTTATCCAAAATTTCAAAATCTTTTTTGTATAGTTTTCTAAAGGATCCCTCGTTGACAAGGCAGGGATTCTTTTTTATACTGATACATAGCACCTACAATATATTGCTTTTTGATGTTTGCAGACACCATATATGGTATTCGTAAGCGTTATCGTAAGTAAGGGGAATACAGCAGAATCCGGGCATTTTCCGGATATTATCGTATGAAGGGAAGAGGAAGATGAGCAGCAATTTTGAACATGACCATGAAGAAAATGAAGATTATGGCAAACAGTTCAGACCAAACAGAGAGAGCTATGTCGTAAAAAAAGACGGGAGTAAGGAGCTCTTTAACGTACAGAAGGTAATCAGCGCCGTAGGCAAGAGTGCATACCGTGCCCTGACGAAATTCACCAAAGAAGAGAAAGAGCAGATCTGCCAGTATGTGGTGGACAAGGTAAACGAACTGGAAGTGGATGAAGTTCCCATTCCCATTATGCACAATATTGTGGAGAGCGCCTTAGAGCAGGTGAAACCGATCGTCGCAAAAAGCTATCGCGATTATCGTAACTATAAGCAGGATTTTGTACGGATGCTGGACGATGTCTATAAAAAGAGCCAGTCCATCATGTACATCGGAGACAAGGAGAACGCCAATACGGATTCCGCACTGGTATCTACCAAGCGCAGCCTGATTTTTAATCAGCTGAACAAGGAACTGTATCAGAAATTCTTCCTGACCACGGAAGAGATCCAGGCATGCCGTGACGGTTATATTTATGTGCACGATATGTCTGCCAGAAGAGATACCATGAACTGTTGCCTGTTTGACGTACAGAATGTACTGACCGGCGGTTTTGAGATGGGAAATATCTGGTACAACGAGCCGAAGACTCTGGATGTGGCATTTGATGTCATCGGCGATATCGTCTTAAGTGCTGCCAGCCAGCAGTACGGCGGATTTACCGTACCCAGTGTGGATCTGATCTTAGAGCCTTATGCCGAGAAATCCTACAACAGAGCCCTGGCAAAATACGAGAGACTGGGAGTTCCCGCAGATGTGGCGGAGAGAGAGGCACTTGCGGATGTACAGAAGGAATTCGAACAGGGCTTCCAGGGTTGGGAATACAAGTTCAATACCGTGGCAAGCAGCCGCGGCGATTATCCGTTTATTACCGTGACCGCCGGAACCGGCACCGGTAAATTCGCCAAGATGGCTACCATCACCATGCTGGATGTCCGCAGAAAGGGACAGGGCAAAAAGGATCATAAAAAGCCCGTTCTGTTCCCGAAGATCGTATTTTTATACGATGAGAACCTGCATGGACCCGGTAAGCCCCTGGAGGATGTATTTGAAGCCGGCGTGGAGTGTTCTGCCAAGACCATGTATCCCGATTGGCTGAGCCTGACCGGCAAGGGCTATGTGGCAAGCATGTACAAGCAGTACGGCAAGATCGTATCCCCCATGGGATGCAGAGCTTTTCTGTCTCCCTGGTATGAGAGAGGCGGCATACATCCCGCAGATGATAAGGATCAGCCGGTATTCGTGGGCAGATTCAATATCGGTGCGGTATCCCTGCATTTGCCTATGATTCTGGCAAAAGCAAGAAAAGAAAGTAAAGACTTCTATGAAGTACTGGATTATTATCTGGAACTGATCCGTCAGCTCCATATCCGTACGTATGCATACCTGGGCGAGATGCGCGCTTCCACGAACCCGCTGGCATATTGCGAAGGCGGATTCTTAGGCGGACATCTGAAACTGACAGACAAGATCAAACCGTTACTGAAATCCGCAACGGCAAGCTTCGGTATTACAGCACTGAATGAACTGCAGGAGCTTTACAACGGCAAGTCTCTGGTAGAGGACGGAGCTTTCGCTGTGGAAGTACTGGAGCACATCAATCAGAAGATTTCGGAATATAAGGAAGAGGACGGTAACCTGTACGCTATCTACGGCACTCCCGCAGAGAATCTGTGCGGATTGCAGGTAAAGCAGTTCCGCAAAAAGTACGGTATTATTGAGGGTGTATCCGACAGAGAATATGTCAGCAACAGTTTCCACTGCCATGTGACAGAAGATATCACCCCGATTCAGAAGCAGGACCTGGAGAACCGTTTCTGGGATCTGAGCAACGGCGGCAAGATCCAGTATGTAAAATATCCGATCGACTATAATACCGAGGCAATTAAGACCCTGATCCACAGAGCTATGGATATGGGCTTCTATGAAGGAGTGAACCTGTCTTTGGCATACTGCGATGACTGCGGACATCAGGAACTGGAAATGGATGTGTGCCCTGTCTGCGGTAGCCGCAACCTGACCAAGATTGACCGTATGAACGGCTATCTGTCTTACTCCAGAGTACACGGAGACACGAGACTGAATGATGCCAAGATGGCGGAGATCGCAGAGCGCAAGAGTATGTAGACAGGATGGACAGATAAATGAGATATCATAATATAACCAGGGACGATATGCTGAACGGCGATGGTCTGCGGGTCGTGCTGTGGGTAGCGGGCTGCAACCACTGCTGCAAGGAATGTCAGAATCCCATTACCTGGGACCCTGACGGAGGACTTTTATTTGACGAGGCTGCGAAGCAGGAGATTTTTGAGCAGCTGGAGAAGCCTTATATTTCCGGAATCACCTTTTCCGGAGGGGATCCCATGCATCCCGTGAACCGCGCGGATGTGAGAGAACTGATGAGGGAGATCCGGGAGAAATATCCCACGAAGACGATCTGGATGTACACAGGAGACAGCTGGGAGGACATCTATGATCTGCCGATCATGCAATATGTGGATGTAGTGGTAGACGGAGAGTTCCATGTGGAAGAAAAAGATGTAAAGCTTCTGTGGAAGGGCAGTAAGAACCAGCGGGTGATCGATGTGAAGAAGACACTTGCAGGAGACCATCCCGAAGAGCCGGTACTGCACTGTGGGGATTACAAATAAGGTAACGGTTAAAAACTTCAATAAAGTTAAGAAAAGGACAGAACATACAATGCATAGAATCGCAAAATTTCATTTTGTAAGTCCTGCGCAGTTTCTGACTGCCATGCAGGAAGAGTATCCGCAGTATACGGAGGAACAGATCAAGGAAATGTATGAGGCGTTAAAGATTCCCAAGAGAGCTACCAAGGGAAGTGCCGGGTATGATTTCTTCGCTCCCTTTACTTTTAAGCTGGCACCCGGAGAGACCATCAAGATCCCGACCGGTATTCGGGTGGAGATGCAGGAAGACTGGGTATTGCAGATCTATCCCAGAAGCGGATTGGGATTTAAGTACAGACTGCAGATGAACAATACCGTGGGCATCATTGACAGTGATTATTTCTTCTCGGATAACGAAGGTCATATTTTTATGAAGATCACGAATGATTCCAACGAAGGTAAGACCGTGGAGGTTCCTGCAGGAACCGGTTTTGCCCAGGGCATTTTCATGCAGTACGGAATCACGGAAGACGACGATGCGGAAGGCATCCGTAACGGCGGTTTCGGAAGTACCACAAAATAAAAATCATAAGAATAAAATTCCCCCGATGGGACATGATGAAGTTATGATATGTACCCAAAGGGGGATTTTTATGTCACAGGAAAAACTTTCCGTAGAACTGAAACAGAACATGCAGTACTTAGACGGACTGCTGGGACTGGAGACCAATTTTGATATTATTCACAGAGTGATTCACATCGGAGATGCTGATGCCTGTATGTACCTTATCGACGGCTTCTGCAAGGATGAACTGATGCAGAAGCTGTTACAGTATCTGATGGATCTGACCCCGGAGGATTTCCCGAAAGATGCCCACGAGATGTCCAAGATCGCCATCCCCTACGTGGAAGTCGACCTGGATGATACCTGGGGAAACGTGCTGGGAGCGCTGCTTTCGGGAGTGTTTGTCCTGTTAGTGGATGGCTATGAAAAAGCGGTTTTGATCGATGCCAGAACCTATCCGGCGAGAGACGTGGAGGAACCGGAGAAGGATAAAGTGCTTCGTGGCTCCAAGGATGGATTTGTGGAGACGGTGGTATTTAATACCGCCCTGATCCGCCGTAGGATCCGCAGTACGGACCTCCATATGGAAATGCTGAATGCGGGAGAGAACTCCCGGACGGATATCGTGCTGTGTTATATGGAGAACCGCGTGGACAGAGAGCTTTTGGACAGAGTCAGAGAGCGGATCCGGTCCATGCAGACGGATGCCCTGTCCATGAATCAGGAAAGCCTGGCAGAGCATCTCTACCGTCGGAAATGGTATAATCCTTTTCCAAAGTTCAAATATACAGAGCGGCCGGACACGGCGGCAGCCCATGTACTGGAGGGAAATCTGGTGATCCTCGTGGATAATTCTCCGTCGGCGATGATTCTGCCCACCACCATTTTTGATGTGGTGGAGGAAGCGGACGATTATTATTTCCCGCCGGTCACCGGAAGCTATCTGCGACTGACCCGGTTCCTGATCGCGCTTTTAACCTATTTTGTAACGCCGACGTATCTGCTGTTTATGAATCACCGGGCGTGGATCCCGGAGAATCTGGTATTTACCATCATAAAAGAAGAGCCGAATGTGCCGTTATTATTACAATTTTTACTGCTGGAGCTGGCAATCGACGGTCTCAGACTGGCGGCGGTAAATACCCCGAATATGTTAAGTACGCCATTAAGTGTCATGGCGGCGCTGGTGTTGGGGGAATTCTCGGTGGAGAGTGGATGGTTCAGCCCGGAAGTGATGTTAGCAATGGCGTTCGTGGCGATTGCCAACTATACCCAGGCAAATTACGAACTGGGATATGCGCTAAAATTCATGAGGATCATTAATCTGATCCTGACGCAGTGCCTGGGACTTTGGGGATATCTGCTGGGCATTGGGATAACGGTTTTTGCGCTGTTTACGAATAAGACCATATCCGGGCAGAGCTACCTCTATCCCCTGTTCCCGTTAGACATGCAGAAACTAAAAAATCGTCTGATCCGCCGGAGAATGTGACAAAATGTATCACTTTTGCGGGCGAAATTGAAAAGGTTGCCTATCAATGATATAATAGCGCAAAAGAAAAAGCCATAAAGTTTATAATATCAGGAGGCAATCAATGTTTAAAATCATTACAGACAGTACAGCAGATCTGCCCGCAGAATACCTGAAAGAGCATGATCTTGGATGCATGAATCTCAGTTATATTATGGATGGTGTGACTTACGGACAGGGGAAAGAACTTCCGGAGAAGGAGTTCTATGCACTGATGAGAAGCGGGAAAATGCCCACGACTTCCCAGGTGAATCCTGAGGAGGCGAAAGCGCATTTCCTGGAATATTTAAAAGAAAACAAAGAGATCCTGTGTATCGCCTTTTCTTCCGGATTGAGCGGTACGTATAACAGTATGCGTATGGCTGCCGAAGAGATCATGGAAGAGCAGCCGGACTGTAAGATCATTGTCATTGACAGCTTGTGTGCATCTTTAGGAGAGGGGCTGTTGGTGCACAAGGCAGTTACCTTAAGAGAACAGGGAAAATCCATAGAAGAAGTTGCGGAGTGGGTGAAAAATAACCGTCTGCATCTCGTACATGTGTTTACGGTAGACGATCTGTATCATCTCTACCGCGGCGGTCGTGTCAGCAGGGCAACGGCATTCGTTGGAACACTGGCAGGCATCAAGCCCAAGCTCCATGTGGATAACGAGGGACATCTCATCGTCATCGGCAAGGTGAGAGGACGTAAAAAGTCTCTGCATGCTCTGGTGGACTACATGGAGGAAAAAATGGGTTCCTACCGTGACCAGAATGATATCGTATTTATCAGCCACGGGGATGACCTTCCTGCAGCAGAACTGGTAAGAGATCTGGTGAAGGAACGCCTCGGAATCGACAGCTTCCTGATTAATTATATCTGTCCCACCATCGGTTCCCATTCCGGTCCTGGAACCGTGGCACTGTTCTTCCTGGGAGAAGAGCGGTAATATAAAAATCCCCGCAGCTTGCTGCGAGGATTTTTTTACTTTAGTCTTTATATTAAAAGGGTTCTTTGCTATAATGGGTGAGGTTAGTCTGCAATAACATAATTATCCATTAGATAGATACATAGAAAAGGAGAATGACATGACAGCGAAAGAAATGCTTGGAAAAGTGGATCATACGCAGCTGAAGGCATTCGCTACGTGGGAAGATATCCAAAAGCTGTGCGATGAGGCAATAAAATACCATACCGCCAGTGTATGTGTACCCCCTTGTTATATCAAACGGATCCATGATACTTACGGGGATCAGATCAATATCTGCACCGTAGTGGGATTCCCGTTAGGCTACAGCGTGACGGAAGCCAAGGTCGCTGAGGTGCGCAAGGCACTGGAAGACGGCTGCAATGAGATCGACATGGTAGTCAACATCAGCGATGTGAAGAACGGTCTGTTTGATAAGGTGGAAGAAGAGATCCGTACCCTGAAAAAAGAGTGTGGAGACCACATTCTCAAAGTCATCATCGAGACCTGTTATCTGACTGAGGAAGAGAAAATCGCCATGTGCAAGGCAGTGACCAATGCCGGAGCGGACTTCATCAAGACTTCCACGGGATTCGGCACCGGCGGTGCCACAAAGGAAGACGTGGAACTGTTCAAAAAATACATCGGTCCCGATGTGAAGATCAAGGCGGCAGGCGGCGTGTCCAGCATGGAAGATCTGGAGATGTTCTTAAATCTGGGCTGTGAACGCATCGGCACCTCCAGAGCCGTAGGCTTATGCAAAGGGGAACTTACCGAAGGATACTAAGACAGTTTGGAAAGGAATACGATCATGGAAAATAAAGTGATTCAGGACAGACTTGCACTTCTGCGGAAAAAGATGCAGGAAGAGGGCATGGATTTCTACATGATGCCAACAGCGGATTTTCACAATTCCGAATATGTAAACGATTATTTTAAAGTAAGAGAATATTTCTGTAATTTCACCGGTTCCAACGGTACGCTGTTAGTATGGAAGGACGGCGCAGGACTGTGGACCGACGGCAGATATTTCATTCAGGCGGAAGGCGAACTGGAAGGAACCGGTGTAGAACTGTTCCGTATGTTGCAGGAAGGGGTTCCCACCATTGAGGAGTTCCTGGAGCAGAACATGCAGGAAGGACAGACCTTAGGTTTTGATGGCAGAGTCATTGCTGCCATGGACGGCAAAAATTACGAAAAGAAACTGGCAAAGGCGCAGATCCGCATTGCGTATGAGAAAGACCTGGCAGACAGCATCTGGACGGACAGACCGGATTTCCCTGCGGGAAAAGTAACGGTACTGGATGAGAAAATTGCCGGTAAGAGCGTAGAAGAGAAACTTACAGAGACCAGAGATAAGATGACAAAGGACGGTGCCAACGCACTGCTTCTGACCAAACTGGATGATCTGATGTGGCTTTTTAACATCCGCGGCTGCGATGTGGAATGCAATCCCGTGGCGATGTCTTATGCTTATATTACAGAAGATACCGCGACACTGTTTATCCAGCAGAAGGCATTGGATGCACGGGTGACAGAGTACCTGGCGGCTCATCACATTGAAGTAAAGGAATACGGCACTGTTGTAGAGTTCCTGAAGGCACTTCCCGCAGGCAATACGATTCTCGTAGACAACAGATATTGCAGCTATACTTTATATAAGACACTGCAGAAGAACCAGCAGATCGTAGAGGGCAAGAACCCTACCGAACTGTTAAAAGCTATCAAGAATCCGGTGGAGCAGGCGAGAATGCAGGAGATTTTCCTGAAGGACAGCGTGGCAGTGACGAAGTTCATCTACTGGCTGAAGACCCATGTGGGCAAAGAGAAGATCACCGAGGTGACCGCTGCGGACTATCTGGAGCAGAAGAGAAGAGAGATTCCGGAATTCCTGGATCTGTCCTTCCCGACCATCTCCGGATACAAATCCAATGCAGCTATGATGCATTATGAGGCAACGCCGGAGAACTGCGCGACTCTGGAACCGGAAGGAATGCTCTTGGTAGATTCCGGCGGACAGTACCTGGGCGGCACCACCGATGTGACCAGAACCATCGTCTTAGGACCGATCTCCGACGAGATTAAAAAGCATTATACTATGGTAGCTGCGGCAGTGATGCAGCTGACCCATGCCCACTGGCTCTACGGCTGTACCGGACGGAATCTGGACATCCTGGCAAGACAGCCCATCTGGGATATGGATATCGATTATCAGTGCGGTACCGGACATGGCGTGGGATATATTCTGAATGTACACGAAGGACCGCAGAATATGCGCTGGAGATTCACCAGCGGCATGGTGGAAGCGGTGTTCGAGGAAGGCATGGACATCACCAATGAGCCCGGTATCTATATCCAGGGCAGCCACGGCATCCGCATCGAGAACGTAATGCTGGCGAAAAACGATGTGAAGAACGAGTATGGTCAGTTCATGCATTTCGAGACCCTGACCTGGGTTCCCATCGACAGAGAAGCCATTGATGAAAAGTACCTGAACGATACCCAGATCAAGTACCTGCACGAGTATCAGAAGACCGTCTACGAGAAGATTTCTCCTTATCTGAATGAGAAAGAAAAAGCATGGCTGGCAGCGGAAACCGGCGTAAAGTAAAGAGATTATAAAATCGGTATAAAATTTTTAACGGTTTCTTGACTTTTTTACTGGGTTTTGAGATAATACAGACGATGTGGCAGAAGATAAAGACACATATAAATTTAAAGGAAAGAGGTTAATGTAAGATGGCAGAGATCAATTTAAGCAAGTACGGCATCACCGGAACCACAGAAATCGTTTACAATCCTTCTTATGAAGAGTTATTCAAAGAAGAGATGAAGCCTGAACTGGAAGGCTACGAGAAAGGTCAGGAGACCGAACTCGGTGCGGTAAACGTTATGACCGGTATATATACAGGACGTTCTCCCAAAGATAAGTTCATCGTGGAAGATGAGAACTCCAAGGACACTGTATGGTGGACTTCCGATGAGTACAAGAACGACAACCATCGTATGTCTCAGGAAGCATGGGCTGCTGTAAAGGATATCGCTAAGAAGGAGCTGTCCAACAAGAGACTGTTCGTTGTAGATGCATTCTGCGGCGCTAACAAGGACACCCGTATGGCTATCCGTTTCATCGTAGAAGTAGCTTGGCAGGCTCATTTCGTAACCAACATGTTCATCAAACCCACCGAGGAAGAGCTGAAGGACTTCGAGCCTGATTTCGTAGTTTACAACGCATCCAAGGCTAAGGTTGAGAATTACAAGGAGCTGGGTCTGAATTCCGAGACCTGTGTAGCTTTCAATATCACCAGCCGCGAGCAGGTTATCGTTAACACATGGTACGGCGGAGAGATGAAGAAGGGTATGTTCTCCATGATGAACTACTACCTGCCTCTGAAGGGCATCGCTTCCATGCACTGCTCTGCAAACACCGATATGAACGGTGAGAACACCGCTATTTTCTTCGGTCTGTCCGGAACCGGTAAGACCACCCTGTCTACCGATCCTAAGCGTCTGCTGATCGGTGATGACGAGCACGGTTGGGATGACAACGGCGTATTCAACTTCGAAGGTGGATGCTACGCTAAGGTTATCAACTTGGACAAGGATTCCGAGCCCGATATCTACAACGCAATCAAGAGAGATGCTCTGCTTGAGAACGTAACCGTTGATGCTAACGGCAAGATTGATTTCAACGATAAGAGCGTTACCGAGAATACTCGTGTATCTTATCCTATCAACCATATTAAGAATATCGTACGTCCTATTTCTTCCGCACCCGCAGCTAAGAACGTAATCTTCCTGTCTGCTGATGCATTCGGCGTACTGCCTCCCGTATCTATTCTGACTCCGGAGCAGACCCAGTACTACTTCCTGTCCGGTTTCACAGCTAAGTTAGCTGGTACCGAGCGTGGTATTACCGAGCCTACCCCTACTTTCTCTGCTTGTTTCGGTCAGGCATTCCTGGAGCTGCATCCTACAAAGTATGCAGAAGAGCTGGTTAAGAAGATGGAGAAGAACGGTGCTAAGGCATACTTGGTTAACACCGGATGGAACGGAACCGGCAAGCGTATCTCCATTAAGGATACTCGTGGTATCATCGATGCTATCCTGGATGGCGCTATCAAGACCGCTCCTACGAAGAAGATCCCTTACTTCGATTTCGAGGTTCCTACCGAGCTGACCGGTGTTGATACCGGAATTCTGGATCCCAGAGATACCTACGCTGATCCTTCCCAGTGGGAAGAGAAGGCAAAGGATCTGGCTCAGAGATTCATCAAGAACTTCGCTAAATACGAAGGAAATGATGCTGGTAAGGCTCTGGTTGCTGCTGGTCCTCAGTTGTAATCTTACTTTACAGATAATTATGAAATACCAAAAGGCTGTCTCTTCGGAGGCAACCCTTTTTGCCGATTGAAAAATGGTAAAATTTACAGTTGTAAAATGCATTGCAACTCGCTATAATATATTTAACCTGAGATGTGCGATAACTCTTACCAGTTTTGAACCTACATTTACTTTAAACGGGATTCCTATATCGCCAAGTGGCTGTCAAGCCCTCACTCCGCAAGGAGGATTGGAAGGGAAGGCAAAAGGTTGGTTGCGGTTACCCACCTAGCATTGCTAGGAGTCAAAAGGTAAGAGGCGGCATTTTGGGGATAACAATACAAAAGAGAGAGCAGTCCTTTGGGGCTGCTCTTTTAAAGTCATAAATATCTTTATAGCAGGCGGGGGAAGCATTTGAAGAAAAATCGTTCAAAGAAAAACAGACTTCTTGAAAATTATTATAAGCTTCCGAAGAGACAGAGAATACAGCTGAAGAAATACCTGTGTGTTTTAGGTGTGGCATTTCTTCTTTTTTTGTTATTGAGTAATCTGTTACATAGCTGCGGACGAAAGGATCCGGAGATACCGGAGACACCGGAGCCTTCGCCACAGCATATCCCGGTGGTGAAGGAACTTAAAAATGTCTGGATCACAGAGGCGGAAGCTGACCGGATCACGATCTTCTGTGACGGTGTGCAGGAAACTTATGACCTGGCGACAGAAGATGCAGACGCTCTGCTGGCACCAGAGGAGATGCGGGAACAGCTGGCGGATGTGCTTCTTACGGACAATCTTGTGAGTGCAGTCACGCTAAAGACAGATAAATTCACCGGCAGAGTGCTGTCGGCGGATGCAAGCGGCATCGAGATCGAAGGCAGGGGCAGGATTCCGTTAGCAGAGGATTATAAAGGGTACCGTCTGTACCGGGAGCTTACCATGTGTACCATTTCGGATCTGACTTTTGGATATACCAATGCGGATTTTATCCGGGAGAATGGCAAGATCTGCGGTATTCTTTTAGCCAGAGAGGAAAATATGGAGGACATCCGGGTGCTGATTAAGGCTTCGGATTATGCAGATATTTTGCACACAGAAGTAACACTGACGGCGGACAGCGATTTCCTGCTGCAATACGGAAACGCTGACGAACTGCAGGAAAAATTATTTTCCAAGGGGGATACGGTCACTATCGGCGAAGACAGTGAGTATTTTGTTGGAGAGCGGATCTATATCGTACCCACGTTGCTGACGGGCAGGGTTCGGCTGCTTAGTGTGAACAGAAGTCAGGGAACGCCTTCCTACAGAGGACATATAGAACTGCTGCGGACAGCGGATGGAATCACCGTGGTGAACGAACTGCCGTTGGAAGAATATCTCTTCAGCGTGGTGCCCAGTGAAATGCCGGCTTCTTACCCGCTAGAAGCCCTGAAAGCCCAGGCAATCTGTGCCAGAACCTATGCCTACGGACATATGCTCCGGGCAGGTTATCCGCAGTACGGAGCTCATGCGGATGACAGCACTTCTTATCAGGTCTATAACAATATCACAGAGGCAGAGAGTGCTACTACGGCGGTGAAGGAGACTTATGGCCAGATGATTCTGACGGCAGACGACACGGTGGCGAATACCTATTATTATTCGACATCCTGCGGTGTGGGTACCACGGCGAATATATGGAAGACTGCAGAGGCGCAGGCACTTGATTACCTAAAGAGCAGCCGCCTGAATCCGGAGAGCCTGATACAGATGGATGACGGGGCAATGGTGGCAGGCAGTGCGGAGAGTACCACGGAAATAACTGCAGAGGACCTGAGCGAAGAAGAGGCTTTTCGGGATTTTATCACGGAAGTCCATGCAGAAGATTACGAAGCAGGAGAAGGATGGTACCGCTGGACTTATACCGTGAAAGAGATCGATACCGACCGGATGCTTGAGGTACTGAAGAAGCGTTATGATGCAAACCCGAAGCTGATACTGACTCTGAAGGATGGTGACTACAGCAACCAAAACATAAAAGCTTTTTCTAAGGTGACGGATCTCTCCGTTGTAAAACGGGGAGCCGGCGGCGTAGCGGACGAAATGGTCATTGTCACGGACAAAGGAACCTATAAGGTGATCTCGGAATATAATATCAGAGCGGTTCTTTGCGATGGGGTCACGAAAGTGGTAAGACAGGACGGTAGTGAAGTCAGCATGCCGAATCTCCTTCCCAGCGCGTTTTTTGTGATAGAACCTAGCCACGATAAGAAAAATGTGATAGGATATAACATTATCGGCGGTGGATTCGGCCACGGCGTGGGAATGAGCCAGAATGGTGCCAAAAATATGGCATTACAAGGGCTTTACGCGGAACAGATCCTTACATTTTTTTATGAGGGATGCAAGATATGCTCAGAAAAATAATTCACATCTGGCTGGATTTTTCAGCACAGATGAAAAAACAAAATATAAGCTCCTATGCGGCAAGCACAGCCTTTTTCCTGTTTTTGTCGGTGATTCCGATGCTTATGGTAGTCTGCGCTGTGATTCCTTATACTCCGGTTACGGAGCAGAACCTGATCACAGCACTGACAGATGTGACACCGGATATTGCCGACGCTATGGTGGAGAGCCTGGTAGTTGACGTGTATGAAAATTCTGTCGGAATTCTGCCGGTGGCATTGATTGCTATGGTCTGGTCTGCGGCGAAGGGCGTTATGGCACTGATGCGGGGACTGAACGCAGTCAACGGCGTGGAAGAAAAGCGCAATTATTTCGTGATCCGCTTTATTGCTAGCTTCTACACCCTGATCATGCTGGTGGTGTTGATATTGTCGTTGTTCCTGATGGTGTTCGGCAACCAGCTGGTAGATATTGCATTACACAGAATTCCGCAGTTACAGATGTTTGTGAGCTTTTTAATGAACTTCCGCTTCCTGTTCGTATGGGCGGTACTGATCTTATTATTCGGACTGATCTATACATACATTCCGGATACAAAGTTAAAATTCACCGAACAGGTTCCGGGTGCCTGTTTTGCAGCAGTGGTCTGGAGCGTGTTCTCCTGGGGATTTTCCATGTATGTGTCCTATGGAAACGGGTATAGCATCTACGGAAGTCTGGCAATCATGGTCATCATACTGCTGTGGATGTATTTCTGTATGTATATCATATTGATCGGCGCTTATCTGAACCGGTATTTTCGACCGCTTAACCGGGTACTGGTGAATCACGCCAGCGGAAAGAGTGAGCAGGCAAGAGAGAACCGCAGGCATATCCAGGAGATTAAGAAGATCCGGCGAAGGGAAAAACATTATACAGAGATTTCAAGTAATTCTGAAGACTTGTACGAATCTAATCCCGATAAAATCTGACACAGAGGAATTGAACTGTGCACATAAATGTAGTACACTGATACGGAGAGGGCGTAAGACCTCTCCTGTTATAGTTATAGTAAGAGTGTCCGGAAGACGGATGCGGAAATGAGGATAAATCATATGGAAAAGAAAAACATCTGGGAGACCTATTCTTCCAAACAGTTAAAAGAGCTGGAGAAAATAAATGCACAGTATCGTGATTTCTTAGACAACGGCAAGACCGAGAGAGAATGCATTGACACCATCGTCAACACCATTGAAAAGTCCGGTTACCGTGAGCTGGAAAGCCTGATCAAAGAGGGCGCTGCTTTTAAGACCGGAGATAAGGTCTACAGTGTATGGATGAACAAATCCATCGCCATGTTCCAGATCGGTCGCAAGCCCATGACAGAGGGTATGAATATCCTCGGTGCCCATATCGACAGCCCGAGACTGGATGTGAAGCAGAATCCTCTGTATGAGGACGGCGGCTTCGCTTATCTGGATACCCATTACTACGGTGGTGTGAAGAAGTACCAGTGGGTGACCATTCCTCTGGCAATCCACGGTGTGATCGTGAAAAAGGACGGCACCTGCGTGGAGATCAACATCGGTGAGAACGAGGATGATCCAGTATTTTTCGTATCCGACCTGTTAATTCACTTAGCACAGGAGCAGCTGGAGAAAAAGGCTGCCAAGGTCATCGAGGGTGAAGCACTGGATATCATCGTAGGCAACAAACCTCTGCTGATCGATAAAAAGGATAAGAAAAAAGAGGAAAAGGAAGCCGGAAAAGAAGCCGTAAAGGCAGGCGTTCTGGATATTCTGAAAGAAACCTATGATATTCATGAAGAAGATTTTGTCTCCGCAGAGTTAGAGATCGTTCCTGCAGGCAAGGCGAGAGAAGCCGGTTTCGACCGCAGCATGACGCTGGCTTACGGACAGGACGACAGAGTCTGTGCATATACTTCCATGCAGGCAATGTTAGACAGTGATGTGACCGACCGCACCATGTGCTGCATCCTGGTAGATAAGGAAGAGATCGGTTCCGTAGGCGCTACCGGTATGCAGTCTCATTTCTTTGAGAATGCCGTAGCAGAGATCATGAACCTGGCAGGTGAGTACAGCGAACTGAATGTAAGAAGATGTCTGGCACACAGTTGCATGCTGTCTTCCGATGTCAGCAGTGCTTTTGATCCCACCTATGCTTCCTGCTTCGACAAGAAGAACGTGGCATACTTAGGCGGCGGTATGGTGCTCAATAAATTCACCGGAGCCAGAGGCAAATCCGGTTCCAACGATGCAAATGCAGAATACCTGGCACACCTGCGTCATATTTTCGACAAGGCAGAGGTGATCTTCCAGACGGCAGAGCTGGGCAAGGTAGATGTCGGCGGCGGCGGAACCATCGCGTATATTCTGGCATTGTACGGCATGAATGTCATCGACAGCGGTGTGGCAGTGCTGAACATGCATGCACCCTGGGAAGCTACCAGCAAGGCAGACGTATACGAGGCATACCGCGGCTATAAAGCATTTGTGGAAGGAGCGAGCCTGTAATGGCAGAGACGACCGAACTGAAAAAATCAGACTTTTACTTTGATCTGCCCCAGGAGCTGATCGCCCAGGATCCGTTGGAGGATCGTTCTTCCTCCAGGCTTCTGGTACTGGATAAAAATACCGGGGAGATCTCTCATCACATTTTCCGGGAGATTATTGATTACCTACATCCCGGTGATTGCCTGGTATTAAACAACACCAAGGTCATCCCTGCAAGACTTTTAGGAGAGCGGGAAGGCACCGGTGGACATGTGGAAGTCCTTTTATTAAAAAGAAAAGAAGCGGATGTCTGGGAGACCCTGGTAAAGCCCGGCAAGAAATGTAAGCCCGGTCAGCGCCTGACTTTCGGAGACGGGCTGTTAAAGGCGGAAGTTCTTGAGACCGTAGAAGATGGCAACCGTCTGATCCGCTTTGAATATGAAGGTATTTTTGAAGAGGTGCTGGACAAGTTAGGTGAGATGCCCCTGCCTCCTTACATTACTCATAAACTGAAGGATAAGAACCGTTATCAGACTGTTTATGCCAAATATGAAGGCTCTGCGGCAGCACCTACGGCAGGACTGCATTTTACGCAGGAACTGTTGCAGCAGATCGCGGATAAGGGCATTAAGATCGCTTATGTGACCCTTCATGTGGGACTGGGAACCTTCCGTCCGGTAAAAGAAGAGAATGTGCTGGAGCATCATATGCATTCCGAATATTATCAGGTGACTGAGGAAGCGGCGAACACCATCAATGAGACGAAGAAAAGCGGCGGTCGTGTGATCTGCGTGGGCACCACCAGCTGCCGTACCGTGGAAAGCGCTGCGGACGAACAGGGCATGGTACAGCCTGGTTGTGACAATACCGAGATCTTCATTTACCCCGGCTACCGTTTCAAGGTGCTGGATGCACTGATCACGAATTTCCATCTGCCGGAGTCCACACTGGTAATGCTGGTATCGGCTCTGGCGGGAAGAGAGCATATTCTGCATGCTTACGAAGAAGCCATTCGTGAAAAATACCGTTTCTTTAGTTTTGGAGATGCCATGTTCATTGCGAACTTAAAAGGAGAAAAATAATGGAAGAAAGAAGACGAAGCAAGCGTACAGAGATGAGTTCCACCCTGATGGTAAAACGTCTGGACCAGGGAGACATGCAGGAAGTCAGTATTGACATTGTAGATGTCTCTCCCAACGGCGTGGGATTCTTGTGTAAGGAAGTATTAAGCATTGGCGCGGTGTATGAATCCAAGCTGATGATTTGGACGCATGAAGTATTACATACTTTCCTGCGGATTGTCCGGATCGAAATGAAGGGAGATTCTTATGCGTACGGGGCTGTCTTCATCGGCATGTCAGAAAGCGATGCGGCAAGAATCCGCGTATATCAGACCATCAATGATGAGAAGTAGTAAGAGACATAAAATAGCAGTCAGTGTTGTGGCTGCTATTTTACTTATATTGTTATATCTGCTGATTTTTGCATTTTCCGGGCAGGACGGCGAGGAATCCGGCTCGCTGAGTTCCATGATCTCGGAAAAATGTGCGGAATTCTTAAATGCAATCTCCGGGAAACACTGGACACAGAACGTCATCGACAGTATGGCAGCTTATTTTGAGCATCCGATCCGCAAGCTTGCCCATTTCTCCGAGTATGCCTGTATGGGAGTGCTATTGTACGGTGTGTGGCGCCCCTGGAAAGAGAGAGGGTGGAGACTGTATCTGCTGATCGTGCTGTGGGTGTTTGTCTCCGCAGGAGCGGATGAGTTCCACCAGCTGTTCGTGGCGGGACGCTATGGATGCTTTGCGGATGTGGTGCTGGACACCTGTGGTGGTGCGTTCGGACTATTTTTATGCGTCTGCGCGGAAAAACTGGTACTACACAAAAGAGGTCGCTTTATAAGGTGACCTCCTTTTGACTAATTTTTATTGTGCAGGCTGTAGCCCTTTTCCCGAAGAATTTTTGAGGATTTCTCGATGGCTTCTTCCTGATAGAATTCGATGCGTAGTATGCCGCCTTCGTACTCTCTGTTGTGGACAATGCCGATGTTCTTAATGCTGATATTTTTTAGGGCAAGAATCGTAGCCACAGCGGCAATCTCACCGGGCTCATCGGCAATGTCGATCGTAATGGCATAGGAGCTTTTTAACGGACCGCTGGCGGTATTGATGAAGGAATCTCTGTAGATTCTGGCGCTGTCGAACAGCTCGTACAGGTCATCGCCGCTTTTGGCATTTAATTCCTGCTGAATCTCCTGCAGGGAGGCAATGTAGGAGGACAAAAGAGCCGAGATATTTTCCGTGTTCGTCAGACAGATCTGCTGCCATACTGCAGCGGAAGAGGAGGCAATTCTGGTAATGTCCTTGAAACCTCCGGCAGCGATCATTTTCATCAGTCCGTCCGCGGAATCTTTGTCCCGCACCAGATTTACCAGAGAGGCGGCAATGATATGGGGCAGGTGACTGACAGCAGCGGTGACGTAGTCATGCTGTGCCGGTTCCAGGATCAGAGGAATGGCGCCTAACTGCTGTACCAGATTTTTATAATCTGAGAGTTTCTCCTCCGGAACGGAATCCGTGGGGGTGAGAATGTAGTAAGCATTCTCTAAAAGGACTGCTTTGGAATTGATAAATCCTACGCGGTCACTTCCCGCCATGGGATGTCCGCCGATAAACTGTCCTTCCAGACCGAATCTTTTGATCTCCCTGTGGATTTCGCTCTTGACGCTTCCTACATCGGTGAGGAGAGTCTTGGGAGAGAGAATCTCTTTTACAGCGGAGAGATTCTCATCATTTTTTTGTACCGGAGCACAGAGAAAGAGATAATCGCAGGCAGAGAAAGAAGCATCGATTTTCGTGGTGACAGCATTGACCACGCCACACCGGGAAGCTTCTCTTAAAGTATTTGTATTAATATCGTATGCAATGATCCGGGACTGGGGGAGATTCTGACGGATCGCCCGGGCGATGGAACCGCCGATCAGACCTAGACCGATAAAACCAAACGTAAGAGTACTCATGTAATTTTCCTCGTTTCTGTTATTCTTCAAACACTATAGCAAATTAACGTGCGAAAATCAAGAGAGGGAAATATTCTTTTCGATCTGTTTTTCCGGATTTTCTTGCAAGAGCTTTGGAAATATGGCAAGATGGAACTGTTCAAAAAGAGAATGAATATAAGGAGGAATAGGATTATGCATTCACCTTTGGAAATTGCAAGAAATTATATAGAAGTCGGGATTCATAAAGTCAATCTGTCGATTTTTAAGACGATTTTACTGGGATTTTTCGCCGGTATGTTCATCGGCTTTGCGGGGATCGCATCCACCACGGCATCCAGTACCATTGGTATCGCGTCCGTGGCAAAATTAGTGGGCGCTGCAGTGTTCCCGGCGGGCATGGCGATGGTACTGGTGGCGGGTAGTGAGCTTTTCACCGGCAATAACCTGATCATACTGGCAGTGCTGGAGAAGAAAGTCAGTGCCTGGAAAATGTTGAAGAACTGGCTGTTTGTCTATATCGGTAACTTTTTAGGCGCTGCTTTTGTGGCAGTGTTAGTAGTTGTGGGACGGACACCGGATCTTTTCGGAGAGCAGCTGGCACAGGCAATCGTTAATGCAGCAGCCTCCCGGACGAACTTAAGCGTGGGAGAGGCTTTTGTGCGGGGCATCCTGTGCAATATTCTCGTGTGCATCGCCGTATGGATGTCCTTTGCGGCAAAACGCGTCTCCGGCAAACTCCTGACCAGTTACTGGCCGGTGATGCTGTTCGTGTTATGCGGATTCGAGCACAGCGTTGCGGATATGTACTTCGGTGTGAGCGGACTGCTGACAGCACAGGTCTACGGCATTACCGCAGAGAGCCTGACCTGGTTCAACTTCCTCGTGAAAGCCCTCCTGCCCATTACCCTGGGCAATATCGTCGGTGGCGCCGGAATCGTAGGCTGCGGCTACTGGCTGGCATACCTCCACAGAACCCCTTACTCCGTGGATACCACCGCTGCCGAGCAGGAAGAGATTGATATTGCAGAGGAATATTAAATAGAAAGTTAGTTAAAAATCGCCGTAGCCCGCATTGGGGCTAAGAACCGCAGACCCGCGCGTGCTTTAGCACGATTCGCTTACGGACGCAGACCGTAGCGGTACATAAGCGAGGAAAGTACCCTCGCAATGCGTCCCCTGGGACGCTATGGTACCGACGGCTGCTTAGAGTCTGCTTGTCCTTACCCCAACTGCGGGCTACTGGTTTATTGAAAGTTTACCAAAACGCAGAACGCCCATGGCGGATGGAATGTCATGCCGCGAAGTCTGTTGGAGGGTGTTGATATTTTCTTGAAAAGTGTTGAAAGACAGGGGGAAAG
>CAVFMG010000038.1:0-19738 GCA_963623435.1 Odoribacter splanchnicus
ACTCTATGACGGTCAGGTAGTGCGTATGAAGCAGTCCCTGGAAAAGGAATCAGAAGACAACTTCAGAAAAAATAAGCTGCAGATTTTGGCTGAGTTGACCAGAATCCGGCAAATTTGTTGTGACCCGGCGCTGTTGTTTGATGATTACGAAGGGGAGTCTGCCAAGAGAAATACCTGTATGCAGTTAATAGAGAATGCAATTGAAGGAGAGCATAAGATACTGCTTTTTTCACAGTTTACTTCAATGCTGGAGCTTTTGGAGAAGGACTTAAAGGAAAGACAAATCGGATATTATAAGATAACAGGCGAGACTTCAAAGGAAAAAAGGTTGGAATTAGTACAGCAGTTCAATGCAGATAACGTTCCGGTGTTTTTGATTTCACTGAAAGCAGGAGGGACAGGATTAAATCTGACCGGCGCTGACATTGTAATACATTACGATCCCTGGTGGAATGTTGCTGCACAAAACCAGGCAACAGACAGAGCACACCGCATTGGGCAGACGAAAACAGTATCGGTGTATAAGCTGATTATGAAAAATTCCATTGAGGAAAAGATACTCAAAATGCAGGAAGATAAGAAAAACCTAGCAGATGCAGTATTGAATGGAGAAAGCACTAATCTGATGGATATGAGTAAAGAGGATTTATTACAGCTTTTAGGATAATGACGAGTAGGAGATTTCATATGACTGCGATATTTGATACTCATGCGCATTATGACGATGATGCATTCTATGAAGACAGAGAACAGCTGCTGGCTGCGTTGCCGGAGCAGGGAATTGCCCGGGTGGTGGATGTAGGTGCGAGCCTGGCATCCTGCCGGAAGGTGCTGGAACTGATAGAAGCGTACGATTATATCTACGGAGCCATCGGTGTGCATCCCAGCGAGACCGCGGAGCTGGACGAGGAATCCTATTCCTGGCTGAAGGAACAGTGCCAGAAGGAGAAATGTCTGGCGGTAGGAGAGATCGGGCTGGATTATTACTGGCTGGAGCCGGACCATGAGACACAGAAAAAGTGGTTCCTGCGACAACTGGATCTGGCGAGAGAGATCAAGAAGCCCGTCATTATTCACTCCCGGGATGCGGCAAAGGATACGGTAGACCTCATGACAGAGGCACATGCAGAGGAGATCGGCGGCGTGATCCACTGTTATTCCTATACGAAGGAGACGGCGAAGATTTTTTTGGATATGGGATTCTATTTCGGAATCGGCGGTGTGCTGACCTTCAAAAACGCGAAGAAGCTGAAGGAAGCGGTAGAGTACATTCCCATGGATTGCATCGTGCTGGAGACGGATTGCCCGTATCTGGCACCGGAACCCAATCGCGGTAAACGCAACAGTTCCCTGAACATTCCCTATGTGATCGCTGCCATGGCGCAGATCAAGGGAATTACAGAGGAAGAAGTGCGTAAGGTGGCATGGGACAATTCCCTGAAATTGTATCGTATGGATAAATGACTGGGTAAAAGCAATGGAAGCAATAAAAGAAATAGAAGAAAGTAAGACAAGACAGCAACTATTTTCAAAAGAAGATCTGAAAAAACTGATCGTTCCGCTCTTATTTGAACAGGCACTGGCGATCACCGTGGGTATGGCAGATACCGTCATGATCTCTTCTGCGGGAGAAGCGGCGGTCTCCGGCGTATCCCTGATCGATATGTTCAACAACCTGATCATCAGCGTACTGGCGGCGTTGGCTACCGGCGGTGCCGTGGTAACCTCCCAGTTCCTCGGAGCTGGGAAAAAAGAGGATGCCTGCAAATCCGCAAAACAATTGATCGTGTCCTCGGTATGCATTACTATCGGTATATCGATTTTGGTTATGGTGTTCTGCAACGGCATCATTTCACTGTTTTTCGGTAAGATCGAAGCGGACGTGTTCCACAATGCCGTGATCTACATGATGATCTCCGCGTTGTCCTTCCCGTTCCTTGCCTTGTACAATTCCTGTGCGGCGCTGTTCCGCTCCATGGGTAATTCCCAGATCACGTTGAAGGTCTCCGTGGTGGAAAATATCATCAATATCGGGGGAAACGCCTTGGGCGTCTATGTCCTGGGACTGGGCGTTGCCGGTGTGGCGATCCCTTCCTTGATCTCCCGTGCGGTGGCAGGATTTATCCTATATCATCTGCTGAAAAACCCGGTCAACGAAGTTCATTTATTAAAAGAAAGATTCCGAATCGACTGGCCAGTGATTCATAAGATTTTTTACATCGGTATTCCCAGTGGTATCGAGAACGGTATTTTCCAGCTGGGACGTGTTATCGTGGTAAGTATTATCGCGGGTTTCGGAACTGTGCAGATTGCTGCCAACGGCGTGGCGAACAGCTTAGACAGCATGGGATGTATTGTCGGTCAGGCAATGAACCTGGCGATGATCACGGTGATCGGTCGATGCGTCGGTGCCGGGGATTCCGGACAGGTACGGTATTATACAAAAAAACTATTGAAAATTACCTATCTGTGTACGTTTGTGGTAAATAGCATCATACTGCTTTGTCTGCCATGGATCCTGAAATGCTATGGATTAAGCCCGGAGACCACGCAGTTGTCCTACATTCTGGTTATGATCCACAACGGTATGGCAATGTTTTTATGGCCGGCATCTTTTGTACTGCCGAATATGCTGCGTGCTTGCAATGATGTGCGGTTTACCATGGTACTGTCCATATTTTCTATGTTTGTATTCCGTATCGGATTCAGTTATATTATTGGTGTGAACATGGGTTACGGAGCCATCGGTGTCTGGATCGCCATGGTACTGGACTGGATTTTCCGTGTGATCTGTTTTGTGAGCAGATATGTGTCCGGGCATTGGCTGAAGACGGCAGGGCTAAAGGATAACCGATAAGAGAGGGAGGTATGCAATATGCAGGTAGTATTGGAAAATGAAGCTTTAAAGGTGACGATCAACAGCTTTGGCGCAGAGCTTGGAAGCATTCGGGGGAAAGAGACAGATACCGAGTATCTGTGGAATGCAGATGCAAAATTCTGGAAGAGAAGCGCACCGGTACTGTTCCCCTTTGTAGGCAGCCTGAAAAATAAGGAATATCATTATGAAGGCAAGACCTACCCCATGGGACAGCATGGTTTTGCCAGAGATATGGAGTTTAACGTAGACGCACAGACGGCGACGGAAGCATGGTTTTCCCTGCGTTCCAACGAAGAGACCAAAGCAAAATACCCGTTTCAGTTTCTCTTAAAAATCGGTTATGAATTAAAGGGAAAAGAACTGAAAGTCATCTGGCAGGTAGAGAATACGGATACCAAAGAATTACATTTTTCCATTGGAGGACACCCGGCATTTATGTGCCCTGTAGATGAGAAGGGAAAGCAGTCGGAGTATTATTTCAAATTTGACACGGACAAAGACCTGACTTACGGTCTGATTGCAGACGACGGACAGGGGCTGATGGGGCAGGAAGAGGATGTATTGCCGGTGACAGATGGCTATGCGCAGATCACGGAGCATTTATTCGACCGGGATGCGCTGATCGTGGAGAATCGTCAGGCTTCTGCAGTGAGCCTGTGCACTCCGGACAAAAAGCCGTATCTTACCGTAAGATTTGATGCGCCGTTATTCGGTCTGTGGTCTCCCGCAGGCAAGGGCGCCCCGTTTATCTGCATCGAGCCCTGGTACGGCAGATGCGACAGGACAAGCTTTGAAGGCAGTCTGGAGCAGCGGGAATATGGCAATACTTTGCAGGCGGGCGGGGTATTCCGCAAGGAGTATACCATCACTGCAGAATAATTTTGTGATTTTGGAGCCTCCTGTGACGAAAATAATCGGCACAGGAGGATTTTTGCGTCTTCCGGTATCCGAGTGAAGAGAAATATAGTAGAAACAACAGCAACGATATATCAGGTGTTGCTGTTGTTTGTAGTGGATTATCTTATAAATTATCGCTGTCCTTGTAATGGAAATTCGGTATATGTTCCCATCTGTCCCGGAAGTAATGGGCAGTTAACTTCGGACGGCGGTCCTTGGTAAAGATACCTTTTCGGTTGCCGTCTGCCCGCATACAGCCCTGCAAAGTGGCGTAATCGGCGAAGTTCCATGCCTGTTCTCCGATAAAGAAGTTCCTTCCGTCGAAAGCTTTGCTATACATCTTATAAAGTTCTACCTGAAATTCTTCACTCCACATCTCCGGCGCACAGTTGTGAAGCCCGGCGAGGGTATCGGCACCGTATTCCGTCATCATCACGGGTTTTCCGATCTTTTCCCAGAAATCCAGCTCCATATTCCAGGCATAGGAGGCAGCCTCTAAGTCACCGGACAGATTGTACCAGCCGTAATAGCGGTTCAGGCAGACCACATCCATGGTTCGGGTCACGATGTCCTTCTCATAATTATTCTGACAGCAGACAAAGGTCACGGGGCGATTCTGAGGATCCAGCCTGTGGGTAAATTCATAGAGGGAATGCCAGTATTCGTAGGCGGATTCCGGGAAATGTTCGGTATCCGGCTCGTTTCCCATGGACCACATGACGACACAGGGATGATTTTTGTCCCGCTCGACCAGATCCCGCAGTACCTGTTCGTGATGCTCTCTTATGGGAAAAGTTTTATAAGGATCGCAGCTCTCCCCGGCACCGATGCCCACCGCAGGAGTCTCGTCAATAATGACGATGCCCTCTCTGTCGCAGAGCCGGTAGATCTCCTCCGCGTAGGGGTAGTGACTGGTGCGGAAGGAGTTGGCATGGATCCAGTGCAGGAGGTTGATATCCTTTACATCGAGGCAGAGATCCAGTCCTCTTCCGCGGAAAAAGGAATCCTCATGTTTGCTGAAACCCTTGAAATAAAAAGGCTTGCCGTTGATCAAGAACTGCGTTCCTTTCACCTCTACGGTACGGAAACCGAATTCTTCCGTATAGCAGTCATCCCCGTAATGGACCTCGGCTTTGTACAGGTAAGGCGTGCCGGGGTAAGGCTCCCAGAGATGGACCTGCGGAACCCGAAGCTCCCCTTTCCGTCCGGTGGCTTCCGCCTTACAGTGCCCTTCTGCATCTATGATCTTTAAAGTGACAGCAACGTCACTATCTGCACCATCCGTGAGAATTTCATAATTTAAGATACCGGTGTCGCCTTCAATAGACGGTACCAGAATGATGTCTTTGATGTAAGAGGCCGGAGTGCTGTAGAGGCGTACCGGACGGTTAATGCCTGCAAAATTAAAGAAATCAAAATTCGGCAGATTCTGTTTTTTTCGCCACAGTTTCGCTGCTTCCACACTGGGAATCCCGGGATTATCCGAGCCGAAGAAAGCGATATTACCCTCGTTGCCGATAGGCAGGGTGCTGTGGCTGATTCGGTTGTCCACGGCGACGCCGATGGTGAGGCGTCCATCCTCCGGAATTGTATCTGTGATCTCGACTTCAAAGGGAAGAAAACCGCCCTTATGTGTCATGACCAGCTTCCCGTTGAGATATACTTTGGCGGCATGGGTCACCGCATCGAAGCGCAGTACCTGACGCTGCCTGCTGTTCCCACACAAAAATGCCGGAAGTTCTAAGGTTTTCTCATAATAAGCCCAGCCGTAATGATTCCGGTAAGCCGGGTCATCCTTCTGGTCATTGTAAGAGGCCGGAACGCAAATCATCTCCATCGCCTGAGGTTCGCTCCAGATATCTCCCGGTTCCGTCTCATCTCCTAACTTAAATTGCCATACCCCTCCCAGATCGATCAAACTGCGGGAGCGGTTCATAATCGGATATAACATGATATTCCTCCTTTTGCCCTGTGGCCTGTAATTGCGCTTATTATAGGGCAGGACAAAAGGAAAATCCATGTGATTATTTTTGGGAAGTATGTAAATTTTTATGGAGCTGGCATGCGAGTAATTAATAGTGCATTATTTCTGGCTTTTTGCAAGGGCACAAATATCGCCCCAGCGATGCGATTTAAAATAAAAGAGCATTGGAGGCGCCTGCCGCCTGTGAAATCAGGATGGAGATTCCGGAACCAATACCGAGAAAGATACACAAAAGAATCGTTCCGTATAACTGTTGCAGGATATTTCCGATTCAGATCGGCAATGCAAATTGTGCTGCGCGACCTAAAATAGAACCTTGCGTCATATCGATTTTACTCATATTCATGAGAAAAAGCTCCCTCCGTGTGTAAATTGGAAATGGTCAGTGCGTCATACCTCGAAAGCCGAAGCTCTGCATTCTGCGGCAGTACACAGTCTGATAAAATTACGTTTTTGATTTTATGTCCGGGTGCAGTAAAACCGTCAATTTCAATGGGGGCAACGGATTCCACTGTGCCGTGCTCCTGTTTTTGCCCGGTCAGATGCAGCCGTTCAAAGCGGAAACCTTCGAAATAAGGCGGCTCGGGAGCAGGAACCCCGTCATCATTGTATGGTACAGAGTGAATAAGCAGGCGGGGGAAGGTGCAGTCGCGAACAGTAACATTGCGTACATATCCACCACGCTTGGGTGTCCCCTTGATTTCAATGCCATTGGAAGAAGCAGCTATGTCACAATCCCAAATTTGCACATCTGCGACACCTCCGGACATTTCGCTGCCAATACAGATGCCATGACCGCCCTGGCTGTGGCAGTCAAATACGCGGATGTGTTTTGTAGGACGATTAATAGCGTTGCCTTCGGGATTCTTACCGGATTTAATGGCAACGGAATCATCTTCGGTCTCAAATTCTGTCGCAAATAACGTGCAGTTTGTCGAGGAATCCGGGTCCCAACCATCGCCGTTCCAAATGCCACTGGAACGTAGTATGCAGTGGTCTGTCACAATGTCATCACAGTAGATCATATGGACATTCCATGCCGCACCGTTTTGCAAAGTCAGCCCCGTAATACGAACATGGGAACAGTTGCTTAAATTAATAAGACGTCCGCGGACACGCCCCGGAATAGTACGATCATTCTCACAGGTGGCAACCAGCGCGGCATTTTGGGCAAGATATTCCTTGAGATTTTCACGTTCAATATCGATCATGCGCCCGGCCAGAACATGTCCGCCGCCACTGATGGTTCCCTTGCCATAGAGAAGGATGTTTTCGCAATTTGCTCCTGCGGTATGATCAAGCTGTCCGGCATTTAAAAGACTGCGGTAACATTCCTGTTCCGTGCCTTCAAAACGGCTCCAGATACGGGGCAGATAATCTGTGGGGTCAGAACTGCCTTGTAAAACAGCGCCTTCCTCCAGATGCACGGTCATACAACTGTGCAGATCAAGAGCCCCGGTCAGATAGATTCCGGCGGGAAAGTATACTTCGTCATTCGGTCCACAGTCCATAAAAGCCTGCTGGAGTGCGACGGTGTTCAGTGTTTTGCCATCTCCTACGGCATTGTAGGGATCTTCCGTTACATAGATGCGGTGGCGTGCCGGGTGGGTACAGATGCGGATATTGCCGATATCGCGGACAGTAATACAATATTCAGTATTGGGTATCAATTCCGTGAATGTATAATGTGTCCGATCTGTGCGAATGGAAGGTTCCGCATTGAGAGAAACTTCATACATTGTGTCGGCATTGGCTTGTTCCGGTTTATCCCAGAACACGGTTATAGTGCTGGCAGTACAGCGTGCGGACAGCAAAAATGATTCCATAAAAAGCCTTCTTTCTTATTTCTTATGATGTCGGGGTCAAAAGCCCCCGACTTTGATGCCAACGGATTGCTCCGTGCTGCGCACTCCCACAACCCTGGCATCTTCTTATATTATTAGGTAAAAAGCAATCATAAGTCTATATGTATAATTTCCTATAATACGTACGTTTCAAAACATGTAAATTCAGCAGTATCTCCTATTGTGTACACACCGATTGTAGTTCCTGTAAAACATCTGCTCGGCATTTCCACACATAGAAAATGGGTGGATGCTTTACATATTTCCTGTACAGGTGAGTTATTTTCGGAATAGAAGAAATAATAGTAATCTCTATCCGCTTTTATTTGAAATGTAAATGTACTGTTCTGCTTCAGTGTTCATTTCATTCTCAATTTTTGCTTTGCCGCCATCAACAAAAAACCAACCATTTTTATATTGTACAGGTGTCAAAAAGGTTTCTCTGCCAAGATTTGATTTTGTATTATTGCACGGTCTTGTACCAAGATGAACAATATACCAATCACCGTTTGCATCCTCAATCAGATCAGCATGCCCGGTACATTGTATGGCTTTGGAGGTATCATTGCGATTTGTAAGCAACGGATTGAACGGACACTTTTCATAATCTCCGAAAAGTGTTTTACTTCTGCCGACAGTAACCATATGATTATATGAAGTGCCGCCCTCAGCTGTAAAGATATAATACCAATCGTTTACTTTATATATATGTGGCGCCTCCAACCAGCCTTCGCCCATTCCATGCCATATCTCTTTTTTCTCACCCAGAATCTCCCCTGTATCAGGATTTATTTCACATATTGTTATGGCTTCACCGTGTCCTGTATTTTCATTTGTGCAATAATAAGCTCGATTATCCTCAAAATATATAGAAGGGTCTATTCCTCCCATTTTTACAAGTACGGGTTTCGACCAACTGCCATTGATATGATCTGTATGCACTAGCATATTTCCAATTCCATCAATAGTGGCCGTTACATAGAATCTGCCATTATTATACCGTATCGTAGGCGCCCATATACCACTGGAATTTCCAAACAAACTAAAATCAAACGCCTGTGGATCGGAAATACAATGATTTATCATTTTCCAATTTACTAAATCCCTACTGTGATATATAGGTATCCCCGGAAAATATTCAAACGAACTTGTAATAAGATAATAATCATTTCCTACGCAACAAATGCTCGGGTCAGGATTAAAGCCCTTAATTATTGGATTCGTATACTTCATTTTCACTTTTTACTCTCTTTCCATTTTCTATACCATTCCGGTCTTGCTTGAAAGTTTGGATAAATATGTATTGTTTGAAGCTGATTTTAGTTTGGGGAGAGTCCGTATTCCACGGGCTGTTTCCCGTACAGGTTTGCCATATTGCCGGTGACGGTAAGAACCAGTTCGTTTTCTCCCTCGCGCAGAAGCCCTTGTAACTCGAAGCTCTGCGGTGCCCAGAAACAGGCTCCGGCTGACTTGCCGTCGACATAAAGTTCTGCCATTTCCTCCGCATTTACCGTCAATGTCAGGGAAGGGTGGCAAAGCTCTGCGGCACTGACCGGAAGGTGTGCCAGATAGGTTTTTCGGGCGGCTGCTGGGTCGGTATCCGTCAGCGTAAATGCAGGACAAGAGAGCACATAAGAAGCGCGGGGTTCGGGAAGAAGTTCATATTCTTCCTCCGTGCAGGCAAACAAGAGGACATTGCCACGCACGGACAGATGGAAGACGATCTCCGCACCGTTTGCAGTCTGGGTGGCAGGCTGTCTGATTACAGAGTTGTTCCATAGATCATAGGCACCCATTTTCAGTTCTGTCGGAAGCGTCAGGGTAGTATGAATCGGCTCGTTTCCTTCGTTGACCAGGAACCAGCAGGGCGTGCCATCTTTGACAAAGCGTGCACAGCGAAGGAACGGCTGTGCGGGAGAGCAGAGGCAGTCCGGTGTAAATGTATCGGCATCATAACGGGGGACACCGGAGAAATGATGTTCGGTATCGATTATAGCGGTGTAACGATGACCGTGGCAATACAATGCCCCGTCTTTTTCTTTACATTCCGTCCAAACGCTTTCCGGGAGATATTGGAAGCCGGTCTGGTGTTCAAACAAGGGGCGTACCAGCTCCGGATGTAAGTCGCGGTTACGGCACAGAACGGCAACTTCTGCGTGCAGATCGATCTCTGTCATCAGGCAGGAGAGACGGCTCCAGTATCCGGACCACTGTGTATAATGCTGCCACCAGATACTGTTAGGACCCACATCGGGGGGACGCTCCCCTTTCCGTTCGCCTTCGATGCTGTAATAAAAGGCGTGGGGAATGAAAAGGTTCACACCGCGCACGGCAAGCCAGTCCGTGTACCATTTCATGTCACCACCCGCAAACTGCCAGGGGTTGTCGTCCTTATTGCAGGCGCCGAAACATTCGTTGGAATTGCGGCGGCGCCCCATAAGCCGGGCGGCGTCGGCGCTGCATTTTGCCATGGTGGAGTCCATACCGGCCAGACCGTCTTTTTCGGGGGCGAGCCAGCGCAGAACCAGATCCTGTCCGGGAATCTCAAAATATTTTTCCACCTCGATGTCATCACTCTGGTGGGGATGCCCCATGAGTCCGATGCCGTGTGCCGTGCACCAACGGGAAAGACTGCCGTAGTAGACTTCATTTTCTCTGGCAAGAATCATCTTGTGATACAGTGCGGTATCAGAGTTCTCTTCGCTGTGGAAAAGTGCGGTCAGCCCACTGAGATCACCACCGGCGGTGGTAAAGGCTGTGGCAAAGTCGTGGGTCCAGGGAAACATTCCGCTGACATTCCGACCCAGGATACTGGGTTCGTCCGTGAAAAAGCCAATGACGGTATTGCCGAAATATTCTTTGAATTCCCGATAATAGGCTTCGTGGGTTAATTCGATAAAACGATTCACTGCCACCGGGTTCAGAATATCTGCGGTCAGAGGTGTGTTAGGGGCACCGTCCTCCTCATCCCAGTGCAGCCCGCGCATGGTGCCGCCGCTTTTGCGGACCACCAGAGTGCCGGATTCTGTGCGGGCAAGAATTTCATCGCCGGAGAGGATTTCGTCTGTCAGCAGGATGCCCTCACTGGCAAGCTCGGGATGCCCCGCCACGACCTGCCCGCAGGCGGAGCCGGAAGGGTACATTCCCTCATCATATAAAACGACCGTCATGTCAAGAGACGCGGCGGTCTCCACGGCAGTGCGGATGTAGTGAAAGAAGGTCTCACTCAGATATTCAATACGTTTTGGAAGCCCCATGCGGGGATGCAGAACAACACCGTAGACGCCATGGTCGGCGAAATCCATAAGCTGGCGGCGGATTTCCTCATCCGTCAGATCACCGTTCAGAAACCAGAACGGGATTGGTGTAAACACCCTTGAAGGGTGTGAAAGCTGATCCAGTAGCTGCATACTATGCTCCTATCATGTTGTAAATGAAAAAGAAACGGTTCTTTTCTGCTGTTTTTATTGTAGAAAAAAGAACGGAGGATGTCTATGTCTTTTTTTTCCTTTGTGTTAATAATTCCTGTCTTTTTTTGCCCAAGTCTTTTTTTGCCCATGAGTCAGATGAAGTCAGATGGAGTCAGATGGAAGTCAGATGAGTCAGATGGAAAAGTAACGGGAAGTAACGGGAAAGAAATGATATGCATGAGATTCAATATAAACTTATCGAATATCAATAAATTTATATTGACATTCATATAACAGAGTGATATGTTAAAGCTACCAAAAGAAAAGAAAAGAGGTATTTAGTTATGGAGAAAAAAGAATTGTCGGAAAAGGAGTTGCGGGAGAAAAAGTTCACCCTGGCAAAGGGGATGAAGTACTTGCTGGACTTCATGTTCTATAGTGGGATTCTGGTGACGGCAAGTCTGCCGCTCAGCTTGAAATACATAGGAAAGTATCTGGAGGCGGTGGAGGAGCATTACCTCCCTGCGGTGATCATATTCGCCATCCTGGGAGTGCTTGCATTATTGCTGGTCAATGAGCTGCGGAAGATGTTTGGCACGGTACTTAATGAGAACTGCTTTGTGCCGGAAAATGTGGCGAGTCTTCGCAGAATGGGGGACTTAAGCTTTTTCATCGCAGCCATGAGTGCCGTAAGATGCGTGGTGTACCTGACCATCGCCATGCTGGTGATCATTCTGGTATTTATCATCGCAGGCATGTTCAGCAAGGTGCTGGCAATGGTATTTGAAGAAGCTGTGCGCTACAAGGAAGAGAACGATTTAACCATTTAGACGGGATTTAGACAGGAAATAGAAAGGCAGCAATTATGGGAATTATTGTAAATCTGGATGTAATGATGGCAAAGCGGAAGATCAGCCTGACGGAACTGGCGACCCAGGTGGATCTGACCCAGGCGAATTTGTCCATTTTGAAAAATAATAAGGCAAAAGCGATCCGTTTCTCTACGCTGGAGGCGATCTGCCAGGCATTGCACTGCCAGCCGGGAGACATTCTGGAGTATGTGGAGGGTGAAGATGAAGGAACACTTTAATTTTTTCGGACCGGTGACTTTTCTCTATGCCGTGTTCTATGCATTTTGTATGTTTCATAACGGCTCGGGGATTACCTTCCCTTTTTTTCTCGCAGGCACTTTACTGTATTTTGTCTTCTCGCTGTCAAAACTGGAGATTACCTTGAAAAAAGGAAGCGCCTTTTACATGATCAGCCTTCTGCTGCTGGGGGTGTCCACCTTCTGCACCGACGGATGGGCGATCATCAGCCTGAATAAGCTGGCGGTTTTCCTGTTAGTAATGTGTCTGCTGTTGAATCAATATTTTGATACAACTAAGTGGAATCTGGGAAAATATGTGGGAAGCATCTGCCGGTTGATCGTTATGAGCTTCGGGGAACTGGGCAAGCCTTTTTCCGATGGAAAAGCTTATTTTCAGGAAAAAGGAAAAATCAATAAAAAGGTATGGTACGGACTGCTGGGAGTAGTGATCGCACTGCCTATTCTGCTGATCGCTGCCGGACTGTTAAGCTCCGCCGATGCGGTGTTCCGCAAGATGACAATGGATGTTGTGGGCTGGATCCGCCCGGGCAATATCATTAACGTGGTTTTCCGGGTAACGTTTCTGTTCTTTGCCTCCTATGCGCTGACTTCCTACCTGTGTAAGAGAAGCATCCCGGAGGAAGTGAAGGATCACAGGAAGGGTGAGCCGGTACTGGCAATTACAATTATGTCACTACTGTCACTTTTGTATCTGCTGTTCTCCGGTATCCAGATCTTAGGGTTGTTCTTAGGGAAAATGCAGCTGCCGGACGGGTACACCTACGCACAGTACGCAAGAGAGGGATTTTTCCAGCTGTTGGCAGTCAGCATTCTGAATCTGATTCTGGTACTGGTGTGCCTCAGCTTTTTCAGGGAGAGCAAGGTGCTGAAAGTGATTATGACAATCATGTCATTATGCACCTTTGTCATGATCGCGTCCAGTGTAATGCGTATGATTATTTACATCCGGTATTTTTATCTGACATTCCTACGGATTTTTGTTCTGTGGATGCTGGCGGTATTATTCGTAATGTTTATTGGCGTATTGGTCAATATTTACAGAGAAAGTTTTCCGCTGTTTCGGTATGGCGTGGTTGTGGTGACAATTCTGTATCTGGCATTGTCCTTCAGCCATCCCGACTATATCATTGCCCGCGTGAATATCGCCAATGCGCCCGGCGCGGACGGTACGGGCTGGGAAGAATCCGTGGCGCAGGATTATGGGGACGACTTTTTTGACGGACCATTTTTCCGGGGATCGGAATACAGTGACTTCGATTATCTGAGTGGACTCAGCGCGGACGCAGCACCTGTCATCCTTCCTTATATGGAGAGTCTGGGATATGATTTCAGCGCCTATGAACTGGAGCAACCTACAGAAATTATGAGAGAAGATACGCAGTCTCAGTGGTGGGGAAGTTATCAGCCGAAAGGATTCGGATATTATTACCTGAACCATAATAAGAAGCGTCTGGATCAGACATCTCTGCGGACATTTAATATTTCCAGATATATGGCACGGAAACAGATAGAGGCGAGAATGGATGGAAAATAAAGAAATAAATACGGGAAAAATAAGATTTTACAAAAATCATCCGGTACTGTTTGCGTGGATCATTTCCATAATTGTTGGGATTGGGCTAGCTCTTTTCTTGGTCATAGACCTTTCCTCTGAGTGGGGACAAAAAGATTATATTTTGGAGATCATCAAGGATTTTACGGAAGCATTAATCTGGGGGATATTAATGGGAGCGTTTCTGGTATTCCCCGTGGTATTGACGATCAGTGAAGTAATCTGCCTGATCAGGGAAAAATTAAGGCGTCCTGTGAAGGGAGACTGGCTGTTTGACCAGCATGTATTTTGGCTGGGCAGTTTCTATGAAATACTCTATCTTTCGTTGGCTTGGAATGTGACAGGCGCCGACTGGCAGACGCAGTTGAGCAATTTAGACAAGCATACACCGATATACAGTGGCTCCAGGGTGACATTTATTGTGATTCTGTTATTGGCGTTTTTGGGGTATGAGCTACTGCAGATCATTCCACTCCGGAAGCTGCCGCCCCTTGTGACAGTCCTATCGATTTCAGCAATGTATCTTGGATTGCTGGAATTAATCTTGTTCACTGTGCAGATTCACAAGCCAACGGAATTAAAAGGCGGATATTTAGTATTATTCCCGTTGTGCTGTGTGCTACTGGTGGTAAGACTGCTTCTGAAGAAAATACGGGAGTGGAATGCACTGGTGCAGAATGCGGAGGAAGAGCACTTCGGAACGGGGAAAATTCAGCAGAATCCGGTATTGCGCTTGTGTGACAGAATCTTAAGAAAAGCGGAATTGTGGCCCGTGTTGGCACTACTTCTGATGTTCCCGCTTCTGGGAATCCTGATCGCGATCCTCATGCTGTTCGGGCAGGCACCGGATTCCGTGATTAAAGCATTTACAGAGACCAGCGACTGGAACCTGTCTCTCAGAGAGGCACCGCAGAATGTCATGTATGATGAACATTACCTCTGTACGGTAGCTGCAGGTGGTCATGAAACGGTCGTAAAACCTATCCGCCTGGGGAGACGGCATGGGCACGAAGTGATCGTGAACCGTCAGCTGTGCATTGCCAATGCTTTTGAACAGGTGCTGGAAGAGCGGACTCCCGGGTTCCACCGGGCACTGCGGCATTTCTATGATACTTACGGGTTCTCCGTGGCGAGACTGATCCACAGTAAATACACGGCGGATCTGGTGTATTTTATTATGAAACCGCTGGAATGGATTTTCCTGTGCGTGCTGTATCTGACAGACGCGCATCCCGAGAACCGCATTGCCGTGCAGTACACCGGCAAGACGGCGGCGCAGGTGGAAGAGTTATACAAGCGTTCGGTTACAATAAATACATAAGGAGAGATACAAACTGAGGGGCAAATTAATTTTTATCACAGGAGTCATGGCACTGGGGCTGTCTGCCTGCGGAGCACAGGGGAGTGAATCGACAGGTCCTTCCTACGAAATGGATGAGATCCGTATTCCCCGGTAAAATAATCGGATTGAACTGGCAGGGCAGAAGAGGTATACTTATTTCCAGAAACGTACGGAGGTGCCCTAATGGAAAAGTTTAACCCTTCAGAGCTTTGCACAGATCGTCGATTACAAATCCCCATTCACCAGCACCCATTCCATCGGTGTGGCGGAGGATGCGGAGCAGCTGAGCCGTTATATGGGCTTTGACGAAGAGACAGTGCAGAAAATGTACCTCGCGGGGGCTCTGCATGACATTGGAAAAGTAGCAGTGGGCAATGAGATCCAGGAGAAGCCGGGAAGGCTTACGGAGGATGAATTTGCCGTGATGAAACATCACGCGGCATATATCTATCGTATTTTGTCGGGCGTGAATGATTTTGACGAGATCCGCGACTGGGCGGCATTTCACCATGAGAGACTGGATGGGACCGGTTATCCCTTCGGCAAGACCGCCGCAGAATTAAACACGCAGGAGCGCATGATGGCATTCCTCACGAAAAAGCCTGTGAGATCCTGTGGGATATGGCAAATAAGGGCTGGCTGGATGAAGCAGGTCGAGGACTGCTTCCGGGAATAACAGACATTATAATAACAGAGGAAAAACCAATGATAGGACTGGGAACACTGATCAACAGTGTCAGCATTGTAGCCGGTGGACTGATAGGGCAGCTGGTCGGAAAATTATTCAAAACGGAACAGCAGGAGGCGCTGAATAAGGCTTGCGGAGTCAGCGTTCTGTTCATTGCGATCGCAGGTGCCATGGAAGGAATGTTACAGATCGAAGGAGCAGAGATCACCAGTGGAAAAGCCATGTTGGTGGTGCTGTGTCTGGCGCTGGGTACCATGATCGGTGAGCTGATCGGAATTGAAAATGGTTTTGAGAAATTCGGAGAATGGCTCAAGAAGAAAACCGGAAATGGCGGTGACGTAAGCTTCGTGAATGCTTTTGTGACGGCATCCCTTACCGTCTCCATCGGAGCCATGGCTATCGTGGGGGCGATACAGGATGGACTGCTGGGAGATTATTCGACCCTTGCGGTGAAATCCGTGCTGGACTTCATCATCGTAGCGGTGATGACATCCTCTCTGGGAAAAGGTGCAATATTTTCCGCCATTCCCGTATTTGTGTTTGAAGGTGTCATAACGCTGCTGGCGAGACTGGTCTCCCCAATCATGACGCCCACGGCGGTGGCATATCTGTCACTGATCGGTTCCGTCCTGATCTTCTGCATTGGAATTAACCTTGTCTGGGGCAAGAAATTAAAAGTCGCTAACATGCTGCCGGCGGTGCTGTTGGCAATTCTCGCGGCTTATCTGCCGTGGAGTTTTTAGAAATATAAACTGTGTGTCAGGAGATAGATTAACATGAATCATAATGATACCGTAAAACAGTCATTCAAAATACAGGCGGAAAAATTCACATCCTACCATATGTCAAAGGCAGAATACACCGACTATCTGATCCGGAAAAACCTTTCCGGAAAATGCAGAGAGTCCTGAAAAAAGGCGGGAAAATGGTCGTCTGGGATATGGAAGCCACCGAAGAAGCACTCCGGGACATCGACGATAAGATCGAAAGAATGCGCGACCCGTCCCACACGAGGATCCTCAATCGGGATGAGTTCGAGAAACTGTTTCAGAAGGAAGCGTAAAACATGAACGTTATAGACATTATAAAACGCCCCGCGGCATACGCCAGCGGCTATGAAAATATCCCGGGAGAGGAACAGAACCGGGCAAAACAGCTCTGCTGGGAATATAACCGGACGGCTCCGAAGGAGCAGCAGAAGCGGCGGGAGATCTTACAGGAACTTTTGGGAACCTGCCATCCGATGACAGGCATTGAACCGGATTTTCACTGCGATTACGGATTTAATATTCATACTCATGGACTTACAGTCATCAATTATAACTGTGTTATTCTGGATACCTCGCCCGTCAATATCGGTGCGGGCGCATTTATCGCGCCCGGCGTCTGTCTGGCATGCTCCGGACACGCGGTGGATCCTGAACAGCGCAGCCAGGGTATTGGTACTTCCGCACCGATCACGCTGGAAGAGAACGTATGGATCGGAGCGAACGCCACGGTCTGCGGTGGTGTGACCATCGGCGCGGGTTCCGTGATCGGAGCCGGAAGCGTGGTCACCCATGATATCCCCGCGGGAGTGATCGCAACAGGAGTTCCCTGCCGGGTAATTCGTCTCATTACGGAGCAGGATAAGATCCGCCCGGAGGATATTCTTTTCTAAAAAGGATGACGATATCCCCATTCTTGTTACTATGGTGTTCCCGGTCATTTATTTCTGCGGCGCGACGAAGGAGAAGCAGATCTTGCCGTCACTTATCATGTTCCTGCTGGGTCTGGTGATCTTCGTGATCAGTGTTTACTTTTCTGTCAAATACCACAAAGAGAAAACGAAATACACCAAGTACAAGATCGACAAGTCTCTGACTTACCGACAAAGATTCGTACATTCGTATGTTAACCGAGCAAGAGAGAGAAGACGGCGCGGGATATTTGGAAGAACGGGGAGATTCTTACAAGATTCCTATTATGACGCAGGATCGGCTTTATGTGAAGCATAAGATGATTTCATTTGATTACCTGAGCCGCAAGGAGACCGGTGTGGATGCAAGGGAGGGACTGATTTTATGATGCAGCGCTGGCGAGAAAAACTGAAATATTATAGAAGCCGGAATGATCATCAGTGCCCTGATCCTCTTCGTGGCAACGTTGATATTTGGAGACAACCTTACGCTGGATGTGATCGCATTTATAGTAGGAACTGTTCTGTTTCCCAAAGGAAGAATGATTGACACGGAGGTTAGCGAGTGCTAACCTTAGAAAGAGATTTTGAAAACTTTGGGAGTGACAATAGATGGATCTGACATTCTGGCTGGCGGTTGCAGCGGCGATCCTGTGCGTTGCTGTCGCCATTTACGGTGAAAGTAAAAAGGATAAAAAATAGGGAAGATATGACACTTCAGCAATTAAAGTATGTAATAACAGTGGCGGACACCGGCACTATCACGGAAACAGCCAACAGACTGGAATTTCACCAACTGTTTGTTGCCAGACCCCATGTATTTATCAGCAGAAAACATCCGCTGGCTGGTAACAGCATAATTACGAACGAAGAGCTGGAAGAATATCCGTATCTCTCTTTTGAACAGGGAGAACACAATTCTTTTTATTTTTCGGAGAAGAGAATGTAAATGCTTATTTCCTGGAGTTCGATGACGAGAGATCCGGCGGCTTCGCACCTCTGGCGAAGGTATCCGGAGAGAAAAAGGTCGTGCTGGGACTGATCACCACCAAGTTTCCCGTACTGAAGGACAAACAGCTTGTCATTGACCGGATCCATGATGCGGCAAAATATATTCCGCTAGAGAGATTATACTTAAGCCCGCAGTGTGGATTTGCCTCCTGCGAGATCGGCAACAAGCTGACCGAGGAAGAACAGTGGGCGAAACTCCGCGTGGTGAAAGAAGTAGCAGAAGGATTGTCTCGTTTTTCCGGATAAGCTATAATATGCCTATGGTTGTTCCTGTTCAATATTATTAAATGGTGGATTTTGAAATATGAATAAAAAAACAGCTTATTACCATCTTCCCGGTCTGTTTGAATTCTATGAACTATATCGGATATTCCTGCCACTGTTCCGGGAGCATCGGCAATATTTTTATGACTGGTGTGACATCGGCTCCATCTATGGAGCACCGCCAGACTGCATCTGGGGAGGCGGACGTGTCTCGCTGGAGGACCACGACGCCGGGGAAGTGTTGGCGTTGTTACAGGAATACGGTATTTCAGCCCGCCTGACCTTCAGCAATTCGAAACTTTGCGAGGAACATCTCTCCGACAGAAAATGCAATGCACTCTGTGCCCTGTTTGCGGAAAATGCCCAAATACAAAACGGCGTGATCGTCCATTCAGACCTGCTGTTACAGTATCTGAAAAGTCATTACTCGGAAATTTATTTAGTATCCTCTACCACGAAAGTCCTGACGGATTTTGAAGCATTAAAAAAGGAGACCGGCAGAGACGATTTTCGCTATGTTGTACCGGATTTCCGTCTGAACAAGGCATATGAAAAATTAAATACGCTGACAGAACCACAGAAAGACAAAGTGGAATTTCTGTGCAATGAATGCTGCTATTTCGGCTGTAAGGACAGGAAGGAATGCTACGAAGCCGTCAGCCGCAGGAATCTGGGAGAGGATTCTGATTTCCGTTGTACCTCGCCGGGAGCGGAGGAGGGCTACCGTTTTTCCAAAGCCATGAAAAATCCCGGATTTATCAGCGTGGAAGACATTCAGAAGAGTTACCTGCCCATGGGATTTTCCCATTATAAGATTGAGGGGCGGGGACTGGGCAGTGCACTGGTTCTGGAATTTTTACTGTACTATATGACGAAACCGGAGTACCAGCTACAGGTCAGAGAAGAAATTTATTTGGACAATATGCTGGATCTGTTTTAATAAATGGGTAACTGTTCAGAACCCCATTAGTTGAAAATGATATTAGGGGTTCCGTTCAATGCCTCACGGATAGCTGTGAAAGCATTTTCCATGGACAGTTTTCTACGTTTGTAACCAATGCTTCTTTTGTCCACTTTTG
>CAVFMG010000039.1:0-19696 GCA_963623435.1 Odoribacter splanchnicus
ACGCTACAGTTCAACCATTTCGGTCAAAATCAGTTAACTAAATGACATTGAACAGCAAACCACTTCTATAAAAAATTGCAGAGAGAAAAAACAGCACATTCACCATTTTCATTCCTCTTTCAGAAAAGAGCAAATTTTTGATTTTCTTCATACTCCACCTCCACAACTTACTACTTTTATAATCTGTTATTCTCAGTATAAAACACATTATCTTCCTGTGTCAACCATAGCTCAATCATCACAATACCAACTCAGCCACCCCCACTCTTCCATCTACACAACCTCCCCAGGTTGCAAAACCCAAACATATCTATAACATATATAACAATAAAATGCGCAAAGAAAAAGCCCGGAAACCCGCATTTCTGCGCGGTTTCCGGACTTATAACAGTTCTTACCAATCCATATCAAATATTAAATTGTAAAAACATTTTCATGCAAAATTTGCATTACTGAGCCATCTGCTTAGCAACTTCCTCTGCAAAGTTCTCGTTCTTCTTCTCCAGACCTTCACCAGTCTCGAAACGAACGAACTTCTTGATAGCGATCTTTGCGTTGTTAGCCTTAGCTACGGAAGCAACATACTGAGCTACACTCTGCTTGCCATCTTCAGCCTTAACGTAAACCTGATCCATCAGACAGAATTCCTTTAATTCCTTGTTGATACGTCCCTGGATCATGCCCTGGATAACTTTCTCTGGCTTGGAAGCTTCCTTAGGATCGTTCTGGATCTGAGCCATCAGGATTGCTTTCTCATGCTCGATGAATTCTGGGCTAACTTCGTCACGGTTTGTAAAGGTTGGCTTTAATGCAGCTGCCTGCATTGCTACGTTTCTAGCCATTTCCTTAACAGCGTCATTGATAACGTCAGTTTCAACGTCAACTAAAACGCCGATCTTTCCGCCTGCATGGATGTAGGAAGCAACAAAACCATTCTCTTCTGTTACTTTCTCAAAACGGCGGATGTTCATGTTCTCACCGATGATAGAAATCTGGGAAGACAGAGCCTCTTTTACAGTCAGAGTAGTGTCTTTTGCCCACTTCTCAGCCATAAAGCTGTCCATATCAGCTGCGGAAGAAGCCAGAGCCTGAGCAGCTACATCTGCTACGTATGCCTGGAACTTAGCGTTCTTAGCAACGAAGTCTGTCTCAGCATTTACTTCTACTACTACAGCAGTCTTCTCATCAGCGGACATTGCAGTATCAACGATACCTTCAGCTGCAATACGTCCAGCCTTCTTAGCTGCACCTGCAAGTCCTTTTTCTCTTAAGAACTCTACAGCCTTTTCCATATCGCCGTCAGTAGCTGCAAGAGCCTTCTTGCAGTCCATCATTCCGGCACCGGTTGTTTCTCTTAACTCTTTTACCATTGCTGCGGTTACTGCCATTTTGTCATCCTCCAAATATTAATTTAAAGTTTTTTGATTACGCTTCTGTGCTCTCTGCTGCGAAATCAGCTGGAACTTCGATCTCCATTGCGCCTTCTAAAACTTCACCCTGCTTTGCTTCGATAACAGCGTCAGCCATCTTGGAAACGATCAGCTTAACGGCTCTGATAGCGTCATCGTTACCGGGGATGATGTAATCCAGCTCTTCGGGATCACAGTTGGTATCGCCGATACCGATCAGGGTAATGCCCAGTGCATGTGCTTCCTGTACGCAGATTCTTTCCTTCTTAGGATCTACAACGAAGATAGCGTCTGGAACTCTGGTCATGTTCTTGATACCGCCCAGGTTCTTCTCCAGCTTCTCCCATTCTTTCTTTAACTGAATAACTTCTTTCTTAGGCAGTACATCGAAAGTACCGTCCTGAGACATGGTCTCGATTGCATGCAGTCTTGCGATACGGGATTGGATGGTTCTGAAATTGGTCAGCATACCACCTAACCATCTCTCGTTTACATAGTACATACCGCAACGCTCTGCCTCAACCTTAACAGCGTCCTGAGCCTGCTTCTTGGTACCAACGAACAGGATGGTGCCGCCCTGTGCAGCGATCTCGGATACTGCCTTGTAAGCCTCATCAACCTTAACTACAGACTTCTGCAGATCGATAATGTGGATACCGTTTCTCTCGGTGAAGATGTAAGGAGCCATCTTAGGGTTCCATCTTCTGGTCTGATGTCCAAAATGAACACCTGCTTCAAGTAACTGTTTCATAGAAATAACGCTCATGTCTTTACCTCCATTTGGTTAAAATCTTCCGCTTTTCTTTTCTGCCGGGACGCGTTAAGAACCCGGTTAGCTCTGACGAAGACCTCTGTTCAAAGCAGTAAGCACCATCGCCAAATCGAAAAGCGTGTTTTTTGTCACAACAGTGCGATTATAACATAGAAAAACCCCTATAGCAAGGGGTTTTTAATGTTTTCCGGTGATTATTTTGGCGATTTCTTCTTCGGAAGTCCCGGGAGTGATCTCGTAAGTACCGGGATGAATGCTGCGGCTGTAGCCGTTATTGCATAAATAATTATCAAATGCCTTCGCATCTTCCACCAGTCCTGCCTCCTGCAACTGGCCGCTGACACTTCCGGAGCTTGCTCCTTTCTTAACGGTAACCGTAACCATCTGTGATGCTTCCGATTCTGTAATCGTCTCAGATTCCGAGGTCTTCTCCGGTGCAACCGTTGTCTCAGGTGCTGAAGTCACTTCCGGCTCTGCAGTCACTTCCGGTTCTGCGGTGACCTCTGGTTCTACGGTAACTTGCTCTTCCATCGTTGTCTGTGGTTCTATCGTTGTCTCCGGTACCGTGGTGCTCTCCGCTGCCTGCGTGGCACTGCCCGCGAATGCCGTCAGGGTCAGTTCGCTGCTGTCCACCATTCCCAGTTCTTCAGCTCTCTCTCTGATCTGATCATCTGTCAGTGTCTGCGGCTCTTGTCCACTGCCGGAAAAGCTGATTCCTAAGATCAGTGCCGTCACAGCCATTCCGATCCCGAGACCGCGCAGATAGTATTTTAATTTCATTACTGTATTTCTCCGTCCTTATCCTTATTTTCACACGATTTTCATTAAGCCTTGTACAGGTCGATCACAAGCTTTACCTCTCCGACACCCAGCCCAAGTTCCTTGGCAATTGCCACCGTGGATTTGCCCTGTCTGTGCATCTCGAGGATCTTCTCGTTATTGTTCTGTCCCTCCTGCACCGTCTCTCCCATGAATCCGATCTCGGGTGAATTTTCCGGCTGTGTAAGTAATTCTGTCGTCTTATTTCCTGCTGTTTTATCCTCAACTGCTTTATCTTCAGTTACTTTATTTTCTGTAGCCTTGTTCTCAGCTGCCTTAACTGCTTTATCCATTTTGGATACGGTGTCCTTGATATTCGCATGCTTGCTGTTCAGCATATCATATAAGAACATTACTTCTTCATGATTTTTATGAATCTCCTGCAATACCGTGTCGGAATATTCATTAACTGCCATGATCTTCTCATTGGTCAGACGTTCCAGGGAGCGCTCTGCCTTCTCCACAGCATCCTCCGAAGTCTCTTCCATCTTATCCTGCATCCGGCTGCGGACGGTATTCATTTCCTCTTCTACAAGACCGTGGATTTCTTCTTTTGCTGCTTCTTTATCGATTCCCGTGCTTTCTTTACCGCCAAACGGCAGGAAGAAGCTACCTGTAAATATTATGATTCCCACAATCAGCAGGATGATTTCCAAAATACCCATTTTACTTGTTTTTCCTTTGTGTTATTAGATCTTAATGTCAAATCCCTGATGCCCTTTTTTCACCACAACGCCATCTCCCGACTGCTTTTTGCGGCGTTTGCCGCCGTTACCGGCATACTCGTTATTGCCCTTTTCTTTGGCATCGTATTGCCCGGTGTGCCAGTCCGCAGCATCACTGCTGTGCACCTCTTTCGTGAGCTGCTCTGTGTGCTTCTGCGTCTGCTGTCCCAGTGTCATCTGTTGAAATGCCCCCTTATTATCTTCATTCTGCTTCATCACAGTGTAATCCTGTGTCCGGGGGATTGATGCAATCTCTAAAGAGCCAAATGCCATATTTATACCTCTTTTCTATGAAATCTTACAGTGGTGTGGACTTCACATCACCGTCGATGCGTTCAAAACGGCAGTAATGATAAGCGCTCTTCACCTGCATGGAAGAATCTCCGATGATAATCGTGGTTCCGGGATATACCTCTCCTTTTACCAACACCATGGCTCTGTCCTTGGGATTGAACTCCAGCTGCAGTTCCTGCATTCTGCGATTTTTTTCTTCCAGACTCTTTTTCTGTGTCTCCATGGTAGCTGCAGAGCTTCGGATATAATTAATCTGATCCTGTGTAAAACGAACCCCTTTTGCTTTCTTTTCCGCAAAGCTTTCCAAGATCGGCTGAATGCTGCGGATTGCCTTAACAATCTCGGAAATCTCCTTCTGAAGTCTCATGTATTCTGCCTTTTTCTCAGGATCCGCTCCTACTTCTACCACTGTATGTGCCCCCAGTGTCGCTCCTAAGGTCTTCACCTCAATTTTCCGACCGGCACGTACGTGTCCGCCGGTGATGAACCCTCTCTTACCGGTGACCTGGATCTCTGTAGTAGCAGTCACATTGCTGTGCAGAATAGATTCTGTACTGACATATCCATTTGCAACAGCAGTGGCATTCTCTAAAAACTTTGCCACAATATTGCCGCCCGCCTTCAAAACTCCCTTGGTCATACCGTTCATACCTCGAGCTATAACAATATTACCACCAGCTTCGATATGTGCGCCTTCCACGACACCGTTGATAATTACATTGCCGCCCGCATGGATTGCAAAGTTGGAAAATACGTTTCCATCGACCTGTACACTTCCTTCAAAATCTATATTGCCGGTGGACGGATCCACATTTTCCACTTTGTAGACATCTGCCACGAAGACCTTACCCTCTACTTGAGACACGTGTCCATCCACCATAGAAGTGATCTTCGTGCGATCTTCGGAGATTTCGATGTTATGACCGAATTCCAGATGAGCTTTTTTCACCTGTCTCGGCTTTATCTTCGCGCCCTGTACGGTAGTTCCGTACTCACCCTCATCCTCCGGAATGATCTTTGCAAGTAATTGTCCCTTTTTGCAGGGATTGATCATATTCAGATGGAAATAGTCCACTGTACCGTCATCTTTTAATGTAGGTCTTGCATGAACATCCGTGTTAAAATAATACTTGATATAAGCATCTGTTCCGTGTCTGGGTTCTCTTCCTTGTGCCACCACCAGGTCCGTACAATAGATTCCCTCAGACATAAAATGATCCTGCAGGACGCTCATCTGAATGCCATAGACTACATTGCGATATCTCAGATCTCTGATCACACTGTCCATGGTTGCTCTTTTTCCTGTCTGTGATGCGGGATAAAAGCGTAAGGTAACCTGCATATTGTCCTGGCTGATCTCAATACTATAGTTCTCTTCCAGTTCCGGGCAGTCTTTTTTCTCTAAAAAACAAACGGTATCTTCTCCGTCTAAAATTGCCTTTTTGATCGTCATGGAATCGTAAGGCACCGATTCTCTGTCGAGATACGCAAGTACCTCCTGGAGATTCACACTGCTGCCCCCATCCTTCGGCGGAATGATTCGCAGTCCATAGCCTCCCGGTACTTTTACTACCTGAAAATATCCGTTCTGCATACACCTTTCCCTCTGCCTTCCCCTCCTGAATCCTATGCAAGTCTACACAGTTCTAAAAATTCCCATGTAGTTGCCCATTTTTGTCTTCATTTTCTGTAAAGCACGGGTATGTAACTGAGATACCCTGGATTCCGACACCTCTAAAATATTACTGATCTCCTTCAATGTCAGATCCTCATAATAATATAACGTAACGACTTTTTTCTCTTTCTCCGTCAGAAGTTCCAAAGCCTCACCCAGCACTTTGGTCAGCTCTTCTTTTTCTATGCTTTCTTCCGGGCTGTCAAATCTCGCCGTTGTATGTCTGCTGTAATCCTGGGAGACATCGCTTCCCTGATCCATGTATTCATTCAGGGATACAAGCCCCGTGATCTTCATCTGCGACTGCCAGTCCAGGTACTCTTCGGAAGATATGCCCAGCCCCTGTGCAATATCTTCATCCGTTACACTGCGTCCGGTGGTCTGCTCCACTTCCTTGATGACCGCATCGATTTTTTTCTGACGCTGCCTGATCGTACGGGGAATCCAGTCCATTTTACGGATCTGATCCAAAATTGCTCCCCGGATACGAAGACTGGCGTAGGTCTCGAACTTTACTTCCTTCATGCAGTCGAACTTGTCGATGGCATCGATCAGTCCGAAGATTCCGTAACTTACCAGATCCTCATACTCCACGTTGTACCCCAGGTACATGCTCAGTCTTCCGGCTACCACCTTCACCAGCGGAGCATATTCCAATATCAGCTGTTCCCTGGTCTCCGGTCGCTTATTAGCAGCATATTCTTCTAATAACCTCTTCTTACCGGTTTCATCCATTCGATTCGCTTACACCCTTCTGCCCTGCGTCTTCCGCAGCAGCTTCTTCCGTCTTCTCTTCCTGCTCCTGTTTTGCCTTCTCTTCGTTCTGCCTGTCAAATCGATCCAACAGCAGGCGGATGATGCTTCCCAGGCAGTAAAACAAAAGCATCACCGCAAAAAGTGCCACCAGGCTTGCCAACACCGAATAGGATTTTACCAATGTAATGATACAGGTGCATGCACCCGAAATCAGCATCAGCAGTAATGGCATGTTTTTTCTGTTCATAGTCTTCTTCCCATCCAAACTCTGTCAGATCACCGATTCGTCTCTTCCTACCGCACGGATATGGAACTCACCGGTCTCCGGATAGAAGGTTACGGTTCTTCCGTAATTTTTGCCTGTATCCTGCGCCAAAATAGGAATATTGATCTCTTTCAGTTTCTTTTTTACAGCTTCCACATTGCGATCCCCCACCAGCATCATGTCATTTCTCCCCTGAAATGTGAACATGGTGGCACCACCGGCGATCTTGGCAACCATTCTTACTTTTTTGGCTCCCAGCTTTTCCATCTGGCGCACAAGCTCATCGATTCCGGTATCCGCGAATTTTGCAATGTTCTGGCTGCTGTTACGGATCGTAGTGCTGTCCGGCAGCATAATATGTGCCAGACCGCCTATTTTTGTCACCGGGTCGCGGATCGCTATTCCCACGCAGGAGCCCAGTCCCAGAGTAGTCACTCCGTTGGGGCTTACGCAGGTCTTCAGATCCGCCATCCCTACTTTAATAATTTCGCTCATTCTGCTCCCCTTCTTCTGTTTCCGTGGATCTTATGCAACAGGTATTCCCAAGGATGTTAAGATCTTGGGATATGACTCAATATCAGGAACCAGAATAAAGTATCCGTCAATCTCCACTTCATCATAGAATTGGGACTGTATCAGCAGTATCTTGTCTCCCAGAGTTCCGAATTCAATGGCCGGAACACTTAAGATTGCACCAGCCATATCCAGTGTCAGGGACGGTGGTGTGGGAATGATCTTCAGGTTGGTCAGGGTAGACAGGGAATTGAGGTATGCTCCCGTAATAATATTACCAATCTCCTGCATGGCAGAATATTCAATCTCCGAGAAGCCTTCCTGCTGTACCATGTCTCCGAGGATCTTATGGAGAAGATGCTTGGCGCTACCCTGTTCTACCAGGAACATCATACTGCCGGTAATGTCGCCTTCCACTCCTAAGAAGACTCCTAGCATTACCTGCTCTTCTCCGCCCATCAGTGCACCCACTTCGCTAAAATCCAAAAGCTTTACCTGAGGTACTTTCATATCTACCTTGCAGTTCAGCATCTGGGAGAGTGCTGTCATGGCGTTGCCCGCTCCGATGTTGCCGATTTCTTTTAAAACATCCAGATATGTTTCCGAAACTTTCTCTAAACTCAGATCTCCCATGGATCTCTCTCCTTTATGCGTTTTCCTCCAGTGTAATGGAATTCAGATCCAGCAAAGAAATCAGTTCCCCATTGTGTTTGCCGACGCCTGTGATAAAGCTCTTCTTGGTCTCACCGGTATTCAGTGATAATTTCTCGATCTCACTGCTTCCAAGTGTTACAACTTCCTTGACTTCGTCCACAATGATACCAACGCTTCCCTGCTGCTCCTGCTTCAGAATAATGATTCTGGTGGCGCGGGTTATTTCATCTGCCTCTAATCCCATTTTGATACGAAGGCTCATAACCGGTAATACTTCACCGCGCAGATTGATAACGCCCTTCAGATAAGCAGGCACCTTGGGTACTCTGGTGATGTGCTGCATTCTTACGATATTGTCAATATAACGGATATCAATGCCGTACTGTTCGTCTCCGAGGCGGATCACAATATACTGGAAAAATTCTTCCTCAACCTTACGCTCGTCTCCGGCTTTTAATGTTTCTCTCATGCTAAGTTCTTCCATAACTGTCATCTCCCTCCTTACAGTAATGCATTGGCATCCAGGATCAGTGCCACCTCACCGTCTCCGAGGATTGTTGCGCCGCTGATGAATTTGCACTGCTTGATGTATTTACCAAGAGACTTGATAACGATCTCCTGCTGTCCGATCAGTTCGTCGATGACAAGACCTGCCATCTTATCGCCCTTCTTGACAATGACAACGATCAGATTGTCCTCCGGGGATCTGGTGCTCTCTACATCCAGTACCTCTGTCAGACGGATCAGGGGGATTACAGTTCCTCTTAAGTTGATGACTTCTTTGTTCTCTACCAGCTTGATATCCTTCGTGGAGATATCCTCAATCGTCTGGATGGATCCCAGCGAGATCGCATACTTTTCTCCGCCTACGACTACCATCAGAGCCTGAATGATTGCCAGAGTCAGCGGCAGACGAATGGTCCAGGTACTTCCTTCGCCCCACTTGGACTTCACTTCCACTTCACCGCTTAAGGATTCGATCTTGGACTTCACAACATCCAGACCCACACCTCTTCCGGATACATCAGTTACCTTCTCGGAAGTGGAGAAACCGGGCTGGAACAGCAGATTGATAATATCCTTCTCCGGCATATTGGCTGCCTGCTCTGCGGTTACCAGATTACGCTCAATTGCTTTATTCTTAACAGATTCCACATCAATACCGTTACCATCGTCTCTTACTTCGATGACTACGTTGTTACCATCCTGATATGCGTCCAGGAAAATGGATCCCTGCTCGGGCTTGCCGCGCTGTGCACGCACTTCTGCGGACTCCAGACCGTGATCGGCGGAGTTACGTAACAGATGCATCAGAGGATCTCCGATTTCATCCACCACGGTACGGTCCAGTTCGGTCTCTTCACCGGTCATGTACAGTTCCATCTTCTTATCCAGCTTCTTGGACAGGTCGCGGATCATTCTGGGGAACTTCACAACTACGCTCTCGATAGGCACCATTCGTACCTTCATCACGGATTCGTGAAGGTTCGTGGTAACATTCTCCAGATATTCGATCTGCTCATTGAATGCAGAATTGTTACCCTGATCACTGCTGGATGCAGCTACCAGAGAGTTCTTGGCAATGATCAGCTCACTTACCAGATTCATCAGGGAATCCAGTTTCTCGATATCCACACGTACGGTACGGTTCACTACCGGCTTGTTAGCGGGCTTTTTCTCAGGAGCCTTGGCTGCCGCTGCGGGCCTTTTCTCTTCCTTCTTAGATTCTGCCTTTACTCCGGCTGTTTCTTCCTTCTTCACCTCTGCGGGTTCCGAAGCTTCTTCTTCGGGATGATAATTCTTCGTCTTCTCCAGTTCCAGAACAGCACCGGTCACCTGTGCGATCTCGGATACGCTCTCCGCTGCCTTGATGATATCGTCCAGAGAATAGTCGGATAACACGATCAGGGTAAAGTCCTTATCGAACTTTTCATCCTCCACATCCTGTGCGCTGGGCATGGATACGATGATCTCGCCCTTTTCTTCCACTGCCTTGAACACCAGGAATGCTCTGGCAGCCTTCAGGATACAACTCTCCTGTACCACTACATTGATACCGTATACATTCTTGCCCTGCTTCATAGCCTCTCTGATCACACGGATCTGGCTGTCCTCAAAAGCAATGTCATTCCACTTTTCATTGCCCTCCGCACCGGCTTCCGCTGTGGGTGCGGCAGATGCAGCTGCAGGCGCTTCTTCCTTTGCAGCAGGGGCTTCCTCGGTCTTGCCGCCGTTTAAAATATCGTTCAGCGCCTTGATCAGGTTCTCATTATCATTGGTTCCCTCATCAGAGGTCTCCTGAATATTGTTCTTATATTCTTCCAGAGCATCCAGGCACTGGAACAATACGTCGATCATTTCCGGCTTTACTTTAATGTTGCCGTTACGTACTTCCGAGAACACATTCTCCATGTCATGGGTCAGGTTCTGCATACGCTTGTAGCCCATGGTTCCTGCCATTCCCTTCAGGGAGTGTGCCGCACGGAATATCTCATTGATATTGTCCATGTTCTCGGGGGCTGACTCCAGTTCCAGAATCTGTGTATTCAGGTTCTGCAGATGCTCATTTGTTTCATCCAGAAAAATTTCAAGATATTGGCTTACGTCCATCTCTTCCTCCATTCTGCCGGCTACGCTATTGCCGAAAGCGGCATGTATTGCTTGCTTACTTGCTTACTCCTACGTGAAGTATGATCTCCTGGGCGATCTGATCTAAGGGTACTACCTGATCAGCAAGTCCAGCCTGGATAATACTCTTCGGCATTCCAAATACTACGCTGGTATCCTGATCCTGTGCAATCACATATGTCTTCTTGGAAGGTTTTAATCTGCTGATTCCTTCCGTTCCGTCCGCTCCCATTCCTGTCATTACGGCACATACCACCGAGTCAAAGCGGCTGGTCTGCAGAGATTCATACATGTAATTGGCGCAAGGTCTGACACCCTCTCTGTAAGGTTCCTCCGACAAATGCAGGGTATGACGTCCCACCGGAGAGGTGACGACATTCAGGTGCTTACCGCCCATGGCGATATAGACCCATCCCTTTATCAGTTCTTCTCCCTCCGCTGCTTCCTTGACATGAAGCTGGCTTAGATTATCCAGTCTCTCTGCCAGAGATGCGGTGAATCCCACCGGCATATGCTGTACGACTAACACCGAGGCATCCAGGTTGGCAGGCAACAGGGGAATTACGGACTGAAGCGATTTCGGACCACCCGTGGAACTTGCAATCGCTACGATCTTGCTGCCGGACACACTGACCGGATGATGATTGATGATCTTCATCATCTCTTTCACGGTGCCCTTCTCTTCGGAAAGTTTCTCCTCTGCAGCAAATACCGGCAGCTTACTGTTTGCCACCACATTCAGAGTGTGCAGGAACTCTCTTCGGAAATTCTCGCCCCGACAGTCCACTGCACTGTCCGGCTTATGTACAAAATCCAGCGCTCCCAGTTCCAGGGCATCCAGTGTGGTTCTGGCGCCTTCCATGGTATCGGTACTCGCCATCATCACTCTCGCCGGGATCTTGTACTTCCGCAATTCCCGCAGCAACTGCAGTCCATCCATTCGCGGCATATTTACATCCAGAACTACCGCATCATAGCTGTTTCTGCTCAACAGATCAAAGGCTTCCAATCCGTCCTTAGCTCTATCAACCACTTGGAATCTTATGTCTGATTCTATTATATCACACAGCATTCTTCTCATGAGTGCAGAGTCATCTACAAGCAGTATTTTTTTCGGCATTAGTTCATTCTCTCCTTTTTACGGCTCTTGCGCTCTTCCTCAAAAATAAAACGTATGATTTCTTCCCGAGTAATTACATCCAAATCATAGTACTGGACTCTGTGTTCAAAGGTTCCCTTACGGTTCTCCAGTTCACGCGCTGCCAGTACTTTGCCTATTACATCGTATTTTTTTCGATCCCCTTCCTTAGTAAGCAAATGATAGCTGCACAGAATCAGACTGCCCGGCTCATATCTCTGGGATGATATAAATCGTAAGCCGCCGCCACTGATATCTACGATTACACTGTGCTTCAGAGGAAGTCCCGGCTGCAGTTCATAGGGAGATTTTTTCTCCAGTGCCTCGATCTCTTCCTCCTCCAGCTCTCTGGCGCACATATCCAGTGCGCAGCTGAAACGGTAATACTCTCTTCGCTGGTATTTTCTGAGATTGCTGGTCAGTTCCATCACCAACACATAGACATTATTACTCTTATAACGATCCACTATTTTGGCAAAACACTGATACAAGCTGTTCTCTTCAAAAAACACCATATCGTATTCGCTTTCCACCGGCAAAAGGATCAGTTTAGTCTGTTCCATAGGCATGGAGATCTCCAGAGTATCCTCTGAAAGAATCTGCAACACGCGGCTCTGATAGGTCTTTGCCGTATTTTCCGCACCCTGCTCACCCAGTCCGCGCTCCAGTGCACGAAGTTCCACCTTAGATCCTTCTTCCACAAATCTGGACAACATATTTTTATACCTCTCTTATCTGGATTGTTTTGCAGCTCCGTTTCTGGTTCCTATGATGTGTGAGAAAAAAGCTGCCATTCCTCGTCTGTTTTGCTGTTCTCCTTCCGGCATGTAGCACAGTCTCTCTGCGATCCGTTCGTATGCCTGGCTGGATTTCGCTCCCGGATTCTGTATGGATACCGGTACCTGCTGCATCACCGCCTGCATGACCTGAGGATCCTGCGGCACGCTTCCCAGATATTCCATAGGAATCTTCAGATATCTGGTGACTACTGCGTTCAGTTTTTCAAACAGAATCTGTCCTTCTTTCACATTCGCCACTCTATTTGCCACCATTTTGACTTTGGTGTAATTTTCCTCAAATCTCGGATGTCTGTACAAAGCCTTTAACAGCGAATAAGAATCTGTGATGGAGGTTGGTTCCGGTGTAGTCACCAGAAGGACCTCTCCGCTTGCCACTAAGAATTCCAGTACACTATCTGATATTCCCGCACCGGTATCTACAATGATTATATCCGTCAGCGCATCTAACTCTGCCAGATTCTGTATGATACAGGTAAGCGCATCTCTTCCGAGATTCGACATTCCCGCAATTCCCGAGCCTCCGGAGATAAATCCCACTTCCATTGGTCCCCAGGTGATAATGTCACTGATGCTTTTTCCCTTATAGATCAGATCACACAGATTGTGCTTCGGTATTGCTCCGAACATAATCTCAATGTTCGCCAGACCGAAGTCCGCATCCAGAATGATCACCCGTTTCCCCATTTTACGGAATTGAATTGCCAGATTGATGGACATATTGGATTTGCCGACGCCACCCTTACCGGATGTGACAGTGATGACTCTTGCCGTAGGTCGTATCTGCTTATTTGCTTTCATAATCCTTAACTGTTCTGCCTGATCCATTTCCCAACACCTTTCTGTGAAAGCTTAGTTCTTTCCGCCAAGGATCTGCTTCACTGTCTTTTGAGGATTGAATACCTCCATGTCGTCCGGAACATTTTGTCCGCAAGTCACATAAGCAATCGGTGCATCAGTATAAAGCTTCATATTCAGCAGATTCCCCACTGCCTCTGTTTCATCCAACTTGGTAAAGATCAGCTCAAAATCTGCGATTTTACCATAACAATCCGCGATTCTCTGAAGATCCCTGTATTTGGTTGTAGCGCTTAAGACAAGGTACACCTGATACTGCTCCGGTCTCTTCAGTGCTGTCACCATTTCCTTCATTTTCTCCAGCTGATCCGCATTCTGATGTGACCTCCCCGCTGTATCGATAAAAATATAATCACAGTTCCAATAATCATCTACCGCCGCCTGCAATTCCTCCGGTGTATAAATGACCCGAAACGGTGTTTCCAAAATATTGGCATAGGTTCGTAACTGCTCCGCTGCGGCAATACGATAGGTGTCCGCCGTTAGAAGTGCAACTTTCTTTTTGTCTTCCACGCAGTATCTGCCGGCAAGCTTCGCTATGGTAGTCGTCTTACCCACTCCCGTAGGTCCGATGAACAGTACGATTCTGGGGCCTTTTTCTGAAGGCGTGATTCCTTCGGATTTTCCGAATTTGAGTACCATCTTCTGATAGATATTTGCCAGCAGATAGTCAAATGGCAGATCTGCTTTTTTCGTCTTCGAAGCATCCTCCAAAATACTGTTGACATATTTTTCATCCATTTCATTATCCAGCATCTTATTATACAGAAGTCGTATGAATTTATCCTGTTCAGGATTTTTCTCTTCTTCCTTTTTCTCCGTAGCAACCATATCTTGGGGCTTATCCTCTTTTTCTTCGGCATCCGTTACATCCTGCGTCTTTGCGGATTCTTCTTTTTCGGACTGTCTGTTATTTAACTGGCTCTCTAGCAGCGTCTGTAAACTGTCCAGCTTTTTTTCGATGTTCTCTGTGCTGCTTTTTGCTGACAGGTTCTGCTGCTCCGTCCGGATCTCCTTATCCGCTGCTGCCCGGGGTATACTGCCGTATTGCGGTCTTGACAGCGTTTCTTCCTCCAGTGCCGCTGTGACTTCTATCTGTTTCGGTGACAGGAAGGCAAACAACCCTTTCTTTTTCACCTCTCGTACATTCATGATCACCAGGTTGCTTCCCAGTTCCTTTTTCGCAGCCTCTGTGGCTTCCGTTTCTGTCTTCCCGGTAAATTTTTTGATTATCATACTGCTCCTTGCTCCTGCGTCGGTTCACTGTGCCTGTTCTCAGGCTGTGACCATTCCCACAGACTGTAATTCCACATTGGATTCCACTTCATTGTAAGATACTACAACCAGATCGGGATAATAATCTTCCGTCAGCCGTTTAAAATACATTCTCACAATGGGAGATGTCATAATAATGGGAGTCTTTCCCATGTTTTCCAGTTTTTTGCTCTCCTCGCCCACCGCATTTAAGATCGCTTTGCTTCTGGCAGGATCCAGATTCAGGAAAGCTCCCGTCTCGGTCTGCTTCACACTTCCCATGATCTCCTGCTCGATCTTAGGATCTAAGGTCAGCACGCTGGTCGTCTCATGGGGCGGAAAATATTTCGTAGAGATAGCTCTCTTCAGACTCTGTCTGACATATTCCGTAAGGATGTCCGTATCTCTCGTGGTCGGCGCATAATCCGCCAGTGTCTCTAATATCGTCAGCAGATCTCTGATGGAGATGCCTTCCTTTAACAGATTCTGTAATACTTTCTGAATATCACCGAGCCCAAGCAGCTTCGGTACAAGTTCCTCCACCAGGGAAGGGTTGTTCTCTTTTACATTGTTGATCAGGTTCTGTACATCCTGTCTGGTCAGCAGCTCCGCAATGTGCTGGCGGATAATCTCCGTCAGATGGGTGGCTATAATAGAAGGAGGATCTACTACGGTGTAGCCCAGGCTCTCCGCCCGCTCTCTCTGTCCCTCGGTGATCCAGATCGCCGGCAGATGGAAGGACGGTTCAAAGGTGGGGATACCCGTGATCTCTTCCTCCACATATCCGGGATTCATCGCCATATAATGGTCAAACAAAATCTCGCCTTCACTGACCTGGATTCCCTTGATCTTGATAATATACTGATTCGGATTCAGCTGGATATTATCACGCAGACGGATGATAGGCACCACAGTACCCAGTTCCAGTGCGATCTGTCTTCGTATCATAACGACACGGTCTAACAGGTCACCGCCCTGATTCACATCCGCCAGAGGAATAATACCGTAACCGAATTCCAGCTCGATGGGATCTACCTGCAACAGGCTGTTGACATTCTCCGGCTGCCGGATCTCCTCCGCCGCAGCTTCCTCGGCGTCTACCTCCTGCTCGATTTTGGCAGTCTCGATGGTTCCCTCAATATTTCTCGCTACGATAATAAATACCAGTCCCAATCCCACGAACAGGATCGTATTTAGCTGTGTTACAAATCCAAGAATTGCCAGCATGGCTCCTACCAGATACAGCGCCTTAGGCACACCGAACAGCTGGCTGACCAGCGTGGTTCCGAAATCCGCATCCTTGCTTCCCTTAGTGACCAGGATACCGGTGGACAGAGAAATCAAAAGGGAAGGGATCTGGCTCACCAGACCGTCACCGATGGTGAGGATCGCATATTTGTTCAGAGCAGAGGTAATATCCATGCCCTGTCTTGTCACTCCCATAACAATACCGCCCACAATATTGATGGTCGTAATCAGAAGACCTGCTACAGCGTCTCCTTTTACGTATTTCACGGCACCATCCATGGAACCGAAAAAGCTTGCTTCTTCCTGAATCTTCTCTCTTCGTCTCTTCGCTTCCGCATCCGTGATGGCTCCGGTGTTCAGATCCGCATCGATTGCCATCTGTTTACCGGGCATAGCATCCAGCGTAAATCTTGCCGTTACCTCGGATACACGTTCGGAACCTTTGTTGATGACCATGAACTGGATCAGGATCAGAATGATGAAGATAATGACACCGATGACTAAGTCACCGCCGCCTACGAACTCACCGAAAGTCGCCACGACATTACCCGCATCACCGTCTCTTAAGATCAGACGGGTAGAGGAAGTATTCAGTGCGATACGAAAGATCGTGGTGAACAGCAGCATCGTCGGGAAGAAGGACATATCCAGTACTTCCTTGCTGAACATAACGGCAAACAATACTGTCAGTGCAATGGAGATATTGACTGCCAGCAGAATATCCAGAAGCCAGGAGGGAATCGGCACAATAAACATGATGATGGCAGCCATAATATAAACTGCTACGCCTACATCCGCTTTTTTCATTTTCATCTGTGCCTTACCTCCTTTCTCCTTCTGTGTGTTTTATACTTTTCTATACTTTTCCCTGCAGATGATATACAAATGCCAGAACCTCTGCCACCGCCTGATACAGTTCCGGCGGTACTGCCTGTCCCACATCCACATTCGCATACAGCATTCTTGCAAGTGGTTTGTTCTCTACAATTTCGATTTTATTCTCCCTGGCGATCTCTTTGATCTTGGCTGCCAGGTGGTCTTCTCCCTTGGCAATTACAATCGGGGCATCCGCCACCTCGGGATCGTATTTAATTGCTACCGCATAATGGGTAGGGTTGGTGATGACCACATCCGCCTGAGGAAGGTTCTGCATCATTCTTCGCTGGGATACTTCCCGCATCTTCTGCCGAATCTTTCCTTTGACCTGCGGATCACCTTCCTGCTGCTTATACTCTTCCTTGATCTCCTGTTTGGTCATCCGCATGTCCTTGCTGAACTTATACTTCTGATAGATGAAGTCCGCAGCGGCTATCACCATATAAATCAAAGAGATCCGTATCCCCAGATCTGTCACCGTCTCGCTGATCAGAGCGATCGCCTGGGTCAGATCCATATCATATAAGGTATACAGAAGCGTCCATTTGTCCTTCAGATAATTATAACATATGTATACAATCAGTCCAATCTTCAGCAGCGATTTGATCAGCTCCACAATGGCATTGGCGGAAAAGATCCGCTTAAATCCGGAAATGGGGCTTAATTTGGAGAATTTGGGCTGCATCGGCTTTCCCGTGGGTTTCCATCCCACCTGCGCCACATCGCTGATAAAAGCTACCGCAAAGCCGATCAGAAGAAGAGGCGCCATAATGATGATTGCCTCTAACATCATTTTCCGGAATACCAGGTTCACATCCGTCTGGGGCATATTGCCGTGCCAGAACGTCACAACATCCGGAATCATCTCGTAGATAGCAGAGAACACATTCATGAACTGGTAGCCCATGTGTCCCACCCACAGCTTCAGTACCAGAAATACAGACAAAAGTCCCAGTCCGTTGGCGATCTCACGGCTTTTTGCTACCTGACCTTCTTTTCTGGCATCTGTCAGCTTTTTCTCGGTAGCGGGTTCTGTTTTCTCTCCGCCCTGTCCTTCTGCGGCAAAGAATTGCAGATTATATTCTAAGCTCACATCATACCTCCGATAAAGGACACTACCATTTTCTTCATCTCCTGATAGACGAAATCCGCAGCTCCCGGCAGCATTCCCGCTGTCAGAAACATTGCCGCCAGACCCGTCAGTACCTTTAACTGGATGCCGACTGCGAACATATTCATCTGCGGTGATACTTTGGCTAGTACGCCCAGGATGGCATTCAACAATAATGTTGCACAAAAAATCGGCAATACAATGCGAAAGCCGATCATAATATAGTCATTCATAAATTCGATCATGGACTGTAACAGGCTGTCCGCATGGAACACCACGCCATTGACCGGGATCAGCGCAAAGCTGTCCGCCAGCGCGCCGAACAGATACCGGTACATTCCGGAGGCAATCAGCATCAGCATAAAGGAATACTGGTATAGTACACCGGTAATGCTGGTACTCTCTCTGGTCGCCGGATCCATCAGTGTCGCCATGGAAAGTCCTGTCTCCATATCTGCGATGGAACCGGCAAAATTGACGATTGCCATACAGATATTGGCGCCAAATCCTATCAGCAGACCTGCAATTGCTTCTTTCATGACGATCACCGCATATTCCATTACAGTATCAAACACTACTGCATCTGTGGGTGTCAGCGTCTCATACAATAAAATCGCCGTAAAGAAACTGATGCCGATCCGGATTCTGGCAGGGGTATCGTTCATACCAAAATAAGGTGCAATATACACAAAACAGGATATCCTGACAAAAATCAGCAGAAAATATTCAAGATCGTATATGGAAAACGAAAAATCTATCATGAAGTCATCCCATCACCTGTGTACATATTGACTGAAGCTTGACCAGAGCTGCACCGTGTATTCCACCATGGTATTCATCATCCAACTGCCCAACAGGACAAGTGTCAGAAATATTGCAATGATCTTCGGTACAAATGTCAGTGTCTGCTCCTGAATGGATGTCACCGTCTGAAAAATACTGATGATCAGACCCACAATCAATGACACCAGAAGTACCGGCAGGGATACCTTGATGATCACATATAACGCATTATTTGTCATTTCCGATACTGCATCAATTGTCATAGCAAAACCTCATCTCCCGGTTAATAGAATGTCTGCACCAGCTGTCCTATGATCAGTGCCCAGCCATCGGCAAGAACAAACAACAATATCTTGAACGGCATGGAGATCGTCGTCGGCGGCAGCATCATCATACCCATACTCATCAGGGTGGATGCCACGACCATGTCGATCACAATAAAAGGAATATAGATCATAAAGCCGATCCAGAACGCGGTTCGCAGCTCACTGATCATAAAACTGGGAACCAGTACGGAATTCGGAATGTCTTCCAGGGTTCCGTCCCACTCCAGTCCTGCGATATCCATAAACAGTTCCACATCTTTTACCTGGGTCTGGGGATACATAAATTCCCGTAAAGGTGCCATGCCCTTTTCCAGAGCTTCACTCTGGTCTATGGTGCCTTCCTCAAAAGGCTGTATGGCTTCCTCATTGATCCTGGTGATGGTAGGTTCCATAATGAAAAAAGTCAGGATCAGTGCCAGTCCGATCAGGATCTGGTTCGGCGGTGCTGTCTGGGTATTCAGAGCAGATCTGGTAAAGTGCAGTACAATGATGATCCTCGTAAAAGAGGTCATCATAATGATAATGGTGGGTGCCAGCGCGATCAGTGTCAGTGTGATCAGAATACGCAGCGCTCCGTTGATCTGTCCGTTCCCATTGTTGTAGGTAATGCTTACGGTGTTGGCGGTGTTCAGTGTTCCCACTTCTTCCGGCGTGGTAGCCGTTCCCGCCGGATTGATCACGGTAGATACCTCCGTATCTCCGGTCAGATGGTGCTCCGTCGCATGTACCTTCACCGGGGTGCAAATACACAATATGCCCACCGTAACCAGCAGGCATACCATATAGATAATCATC
>CAVFMG010000040.1:0-1769 GCA_963623435.1 Odoribacter splanchnicus
GCAATGGGAAGCCTGAGATCACTCCCGCAGAGTAAAAATAACAGGAGGACATTATGGCAAAGAAAATCGTAGATATTACAGAAAAGCTGAGTTTTGATGAGAACCCGGTACTGAAGGTGAAGGATGTCACCGTGGAAGTCAATTCTGATGCAGCAACTGTACTGAAGATCATGGGGATTTTTTCGAAGGGAACTTCAGCAAAGGAAGTGCTGACAGTATACGAACTGATTTTTAATGAAAAGGATCGGAAAAAGATCGATAAACTGAATCTCCAGTTCAAGGATTTTCAGACGATCATCATGGCAGCAGTAGACATGATCACGGGAGACGAAGAGCCGGGAGAGCAGTGACCCGTACTATGATCTGATCGGAGATTACAGTCTGATCGTATCATCCTTCCAGGCACAGTACGGGATCCGGCTGTCGAAAGAAATTGATACCATGAAGTGGGATGAGTTTAAGGACCTTCTTATCGGAATCGGACCGGAGACACCTCTGGGGCGGATCGTAGCAATCCGGGCCGAGGAGGATAAGGATATCTTAGACCATTTTACTCCGGAACAGCACAGAATCAGGAATGAATGGCGTGCTAATAGAGCAAAAAAGGTAGCGCCTGATAATATGGCAGCAGTCCTTGATCAACTAAAGAATGCGTTCATTTCTCTGGCAGGGGGCGATATACATTGAAAAAGTAGATAAGAAAAAAGTAGTGTGTCCTTACTGTGGGCATCCGGTGAATGCAATGCAGACGGAAGATGCACATTGCAGGGGAATCTATTTCCGCTGTAAAAATAAGGACTGTAAAAAGATTTTTGAGTTGAAGTTATAAGACGCTGTGCCGATGTGCCTGTCTTAGAAGGCAGGCTGGTTATGAGCGAAGCTACAAGCGTTGGACAGATCGGATTAGATCTGGTCGTAAATAAAAAAGATTTTAATAAGCAGATGAGCGGCATCCAGAACCTTGCTACGAAAGTAGGTAAGAAACTGGCTGCCGCTTTTGCTGTAAAAAAGCTCGTAGATTTCAGCGAGAAGTGCATCGAACTGGGATCAGATCTGAGTGAAGTGCAAAATGTTGTGGATGTAACATTCCCGGCAATGTCGAAGCAGGTAGATAAATTTGCGCAGAATGCCGCAACTGCATTTGGACTGTCCGAGACGATGGCCAAGAGGTACACAGGTACCTTCGGTGCTATGGCCAAGGCTTTCGGGATCAGTGAGAAGCAGGCATACGATATGTCTACCACCCTGACAGGGCTGGCGGGAGATGTGGCATCCTTTTATAACATATCTCAGGACGAAGCATATACAAAGCTGAAATCGGTATTCACTGGAGAAACAGAGAGTCTGAAAGACCTCGGTGTCGTCATGACACAGACGGCGTTGGATGCCTATGCTATGGCCAATGGCTACGGAAAGACTACGTCTGCTATGTCGGAGGCAGAAAAGGTAGCCCTGCGATATGCATTTGTCCAGAGCAAACTGGCAACAGCCTCTGGGGACTTTATGAGGACTTCAGATGGCTGGGCCAATCAGGTCAGAATCCTGAAGTTGCAGACTGAGTCTTTTATGGCGGCAATCGGTCAGGGATTGATCAACGTCCTGACACCGGCCATCAAGGTGATCAATACCCTGATGGGGAAATTGGTACAGCTGGCGAATGTATTTAAAGCGTTTACAGATAAATTTGCCGGAAAGAAAGGGAATGATGTAGCCGCAGGTATGGCGGCCGCGGAGAATGCATCAGCTGGTATCAGTGATAATATCAATGC
>CAVFMG010000040.1:1779-19019 GCA_963623435.1 Odoribacter splanchnicus
ACTGGATGTACTCTCCCAGAAGACGGATTCCTCTTCGACGTCCGGCGGAGCATCCGGAATAGATATTGCTGGTTTGCAGACTTCCACGCAGGAAGCTGAAGCCAGTGTGGATAAAATTTCGAAAAAACTGTCGGATGCATTCAAGATTCCCGGTGCTAAAAATTTTGCAGATCAGTTCAATAATGGTCTGAAGAAAATTGATTTCGCAAGTCTGAAAAATAATTTTTCCAGAATCATGGTTCAGATGGAGCCATTGGGCAAGGCGGCAGTAAGAAATATTGAGATCATCATGGAGCCACTGGGAGGATACCTTGGAAACAAGATAGGGAATAAGATTGCTGTTACGGCCAAGGCAGTAGATCTGGGGCTGGATGGAATAGCAAGCTATCTGGAGAGTAACAGGAGAAAAATAGAATCCTGGAGCAGTGATGTAAGCCAGTCTATTGCGAATGGATTTACAAATCTTACGGATATCAATGAGCAGACATACAATAATCTGCTCGGGGCACTGGATAAAGCAGGACCTGATATTGTAAATGGAATCAATGATATTCTGACGGGATGTTCTGGGTTTGGGATGTCATTGGGAACAATCTTCGCTGAGGGGTTCGAGATTTCCACAGAACACACATCCCAGTGGATGAAAGACAACCAGGATCTGATAGAAGGTACACTCACAGATCTGTTTGAATTCGGTGGAGAATGTGCATCACTGGTAGGAGAGATTGTGGGAGGACTTGGCAGTTCTCTTACAGACTGGTGGGAGCCTCAGGGAAGCACTACCTTCGGAAATATTGTAGATGCCTGGAATGATATCAAGAAGACAGTTTTAGAACTGTGGAATGATATTGCAATGCCGGTACTGAATCATGCCAAGGAAGCACTGCAGAAACTATGGGAAGAAAACCTCAGACCACTATGGGATAACATTCTTGATTTGATCAGTTCGGTAGGAGATTTTCTCGCTGCTGCATGGAGCGCAGTAATCAAACCAGTTATCGGATATCTGGCACCTACAATCAAACAGGTAGCGGATATTGTGATAAATGTCATGAGTACAGTATTTGCAACTGTGTCAGATATTATATCTGGAGCATTGAAGATACTGGGAGGACTGTTGGACTTCCTCACCGGAGTATTTACGGGCAACTGGAAAAAGGCATGGGAAGGTTTGCAGAAAATCACTGATGGAATCTGGCAGGCAATATGGGGGTCTATCAAGGGAGTGTGCAATCTGATTATTGACGGTGTGAATGCAATGATTTCTCTGATATATTCTACACTGCGCAATGTGGTAAACGGAATCGGAAGTGTCGCAAAGAAGGCAGGAGATCTGGTGGGAAAAGACTGGGGCTTCGAAATGCCGAGTGATCCACCGCAGATACCTAAATTGTGGAATGGTGGATATGTCAAGGCCAACACACCACAGCTTGCCATGATCGGTGATAACCGACACCAGGGAGAGATTGTATCTCCAGAAGACAAGTTGCAGAAAATGGCACTGAGTGCAGCACAGGCAGCAGCGGGATCGGGAGGATCCATATCATCGGAAAAGCTGGATAAGATCATTACGCTTTTGGAGACCATCATCAGAATCATAGCTTCTGGCAATACGATAGAAATCAATGGTGTAAAATTTGCGGAACTACTGAATACTTTAAAGCAACTGGAAATTACATGTTGCTGGATGTATAAGGAGGCAGCAGGATGGCATTTCAAGGATGGCTGTTAAAAGTAGGAGACACAGATATTTCGAAGTATGTGGATATCGAAAACTATAAGGTAAGCCCGGAACAGAGAGCAGACTTAGATTCTGACAGAAATGGATTGAATAAGTTATACCGTGAGGTCGCAGACCATTATACAACCAAAATAGAGTTCAATACAATTCCTATGGAGTCTGCAGAAATGACAGATTTTCTGCAGGCTCTGGAAACAGCATACATAAATGTGAAGGAAAGAAAGGCTTTAGTCACTTATTTTGATGTGAACACCGGAGGATATAAAACGGGTGAAATGTATGTGCCGAATTATACAGTAGAAACGAAGTCATGGAACGGCATGGAACTTGAGTATAAACCTCTGCGTGTTGCATTCATAGAGTATTAAGGAGGAGACATGGTAGATTACAAATATAAAGATATTTATAATGACACATCTGTTTCCAAAAAAATGCGGATTGAATGTAGTGATGGAAGTGTGCTGAATGAGGAGGACTGGAAAGGCGAAAGCGCAGAACTTACAGAGAGACTATGCTCAGGGAGTGAACTAAGTTTTGGCAGATGTGAGGCGAGCACTTTCAAATTGAGAGTCAGGGAACGGGTAGTACCTCTTGCCGGAAAAAAGATAACCGTATCTGTAACATTGGAAGGAGCCGAAGAGGCTCCTTTTAAGATGGGAGTGTATAAAGTAGATTCTGATGTACCTACAGCAGATAGAAGATATCGGGATATTGTGGCCTATGATGCTATGTACGATATTCTGAATGCGGAGGTGTCCGGGTGGTATAACAGCCTGACATTTCCGATGACGCTTCGACAGTTTAGGAATAGCTTCTGCTCCTATGTAGGCGTGGAACAGGAAGAGATTACATTGATTAACGATACTATGGTGGTAGAAAAGACCATAGATCCCAGAGAACTTCCAGGAAAGACGGTCATTGAAGCTATCTGCGAGATCAACGGTTGCTTTGGTCATATTGGCCGAAACGGCAAACTGAGGTATGTGTTACTGGAGCGGATGATTGAGGGACTATACCCAGCGGATGATTTGTATCCTGCAGACGACCTGTATCCGGCGGATCCGTTAGGGACATCTGAAGTATCAAAGAGCATGTATCTATCCTGCCAGTATGAGGATTTTATAGTCCAACATATTGACAAACTGCAGATCCGCCAGGAGGAGAACGACATTGGGGCAATCTCTGGCACTGGTGATAATTGCTACATTATTGAAGATAACTTTTTGGTATATGGAAAGTCTGCGACAGATCTACAGACAATCGTGGATAACGTCCTCAGCGTGATCGGTATTGTTTGGTACCGGCCGGCGCAGGTGGATACCCGCGGGAATCCCTGCCTGGAGGTGGGGGACGGCATCCTACTGCATACCACGAGGGAAGATGTGTACACATATATCTTGCAGAGGACTCTAAAGGGCATTCAGGCACTTAGGGACAGCTATACTGCAGAGGGAGAGGAATACAGGACCGGGAAAGTCAATGGGCTACAGAAATCTATTATCCAACTAAAAGGGAAAACCAATTTGCTTACTAGGACAGTGGATGAAACTCGGTTGGAGATGAAGGATATCAACCAGAACCTGTCCGCGCAGATCAGCATCAATGCACAGCAGATTTTGACCAAGGTATCCAAGGACAATATCGTATCGGAGATTAACCAGACGGCGGAGAGCATTAAGATCAAGGCGGAGAGGATAGATTTGGTCGGTATCGTTAATGCGGATGAGATGGTAGTCAAATATGCCACAATTGAGACACTAAATGCTACCAAACTGGAGTTGGATAACCTGATCGCCACCAAGGCAACGGTAGACTCTCTGAATGCGGTGAGCGGCCGCGTGGGAAGCTTGGAAGCGGATCATGTGACTGTATCCGACTTAAATGGTGTCAGTGCCCGCTTAAACACCGTGGAATCCAACTACATTAGTGCGGGTACAGTAAAGGCAAATTACATGGAGGTGGCAAACTGGACGTCCTCTGGTGTGATTAAGGCGGACAAGATCAGCGCGGCCACCATAGTAAATAAGCTATCCAGTGTGGATTTGGTCAGCGTACGAGCCATCGGAGTATCGGGGTACATGAATTATAAAGGTACGGTAGTTGCATGGAGAACCAAGACCATCAATGGAACTGTTATTACTTATCTGGGACCGGAGGATTAAGAGACATGAGCAATTTAGAAATCAAGGAATTTAGCCAGGCAATCGCAAATTTTGTGGATGCATCTCCACTGCCGGAGGAAGTAAAGCGCATGGCATTGCAGGAAAATTTGGCACGGCAGGAGCAGAAAGCCAGGGATGCATTGCTGGCAGAGATTGCAGACAGGGATGCGGCAGAGCGGAAAGAGGTGAAGCAGGATGCAGAAAGCGTATGAACCTACCGTCTGGGAAAATAAGCCGTCAATCAACACACCACTGAATAAGCGTAATCTGGATAAGCTGAGTCAAGGTGTAAGCACCATTGATGACCGTGTGATTACGCACGAGCTCACAAAGTTTGACAAGGTCGAAGCACAGTCCTGTATCAATAAAATTGAGTACGATGAGACTACTGGTAAGTTTACAATCACGGCGGTCTCCGGTGCCCAGCAGGTCATCGATACTATGCTCGAAAAGCTGGCAGTGAATTTTGACTATGATCCGGATACACAGCAGCTGATCATCACTCTGGATGACGGCACTCAGAAGTCTGTGGATCTGTCTGCGCTGATCACGCAGTTTGAATTTGTGGATTACGATATCATTTACTGGACTGTGGGAGATGATGGCAAGGTAAAGGCTGACATCAAAAATGGCAGCATTACCGCAGACAAACTACAGCCTGATTACCTGGCGGACATCACTGTACAGGCAGAAAATGCCAGTGCCTCAGCAACTGCAGCGGCAAAGTCGGCGACGGCGGCAGCAGGATCCGAGACGGTAGCGGCCAAGTCCGCGGAATCTGCCAGGGTGTCTGCGGAGCAGGCAGGGATCTCCGCTGATAATGCCAGTGCAAGCGCAACCGAGGCAGCAGGATCCGAGATGGCGGCAGCTCAGTCTGCCGAATCTGCGCAGACCACCAGCAAGCACGCAGAGGATCTGGTGGAGGATGTCACACAAAAGCTGGAGACCGGTTACTTTAATGGTCCTCCCGGCGTGCAGGGGCCGAAAGGTGACAAGGGCGATAAAGGCGACAAGGGAGATAAAGGAGATAAAGGGGACAAAGGCGACCGCGGAGACAGTGGGGTGACCGTCCCCATAAATGGTCTATTTACCCTATCTGGGGATGAGGACGGGAACCTGTGGTGTTATTACACGGATGGGGCAGTTGCACCGCAGTTTGAGGTAGATGACGACGGAAATATTTACTACATAACACCTGATGAGTGAGGAGGATAATTATGGCAAAAGCATTAATAGGTAATTTTAAAGGACCCAAGGGCGATATCGGTCCGCAGGGAAATCAGGGAGAGCAGGGAGTGCAGGGCATTCGGGGATCTCGTTGGACGGAAGGTACGGCAATTACCGGAACGAGTACTACACCTACGGTATTTAGTGATACAGGCATTGCGGACGCGCTGGCGGAAGATTTGTATATTAATACAGATACTGGAAATGTATACCGCTGTACGACTGGCGGTGATGCTGCTACTGCAAAGTGGGTATATGCCTGCAATATTAAGGGCGTTAAGGGTGATACTGGTGCCAAGGGAGACACTGGGGCTACCGGTCCGCAGGGAAAAAAAGGCGACACCGGTGAACAGGGGCCTAAGGGAGACACACCTACCGTGGCGGATGAGATGACCGTGGCATTTACGGAGGCAGACAGCCGTGAGAATATTGCAACAGGTGAAAAAACCAGTACTCTTATGGGCAAGATCAAGAAGTGGTTTGCGGATTTGGCTGTGTCCGCATTTATGCAGGTAATTACATCCTATGATGACCTGATGGCGGGCACTGCCATCACCGATTACCTGGTTAATGCCAAAGCGATACAGGATGGGTTTACTGATGTAAATAGCAAGTTAATACATATAATGGGTGAAATTAATAATCTTACCACTCTCGACCCTACTATTAACTGTTATGGATATGTAACAGACAGTAACACTTCCGCTCAGTACTTTTTTACTCAAATGACCAACGGAATTTTTACGACTCGTATTTTGTATTTATCAGATACAAAAAGTAGAATCGCAACTATGACTTTTTACACACCAAGTGGTTGTGACGGACGTAATTGGACATGGATTGATGGTGTCCAATAATTGCTATTTAGCGTAGTAGATCAGATGGCGGGCACAGCCACAAGAGTGCCAGAAAGGAGCCCATATGGGTTATATAAAATTTAAAAATGAAGAGACCGTTACCAAGGTCATTGTATCCGAGGAAAGTCCTCATGTGATCCGCATCACCGGAGACAACATCACGGTAAATACCAATGGATTCCGGCTCTACCTGGACGAGGAGTGTAAATATCCTCTGGATAACGGAGAGTATGAGGCATACATCACTTTATTCCGGGAGGGAGAAGGTTGGTATGAGTTGTCCGATGACAAATCTGTCTATGTTGAGCCAGTTGCACCGGTGCAACCTGAGCTAACCGAAGAGGAGAAAGCGGAACTGGCCAGACAGCAGCAGATCAGTCAGCTGACTGCACAGATCGATGAACTCAAGGCCCGGATCGCCGCAAGCGATTATAAGATTATTAAAACCTATGAGTATACGTTACTGGGCGAGCAGACCGAGTATGATATCGAAGAGGTGCACGCAGAGAGACAGGCTCTCCGCGACCAGATCAACGTGCTGGAGACACAGCTGGCAGACCTGACAGCGGCCACAGAGTAGGGGATGCCTATGAGAGTGAGAGATGGTCCAAAGCAATTACATAGTAACTAAGAGCCATGAGCCGATTGCTTCCCTTCTGGGAGGTGACCGGCTTTTATATTTGAGTGAGGTGCGGCAACATGAATGATACCGAAATGGAACATCGGCTTACAGAGGTAGAATCCAGAGCGAAATCCAATACCCACCGAATTGATAAGCTGGAGAAAGTGACAGAAGAGATACATACAATGTCAAATACGATGATCCAGCTTGTCGAAGAGGTAAAACACACCAATGAGACAGTCTCCAGTCTTGATAAGAAGGTTGAAAAGATGGATAGCCGCGTGGATGACATGGAACGTGCTCCAGGAAAAGAGTGGAGCAATGCTAAGAGAGCATTAGTCAGTGCTGTGACCGGAGGAATTGTAACTTTTTTGATTACTGGATTGCTTTATGCAGCAGTTCAGGCTTTTTAAAGAAAGAGAGGATAACATTATGGATTTATCATTTTTATTGCAACTCGTAGACCCTATCATTTTGGGCATCTGTCTGCTGACAGGCTATGTGCTTAAGGAGGCATTTGACAATTTCCCCAACAAGTTTATTCCGCTTGCATCCCTGAGTATGGGAACTATCATTGCAATCATTATCCACCTGCAGGCGGGAATTAATGCCGAGGTAGTGCTGGGCGGTATGATCTCCGGGCTGGCGGCCACAGGCATGTATGAACTGCTCAGAAATTTGCTTGACTTTGACGGAAAGAAGGAAAAATAAATATGATGAAGGGTATTGACGTTGCAAAATGGAATGGGATCATTGACTGGAAAAAAGTAAAAGCAGCAGGAGTGGAATTTGCTGTACTTAAAGCCATCAATAAGTCCAATAAAAAAGAGGACGCTCTGGACAGAAACTACGCAGGAGCAACCACTCAGGGATTACCTCTGGATGTTTATAATTATCTGTATACCACCAACGAAGCTATGGCGCGAGAAGCGGCTCAGGCGGTAGTAAATGCACTTGCCGGCAGAAAGGTCGGCAAGGTTTGGGCGGATGCTGAGGATACCTGCCTTAAAAATAAAGGCATTTTGCTGATCCGCATCCTTAATACCTATAAGTCGGTGATCGAGGCGGCTGGATATGAGTTCGGTGTGTATACCGGGTTGTCCTTTTACAACAGTTATATCAAGCCTTACAAGGCTTACATTGACTGTGACTTCTGGATTGCAAGATATCCGTCTACCAAGGATATGACAATCACTATGGATCCGGTTGCATCCAAAAAGCCCAGTATCAGTCATAACCTTTGGGGCTGGCAATATTCTAGCAAAGGCAAGATCTCCGGCATCAGTGGTTACGTAGATCTGGACATCTGCTATACAAAAGTTGACAGCAGCGGTACTGTGCAGTCTACCACAGCATATTATCCCAGATACACCGGCACATCCGGATCCATCGTGGCGGCACTTAATGCTGTCGGTGTAAACTCCAGTTACACAACTCGCAAGCTGATTGCCAAGGAGAATGGTATTACTGGCTATGTCGGATCTGCGAAGCAGAACACCCAGATGTTGACACTGCTGAAAAGCGGGAAACTCAAAAGAATCTGATTAGAGGAGACGGAGAACAGGAAGGAGTGTTCTCCGCCCCTTTTGTTTTGCTCAAAAAAATAGTAGCTGTATTTCCTTACACGGTGGTTCCAACCCCGGTGCAACCTATAACGGAAGAAAAGAAAGTGAGGATGTCCTGGTTCTGACATTAGCGGTGGGGAGCATCTTAGAAGAAAACGGAGTGGATGTGTATTATACCCGGACCACGGATATCTACGAGTCCCCCTATCAGAAGGCACAGAAGGGAAATGAGGTGGGAGGAGATTATTTTGTCTCGATCCATCGCAATTCCAGTCCTTATCCGAACCAGTATAGCGGAGTGGAGAGCTTAGTCTACAACCGCTATGGGGCGGCTGCAAGGATGGCGTACAACATCAATGCAAGGCTGGAACAGGTGGGATTCGTGAATCTGGGAGTGAATGAGCGCCCGAATCTGGTGGTACTGAACAGTACGAATATGCCGGCGGTGCTGGTGGAGGTGGGATTCATCAATACGGATGCGGACAACGAACTCTTCGACAGCCGGTTTGACGAGATCGCCCGGGCAATTGCCGACGGGATCCTGGAGAGCGTGTGATTTACGTTCAGCCTACGCTACATTCCTGATTTTACCTAAACCTTACAAACATATTACCGCACTGTGATATTATGTGAATTTCCTTCATGCTACTATGTCCTTGTAATCAAGAGAAAGAAAAACAAAAACATGGAGGAACATTATTATGAGAGTAAGACACAGTAAAGGATTGGCTCTGGTAGGAGCATGTATATTATTTGCAATGAGCCTGGCAGCATGCGGCAACAGCAATACCACAGCAGATGCTGGCAGCACAGCATCTTCCGCAGAAGTAAGTACCGTAGCGGAGAGCAGTGTGGCTGCACCCGCTGAGACCACCGCAGATCTGTCCGGTAGCATTTCCATGGTAGGAAGTACTTCTATGGAGAAGTTAGCCAATGCATTGAGCGAAGCTTTCATGGAAGAATATCCTGATGTAACCGTAACCGCTGAGTTTGTAGGATCCGGCGCAGGCATCGAAGCTGTTACCAACGGAACCGCAGATATCGGTAACTCTTCCAGAAGCCTGAAGGACGAGGAAAAGGCAGCAGGCGTTGTAGAGAACGTAGTGGCAATCGACGGTATTGCGGTATGTGTAGACCCTGCTAACGAAGTAGCAGATCTGACCAAAGAGCAGCTGACCAATATCTATAATGGCACAGTTACCAACTGGAAAGAAGTCGGCGGCGCAGACGAGCCTATCATCGTAATCGGCCGTGAGGCAGGTTCCGGTACCAGAGGAGCATTTGAGGAGCTGGTTGACCTGGTAGACGCATGCAAATATGCTAACGAGCTGGACAGCACCGGTGCGGTAATCGCAAAAGTCGCATCCACTCCCGGCGCCATCGGGTATGCTTCCCTGGATGCTCTGGATGACAGTGTGAAGGCACTTTCCCTGGAAGGTGTGGAAGCTACCGCAGAGAACATCAAGGCCGGCAACTACTTCTTAAGCAGACCTTTCGTAATGGCTACCAAGGGTGAGATCTCCGAGCAGAGCGATCTGGTACAGGCATGGTTTAACTTTGTACTGGGTGATGAAGGACAGCAGGTTGCTTCCGAAATCGGTCTGATCACTGTAAAGTAAGATATTGAAACACAAAAAAGGAAAAATGCGATGAATAGTGGAACACACGCTTCTGTAATGGGAAATAGAAAAAATAAAGCGGTAGTGGAAACTGTGGCACAAATAGTATTTACCATTTGTGCCTTCTTCGCCGTACTGGCGGTTGTATCCATTACTTTATATATGATCATCAGCGGTACCCCCGCCGTTTTAAAAGTGGGTCTGGGAGAGATATTGTTCGGTACCGAATGGATGCCGACGGCGGCAGATCCGAAATTCGGTATTCTGTGGGTCATCCTGACATCTATCGTCGGCACGACACTGGCAATTTTACTTGGTGTGCCCATCGGTGTATTAACGGCGGTATTTCTGGCAGAGGTGGCACCGAAGCCTCTGGCTGTCATTGTAAAGCCTGCGGTAGAACTGCTGGCCGGCATTCCCTCCGTTATCTACGGACTGTTGGGAATCTACTTACTGAATCCTCTCATGTATAAATTAGAACGACTAATCTTCCAAGGATCTACGACCCACCAGTTCACCGGCGGCGCAAACCTTTTGTCTGCGGTGATCGTGCTGGCAATCATGATCCTACCTACCGTGATCAATATCAGCGAGACCTCCATCCGGGCGGTTCCGGTGGGAATCAAATCCTCCTCCCTGGCACTGGGAGCGTCTCACGTGCAGACGATTTTCCGGTCCATCCTTCCGGCAGCCAAATCCGGTATCGTGACCGCCATCGTGCTGGGAGTGGGACGAGCTATCGGCGAGGCGATGGCAATCACCCTGGTATCCGGAAGCAGCGTCAATGTGCCCCTGCCCTTTAACTCCGTGCGATTCCTGACCACAGCCATTGTCAGCGAGATGGGCTATTCCTCCGGACTGCACAGACAGGTACTGTTCACCATCGGACTGGTGCTGTTCGTATTTATTATGATCATCAATATCGTACTGAATAAAATACTGAAAAAGGGGGCGGACGACAATGAATAAAGACACCTTATATGTGAAAAGAAAACGCCCCACAGACATGCTTATGCTGGCAGCCATTTATATCTCCGCCACGCTGGCGGTGGTGCTTTTGCTGGGAATTATCCTATATGTTTTCGTAAAAGGAATCCATACGGTGAACTGGGCATTTTTGACTACCGTGACCAGTGCCAGAAAGCAGACCACGGGTATTGCGGGTAACCTTTTAAATACCTTGTACATCATCGTGATCACCCTGCTGATCGCAACTCCGATCGGCGTGGGAAGCGCCATTTACCTGAACGAATACGCCAAGCCCGGCAAGCTGGTCTCCATCATTGAATTTACCACCGAGACCCTGTCCGGTATTCCTTCTATTATCTTCGGTCTGTTCGGCATGATCTTTTTCGGGGAGACTTTGGGCTTCGGATATTCACTGCTCACCGGTTCTTTTACCCTGACACTGATGGTGCTGCCCCTGATCACCAGAAATACGCAGGAAGCACTGCGCACCGTGCCGGACAGCTATCGTACCGGAGCGTTGGGAATGGGCTCCACAAAATGGCATATGATCCGCACGATCCTCCTGCCGTCTTCCATGCCCGGTATCGTCACCGGTATCATCCTGGCACTGGGACGAATTGTAGGAGAATCCGCAGCACTTTTATTTACCGCAGGAAGCGACTACAAGCTGCCGAAGTTCACCGGAGTTTTCGGAGACAACTTAGCGAAGCTGGCACACAAGGCAATGGAGTCCGGCGGTACGCTGACCATCGAACTGTATTTGCAGATGCAGAAGGGACAGTATGACAACGCCTTCGGTATCGGCTGCGTTCTGATCATTATCGTGTTGATTCTGAATTTGCTGACCAAACTGGCGGCAAATAAATTAAGACGAGAGTAAGAGAAATCATAAGAAGGAGACAACCTTATGGCTAACAGTAAGATATCTGTGGAAAATTTGAACCTCCATTACGGAGAGAACCACGCACTGAAAGATGTAAATATGGAGATCGCAGACCACGCCATTACCGCATTTATCGGTCCCAGCGGCTGCGGCAAATCCACGTTTCTGCGCTGCCTGAACCGAATGAATGATCTGGTGGACGGCTGCAGAGTGGAAGGAAAAGTAATCTTAGACGGAGAGGACATCTATGATAAGCGGGTGGATACAACACTGCTTCGCAAGAAGGTCGGCATGGTATTCCAACAGCCCAATCCTTTTCCCATGTCTATCTATGATAATATTGCCTACGGTCCCAGACTGCACGGCATCAAGAATAAAAAGGAACTGGACGAGATCGTGGAGCGTTCTCTGCAGGGAGCAGCTATTTTTGAAGAGGTGAAGGATCGTCTGCACAAATCCGCGCTGGGACTGTCCGGCGGACAGCAGCAGAGACTGTGTATCGCCAGAGCACTGGCGGTATCCCCGGAGGTACTGCTTATGGATGAGCCCACCTCCGCGCTGGATCCGATCTCTACGTTGAAGATCGAGGAACTTATGGAGACACTGAAGAAAAAATATACCGTGGTCATTGTAACCCACAATATGCAGCAGGCAGCCCGTGTGTCGGACGATACCGCATTTTTCCTGGTAGGAGAAGTGATTGAGAAAAATGCAACCTCCGAGATCTTTGCAAGACCTCAGGACAAACGGACAGAAGACTACATTACCGGACGGTTTGGATGATTTTGGAGAAATGATAGGAGGAATGGGAGATGTCACCCAGAGCTTTATTTGAACAGGAACTGGAAGTATTGAAGAACAAAGTCACCGAGATGGGAGAGCATGCGGAGATCAGCTATGACCGCATGGTATACGGGATCCGGGAGAACAAAGAGGATATTTTAAAAACGTTACTGGATACGGATCATACCATGGTGGATATGCAGAGAAGCATTGAAGCGATGTGCTTAAGCCTGCTGACCAGGCAGCAGCCGGTGGCGAGAGATATGCGGTTGGTGACTGCAACACTTAAGATCGTCACAGACATTGAACGGATCGGTGATCATGTGGCGGATATCGTGGAACTGTATCAACGCATGGGAAATATGAATTCCGACGGAAGATACGAGAAGCTTCTTTTGGCGATGATGGAAGAATCGAAAGATATGATACACAATTCCGTGGAAGCTTTCGTAGAGGGAGACGAGGCAAACGCGCGAATAGTTGTGGAGCATGACGATGTGGTGGATGATCTCTTCAATGATATAAAAACAGAGATGATGCAGGCGATCCGGGAACAGAATCTGGACGCTGACCGCGTGGTGGATTACCTGATGATGGCGAAGTATCTCGAAAAGGTGGGCGACCATGCCGTAAATATCGCAGAGTGGGCGATTTTCCGTATGACCGGAGACATGGAAGGCGTAAAACTGTACTAGAATCTCTGTAACTATGCAGAGCCTTAATTCGCAAAATCGCCTCTGCGAGGCTTTACTTTTGCTCTACATAGTTACAACTTTACATAAATTTTACATTCATTGGTAACACATTTTACATAAGCAAGATAAATTGAAGATAGAAACTGTGAATGTAAAGCTTTATGTAAATGAGAGGATTAGAGTATGAGTTTTTTTGATTTTCTGACGATGGTAGGAGGACTTGCACTGTTTCTGTATGGAATGAATCTGTTGGGAGACGGATTGTCCAGGGCATCCGGCGGACGGTTGGAGCGTATTTTGGAAAAGCTGACCAGTAACCCGTTAAAGGCAGTGCTTATGGGAGCTGTGGTCACGGGTGTGATACAGTCCTCATCTGCAACCACGGTTATGGTGGTAGGTTTTGTTAATTCCGGTATTATGAGTCTGAAGCAGGCAGTAGGTATCATCATGGGTGCCAACATCGGTACTACGGTGACCTCCTGGATCTTAAGTCTGGCTGGTATTGAGAGCGATGCTTTCTGGATCCGCATGCTCAAACCCAGCTCCTTTTCACCGATCCTTGCGATCGTGGGCGTTGGTATTTTGTTGTTTTCCCATAAAGATAAACTGAAAAATGCGGCAACCATCCTGGTAGGATTTGCAGTGCTGATGTTCGGTATGGATACTATGAGCTCAGCAGTATCCCCGTTGGCAGAGGTACCGGAATTTACATCATTGCTGGTAAAATTCCAAAACCCTCTGTTTGGTGTTCTCGCTGGTCTGATTCTGACAGCAGTGATTCAGTCTTCTTCTGCATCTGTTGGCATTTTGCAGGCACTGTGTATGACCGGTGCTGTCAGCTTCGGCGCGGCGGTTCCTATTATCATGGGCCAAAATATCGGTACCTGTGTGACTGCAATGATCTCCAGTATTGGTGCTTCCCGCAATGCGAAGCGTGCTGCACTGATCCATCTGTATTTTAATATTATCGGAACGATCCTGTTTTTAGGAATTTTCTATACGATCAATGCGATTCATCCCTTTGCGTTTCTGGGAGAGGTGGCAACACCCTTCGGCATCGCAGTAGTGCACAGCAGTTTCAATATCGCAGCTACAGTGGTATTGCTTCCATTCTCTAACGGACTGGTGAAGCTGGCCTGCCTGACATTGCCTGCCCATGAGGATACCAAGGAAATGTCCGAGACCGATAAGACCCTTAGCTTACTGGATGTTCGTTTTCTGGAGAAGCCGGCTTATGCGGTGGAGCAGAGCAGACAGGTAGCGGCTGTTATGGCGGATAAGTCCAAGGAAGCTATGGATCTGGCCATGGAACTGCTACAGAATTATGATGCAGCGAAAGCGGAACAGGTAGCACAGATGGAGACGGATGTGGACCGTTTTGAGGATGAACTGGGAACTTATCTTGTGAAGTTAAGCTCCAAACAGCTATCCAATAAGGATAGTGAGACACTGAATACGATCCTGCATTGTATCGGTGATTTTGAGAGAATTTCCGATCATGCCCGTAATATTAAGGAAGCGGCACAGGAGATGCATGACAAGCAGCTGGTATTCTCCGAGAAGGCACAGGAAGAACTGAAAGTATTCGAGAGAGCGGTGCATGATGTACTGGATCTTACCATGACCAGTTTTAAGAATGGAGATCTGAATCTGGCAAGACAAGTGGAGCCTTTGGAGGAAGTCATCGACGGACTGAGCCTGGATGTGAAGCAGCGCCATGTGCGCAGACTCCGGAAGGGAAAATGTACTATTGAGCTGGGGTTCGTTTTATCCGATGTCATTACGAATTTTGAGCGTGTCAGCGACCACTGCTCCAACGTTGCTGTCTGCCTGGTACAGGTGAATGAGGACGAATTTGATACACACGCCTATCTGGATGAACTGCGTCAGGAAGACAACCAGGATTTCCAAAGTAAAGTGATGGCATGCCGTGAGAAATACCAGTTACCGCCCACGAAGCAGGAACGCATTGCCGAAAAGAATGCGAAAGCACTTGCAGAGTGAGGATTCACAGGGGTATAGTTAAGAAGTAAAGAAGAGAAAGCACCGTCGGAGAGGAGTGCTGTGATGGCTTTAATCTATGTAGTAGAGGACGATAAAAATATTCAGGAGATCGAGACCTTTGCCCTGGCGAATGTGGGCTATGAGGTAAAAGGCTTTGACTCTGCCACGGATTTCTATGAGGCACTGAACGAAAACACGCCGGATCTGATTTTATTAGACATCATGCTGCCGGATGAGGACGGACTGAGCATCGTGAAAAAGCTGCGTACCAGGCAGGACACCGTACTTGTGCCGGTGATCATGGTCACAGCAAAAACTACGGAGATTGATAAGGTGAAAGGTCTGGATCTGGGAGCAGATGATTATATCACGAAGCCCTTCGGCGTTATGGAACTCATCTCCCGGGTGAAGGCAATGCTGCGGCGCAGTCAGAAGACCCAGGAAAAGGACAAGGTACTGAAACTGGGCAACATCGTTCTGGACCGAGAAAAGCATTCTGTAATGGTAAACAAGGAGCCGGTGGAATTAACTTACAAGGAATATGAACTGTTAAAACTTCTGATGACCAATGCCGGTATCGTGACCACCAGAGAGCTGATCTTAGACCGCGTCTGGGGAATTGATTTCGAAGGAGAATCCCGTACACTGGACATGCACATCAAGACGCTCAGACAGAAGCTTAAGGAAGAGGGCAGCCTGATCAAGACCGTGCGTAATGTGGGATATATTATGAATGGTGAGAAAGCGTAATTGAAGATGAAGAAGAAAATCAACAAAATGATGCTTCTCATAGCCACAGTGACGATCCTGCTTACCATGGTACTGATCACCGTCGTGTATTACGACCTGTTTCGCAGGCAGGTATTGGAGGATCTGAAAAGCTATGGGACTCTGCTGAAAAGCTGCTCATCGGTAGAAGAAATTGAGGAAAATGTAGCACCGATGGAATCAGACCTGCGACTTACACTGATCGACAGTGACGGACAGGTACTATATGATAATGAAGCAGATTCTGTGGCAATGGGAAACCATGCATCCCGCCCGGAGATCCAGGAGGCAATGCGGGACGGAGAGGGAGAAGCGGTCCGGAATTCTGAGACCCTGTCCCGATCCACCTTTTACTATGCGATCCGGCTGGAGGATGGCAGTGTGTTACGTTTGTCCAAGGATGCCAGGAGCATTTACAGTATCTTCAGCCAGGCATTGCCTATAATGGTGGGAATCTTTATTGTGCTGATGGTGCTGTGCATGGTGGCGGCAAGAATGCTGACCACAAAGCTTGTCGCTCCCATCGAGAAGCTAGCACAGAACATCGGGGAATGCACGGAGATGCAGACCTATGAGGAACTGATTCCTTTCATGGCAATGATCCGCAAGCAGCATGAGGATATTATGAAAAATGCCAGAATGCGGCAGGAATTCAGTGCCAATGTGTCCCATGAGTTAAAGACTCCCCTGACATCTATCTCCGGTTATGCAGAGCTGATCGAGACCGGCATGGCCTCCGAGCAGGATACCGTGCGTTTTGCCCACGGTATCCATAATAGTGCCAACAGACTGCTTACCTTAATTAACGATATTATCCGGCTGTCGGAGTTAGACAGCACCGAAGTGGAAGCCGATACCGAGCAGCTGAATCTCCATGAGATGGCGAAAAACTGCGTGGAAATGCTGTCCATGAGTGCGGAAAGACACAACGTGACCATTAAGCTGACCGGTACGGAATGCTATGTGACCGCCAACAGACAGATGATGGAAGAACTGCTGTATAACCTGTGCGATAATGCCATCCGCTATAACAACCCGGGAGGCAGCGTGGATGTGCAGACCTATTCCGGAGAGGGACATACCTGCCTCGTGGTAAAAGATACCGGTATCGGCATCTCCAAGGAGCATCAGGAGAGAATCTTCGAGCGCTTCTACCGCGTCGACAAGAGCCGCTCCAAGTCCACCGGCGGCACCGGACTGGGACTTGCCATCGTAAAACACATCATCGCCAAGAGCCACGCTAAGCTGCAGCTCGAGAGCGAACCCGGCAAGGGAACAACAATACGGGTACAGTATTAAAAGGTAAAAATAATTCGCACTAAATTTGTAGAATTTAAGGCTATTT
>CAVFMG010000041.1:0-18755 GCA_963623435.1 Odoribacter splanchnicus
AGTATGGCAAGTGTAAGTTTGACCCGCGTTATTGAGAAAATGAAACTGGAAAATCTCACACCGGAGATTGATGTGAAGCATGTGAAGATCACACAGCCGGATATCAACCGTCCGGCACTGCAGTTAGCCGGATATTTCGAGCATTTTGATGCCACCCGACTGCAGATCATCGGATTTGTGGAATATACTTATATGGAAGGCATGACGGATGAGACCCGTAAGGAAGCTTATGAGAAGCTGATGGCATACGACATTCCCTGTATCGTGTTCAGCCGTGATCTGAAGCCGGATCCTATTTTTATGGAGACTGCGATTCGACACCAGATTCCGGTACTGTCTACGAAGAAATCCACTTCTGCATTTATGTCGGAGATCATTCGTTGGCTGAATGTCAAGCTGGCTCCCTGCATCTCCGTACATGGCGTACTGGTGGATGTCTATGGTGAAGGTGTCCTGATCACCGGTGAGAGCGGCATCGGTAAGTCCGAGGCAGCCCTGGAACTGATCAAGAGAGGACATCGTCTGGTAACCGATGATGTGGTAGAGCTTCGTAAGGTAAGCGATGATACTCTGGTAGGTACTGCACCGGATATCACGAAGCATTTCATCGAACTGCGCGGTATCGGTATCGTGGATGTCAAGGCACTGTTCGGTGCTTCCTCTGTAAGAGAGACTGCAAACATTGATCTGGTCATCCGCCTGGAAGACTGGGATAAGGACAAAGAGTACGACAGACTGGGACTGGAAGAAAATTATACCGAATATCTGGGGAATAAGGTGGTATGTCATAACATTCCGATCCGTCCCGGACGTAATCTGGCAGTCATCTGCGAGACCGCAGCTGTTAACCACCGTCAGAAGAAGATGGGTTACAATGCAGCGAAGGAACTGTACACCCGTGTACAGAACTCTCTGGCAAAAAGACGAGAGGAGGACGAGGACGATGAGTAAATATGCATTTGGGGTAGACGTGGGAGGAACTACAGTTAAATTAGGACTTTTCAATGAAGAAGGACAGGTGCTGGATAAGTGGGAGGTCCTCACTGTCAAGGATAACGGCGGAGAGAAAGTACTGCCGGATATCGCAGCATCCATTAAAAATAAAATGCAGGAAAAAAACATTACCGCAGCAGAGCTGGTGGGCGTGGGAATCGGCGCTCCCGGTGCGGTAAATGCCGACGGTTTCATGGTCAACGGTGCAGTCAATATCGGATGGGGACCTTTTGATCTGGCCGAGACCTTGAAAAAAGAACTGGATCTGCCCGTCACCGTGAAGGCAGGTAACGATGCCAATGTGGCAGCCCTGGGCGAAATGTGGCAGGGCGGCGGAAAAGGCCATTCCAGTCTGGTAGCCGTTACCTTGGGAACCGGTGTCGGCGGCGGTATCATCGTCGATGGAAAGATCCTGACCGGTGCCAACGGTGCCGGTGGTGAGATCGGCCATATCCATATCGAGGACAATGAGACAGAGGTCTGCGGCTGCAAGAACAAGGGCTGTCTGGAGCAGTACGCATCCGCTACCGGAATAACCCGTCTGGCGAACAGACGCCTGGCGAAGGATGATGCAGAAAGCATCCTTCGCGGTGGTGAGATCTCTGCGAAAACTGTATTTGATGCAGCCAAGGCTGGGGACAAAGTAGCCATTGAGATCGTAGAGCAGTTCGGCGAATATCTGGGCAAGGGACTTGCCGCAGTGGCAAATGTAGTGGATCCCCAAATCTTCGTTATCGGCGGCGGTGTATCCAAAGCCGGAGATATTTTATTCAAATACATAGAGCCTTCTTATAAGAGATGTGCTTTCGGACCCTGCAAGCAGGCGAAATTCGCCCTGGCAACGCTGGGAAATGATGCCGGAATCTACGGCGCAGCAGCACTGGTATTAAAGTAGGTCGGTTTGGAATAACTATAATAAAAAGAAAGAGCGGCCTAATATGATAAGTGCAGCAGTGATAGAAGCATTAAAAGAGATCGTACCCGCAGAGAGAATCCTGTTTCAGGAACCCATGAAATTGCATACAACCTTCCGCATTGGCGGACCGGCGGACTGCCTGATCTATCTGGAAAACGAAGATCAGCTCTGCAGGATACAGAAATATTTACTACTGGTGGATGTTCCCTATGTTGTGATCGGCAACGGAAGCAATCTGTTGGTTGATGATGACGGTTACCGTGGCATCGTACTGGTAATCGGAAAGTATATGAGCAGGATCGAAGTGAAAGGCGATTACCTGGAGGCAGAGGCGGGAGCCCTCATGAGCCAGGTGGCAAAGACGGCGAAAGACAACGGTCTGACCGGTCTGGAATTCGCAGCGGGGATTCCCGGTACTGTCGGCGGCGGAGCCGTGATGAATGCCGGAGCCTACGGCGGAGAGATGAGCCAGGTCGTGACCACCGTCACAGTAGTCAACCATAACGGCGAGATCATGGAACTGGACAACAGCACCATGGAATACGGTTATCGTACCAGTGTGATTCAGAACCAGCCCTTTGTAGTCACAAAAGTGACTTTTCGGCTACAACCCGGAGATCCGGAACAGATTGCGGCGAAAATGGAAGAACTGGCGATGCGGCGCAGAGAGAAACAGCCGTTGGAATATCCCAGCGCCGGAAGTACGTTCAAACGTCCCGAGGGACATTTTGCCGGACAATTGATCATGGAGGCAGGACTCCGCGGATATTCCGTGGGAGGAGCCAAAGTGTCGGAGAAGCATTGCGGATTTATTATCAACACTGGCAATGCTACCGCAGAAGATGTAAAAGATGTGATCTGGGAGGTTCAGAGAAGAGTGAAAGATTGTTTTCACGTGGATCTGGAGCCGGAGATCAAGTCTTTATAAGTGACTAATCATTTACAGGCGAGAGGTGCATATGAGATTTGTAGTAGTAACAGGTATGAGCGGTGGTGGAAAAAGAACCGCATTAAAGCTTTTGGAAGATGCGGGATTTTACTGTGTGGATAATCTGCCGGTATCTTTGGTGGAAAAGTTTGTGGAGCTGATCGCCATGCCCGGCAGTGAGATCAGTAAGGTCGCATTGGGACTGGATGTCCGTGCGGACCAGAATTTCACGGATGCCACCCGTATTTTGGAACAATTAAAGGAAAAAGGCTACAAATTCGAGATTTTGTTTATGGACTCCGATGATGCTGCTCTGATAAAACGGTACAAGGAGACCAGACGTGTGCACCCTCTTGCCGCAGATGGCAGAGTGGAGGACGGCATTCACAAGGAACGTAAGATCTTAGACACGATCCGGAAGAACTCGGATTACGTCATTGATACCTCCAACCTGTTAGTTAGAGAATTGAAAGAAGAGCTGGACCGTATTTTTGTACAGAACGAAGAATACAATAGTCTTATGGTAACGGTCATGTCCTTTGGATTCAAGCACGGAATCCCCGCGGATGCGGATCTGGTCTTTGATGTAAGATTCCTGCCGAATCCTTATTATATAGAAGATTTGAAACCGAAGACCGGTAACGACAAAGAGGTGCAGGATTATGTGTGCAGTTTCCCGGAGACCGGAATCTTCCTGGACAAGCTGACAGATATGATTCAGTTCCTGATTCCGAATTATATCAAAGAAGGAAAGTACCGCCTGGTGATTGCTATCGGCTGTACCGGCGGCAAACACAGAAGCGTTACGCTGGCAAATAAATTGTACGAACGTATGAAGGCAGAAGGTCATTACGGCATTAAATTATACCACCGTGATGTGCCCCGAGAAGGAATCTAACATGTCATTTTCGAGCGAGGTAAAGGAAGAACTGGCGAAGCATATCAGTCCGGCGAGACATTGTCAGATCGCGGAACTGGCGGCTCTCATGCATTTTAGCGGACAATACGGACGCTCTGCGGAGGGTGATTTTATGATCGGTTTCCAAACGGAAAACGAGGCGGTTGTCAGAAAAGGCTTTACATTATTGAAAAAAACATATAATATAGATACTGATGTTAAAATCTGCGAGGAACAAATGCACAGTGTGATCGACAAGATCGGTGATCTGTCGGAGCCTGTAAGCCCCCTGCTGATTAAAAATTCCTGCTGTCAAAGAGCATTTTTAAGAGGAGCTTTTCTCTGCATTGGTTCTATGAGCGATCCGCAGAAGAGTTATCACCTGGAATTTGTATGCACCGATGAGGACAAAGCGAGACAACTACAGAGTGTGATACAGGGATTTAACATAGAAGCCAAGATTGTGCTTCGGAAGAAGTATTACGTTGTCTATCTGAAGGAAGGATCCGGTATTGTGGATCTTCTGAATGTATGCGAGGCGCCAATTGCCTTAATGAAGCTGGAAAATTTAAGAATTGTAAAGGAAATGCGCAATTCCGTAAATCGAAGGGTGAACTGTGAGACCGCCAACATTACGAAGACTGTAAATGCGGCGACCAGACAGATAGAGGATATTATTTATATCCGGGATCACTACGGACTGGAGAATCTGCCGGAACCCTTAAGCCAGATGGCGGAAGTCAGACTGGAGAATCCGGATGCCCCATTGAAGGAACTGGGAGAATACCTGGATCCGCCCGTGGGTAAGTCCGGTGTGAACCACAGATTACGCAAACTCAGTGAATTAGCAGATAGAATCAGGACGTAAAAGAGGAGGAAAATTATGACAAAAAGGAGCATTACGGTCAAACTGGAAGACGGTTTGGACGCGAGACCGGTGGCACTGTTAGTACAGGAAGCCAGCAAGTACGAAAGCAACATTTACATTGAGGTAGACGATAAGCGAATCAATGCCAAGAGCATTATGGGCATGATGAGTCTGGGACTTTGCGCAGGCGAAAAGCTTACGGTAGCTGCAGAGGGTGCAGATGAGCAGACCGCTGTGGACAACATTGAGAAGTTTTTAAGCGGTCAGGTAGCTTAAGAACATAACACGACGAGAAGCGGGGCTGATGGAGAATTCTGTTAGCTCCGTTTTGTAACTATTAAGAGTAAAAAGCAAGCTTCGCAGAGGCGGTATTGTGAATGCAACTCCAAAAAGTGAAAAAATTGGGAAACAAGGGTAATAGTATGAAGAAGATGTTATTTATCTATAATCCGAAAGCCGGAAAGGCACAGATCCGAAATAAACTGTCTGATATTCTGGATGTATTTACCCGTGGCGGCTATGAGATCACCATTTATCCTACGCAGAAGAGCGAGGATGCCATGGAGAAGACCATGACACGTGACAAGGATTACGATATCGTAGTCTGCAGCGGCGGTGACGGCACCCTGGATGAAGTGGTCACCGGCATGATCCACAGCGGCTTCCGCACGCCCATCGGTTATATTCCGGCAGGAAGCACCAATGACTTTGGGGGAAGTCTGGGATTGCCGAAAAATATGGTGCGGGCTGCGGAAAATATCGTAAACGGGAATGATTTTGCCTGCGATGTGGGAGCCTTTAACGAGGATGTATTTGTCTATATCGCGGCGTTTGGATTGTTCACGGATGTCTCTTATGAGACCGGACAGGATATGAAAAACGTGCTGGGACATATGGCGTATCTGCTGGAGGGTATGAAGCGCCTGTCTGCCATCCGGTCCTATCCTATGCGGATCACCTATGATGATACGACCATTGAGGACGATTTTATCTTCGGCATGATAACGAACTCTGTGTCCGTAGGTGGATTCAAGCGGATCACCGGCAAAAATGTCAAGCTGGATGACGGCGTATTTGAAGTGACGTTGATCAAACGCCCGAAGAACCCCATGGAGTTGAACAATGTTATGGTATCCCTGCTGAACCGAGATATTGATACGGATGCCATGTACTGTTTCCGGACTTCAAAGCTGGAGATCACATCTGTGGAGCCCCTGCCCTGGACGCTGGACGGAGAATACGGTGGAACCCATACCAAGGTTGTAATTGAGAACATCTGTAAGGGTATGGATATCCGGGTGGAACAGTAAACATTATAAAATGAAAAATTTGGTAAAAATTTAACAATAAGCTGTTCCCTTTTTTTAAAAGATGTGCTATAGTTTGGATAGTCACAAAGTGATTATTCGGAATGCTGTAAATAAAATAAGCTGATTCGACATGCTTGCATGTAAGGAATAGATTATTAACGTATAACATTTCGTATATCGTAACAAGAATGAGTATATAAAATGGAGGTATTAAAATGTTAGTATCCGCAACAGAAATGCTCAAAAAAGCAAAAGCAGGCCACTATGCAGTAGGTCAGTTCAACATCAACAATCTGGAGTGGACAAAGTCCATTCTGCTCACCGCTAAGGAACTTCGTTCCCCTGTTATTCTGGGTGTATCCGAGGGTGCCGGCAAATACATGGGCGGTTATGATGTAGTCGTTGGTATGGTAAACGGACTGTTAAAGGATCTGGACATTGATGTTCCCGTTGCGCTGCATCTGGATCATGGCTCTTTCGAGGGCTGTTATAAGTGTATCGAAGCTGGTTTCTCTTCCATCATGTTTGATGGTTCTCACTATCCTATCGCTGAGAATGTAGAGAAGACCACTGAGCTGGTTAAGGCTGCTCATGGCAAGGGACTTTCCATCGAGGCAGAAGTTGGTTCCATCGGTGGTGAAGAAGACGGCGTTATCGGTATGGGCGAATGCGCTGATCCTAAGGAGTGCAAATCTATCGCTGATCTGGGTGTTGACTTCCTGGCAGCAGGTATCGGTAACATCCATGGCAAATACCCCACTAACTGGAAGGGCTTAAGCTTCGAGACTCTGGCAGCTGTACAGGAGCTGACCGGTGAGCTTCCTCTGGTTCTGCACGGTGGTACCGGAATCCCTGCAGATCAGATCAAGAAAGCTATTGATCTTGGTGTATCCAAGATCAACGTTAACACCGAGTGCCAGCTGGCATTTGCTGATGCTACCCGTAAGTACATCGAGGCTGGTAAGGATCTGGAAGGCAAGGGCTTTGACCCTCGTAAGCTCCTGGCTCCCGGCGCAGAAGCTATCAAGGCTACTGTTAAGGAGAAGATGGAACTGTTCGGATCTGTTGGTAAGGCTGAATAATTCTGAGATAAAATACAAAGATCTCTCGCAGCGATGCGGGAGATCTTTTTTTGCAAAAAAATAACTATCCGGCGTAGTGTTCTACCGCGATAGCTGTAATTTTATCCCTAGAAAGGGAGGATGCCAAGGATTCTGATCCTTGGCATTTATTATGAAAAAGTTTTTTAAACAAGAAACTGTTGTGTGTTAAGTTGTTGTTTTGTTTGTTTCTATGGTTATAGTATATGAAACAGAAATGTCCAAAACGTGTTGTGGAATTGAAGATTCCTTGAAGGATTTGTAAACAAACTATGAACAACTCTTTTTATCTGTCCAGTTTGTTGGGCTCGGGATAGGTCTCACCGAAAGTATCTACGGTAACGCTTGCCATTACCTGATCCTCCAGGGGACGATCGCTGTAATCGGTGCGGGTCTCAGCAATCTTGTTGACTACATCCATGCCCTCGATGACTTTACCGAAAGCGGCGTAGGAGCCATCCAGATGAGGACTGGTCTTGTGCATGATGAAGAACTGGCTTCCTGCGGAATCGGGATGCATGGCTCTTGCCATGGACAGAACACCTTCGGTGTGCTTCAGATCGTTGGGGATGCCGTTGGCAGCGAATTCACCCTTGATGCTGTAGCCGGGGCCGCCCATTCCGGTGCCGTCGGGACATCCGCCCTGAATCATGAAACCGCGGATAACGCGGTGGAAGATCAGACCATCGTAAAAATGCTTGTTGATCAGACTGATGAAATTGTTGACGGATTCGGGTGCAACTTCAGGATAAAGTTCACATTTGATCACACTGCCGTCTTTCATGGTAATTGTAACAATAGGATTTTTTGCCATAATAGTTTCCTTTCTGTCAGAACCTTGTGTATAATGTATGGTAACTATTTAGAGTTACCCTTTTCTGAATAGACAGTTACATTATAACCATTATCTCGGTGAAAGGTAAAGAGGAGAATTAGTGCGGATGTATTTTTTACAGCAGATCCTGTTTGATACAAAAGTTGATCCAAAGACAATTCCAAGGTTCACAAAAAATGATATTGTTCTATCGGATAACATGCAACAAGATCTGCAAACAGATAGAGGAGGCATACTCTGGATTACCGATCAGGGGAAACGGGCACAGGAGCTGCTCCGTCAGGGACGCCCTGTGTTGGCGTGGCTTCATGATAATAACAGAGATCAGGACTTCTCCGGTGTCCGATATGCCTGCGAGAATCTTGGTGAATTAGACTTTGATTATCTGGAGAAGGTCTACCGCAGATATGTGGGGATCCCGTGGGATATTCTGGCCACAGACCGCTGTCTGGTCAGGGAGACCGGTGGGGAGGATCTGGATGCTTTCTATGAGATCTATGAGGAGCCTTCCGTGACGCGGTACACGGAGGGATTGTACCCGGAGCGGGCACAGGAGGAAGCTTATCTGAAAGATTATACGGAAAATATGTATTACTTTTACAATTACGGAGTATGGACGGTCTGTGACAAAGCCACCGGGCAGGTGATCGGCAGGGCAGGTTTCTCTAACCGTGAGGGTTGCGAGGATCCGGAACTGGGTTTCCTCATCGGTGTTCCGTGGCAGAGACAGGGATATGCCACGGAAGTGTGCGGGGCATTGTTACAATACGGCAGAGAAGAATTGGGGTTTGAGAGAGTACAGATGCTGGTGATGCCGGAGAACCGGGTGTCTCTCCGACTGGCGCAAAAACTGGGATTTCACAGGCAGGATCGGGTGACATGGGAAGGAATCCAATATGAACGGCTTTTGCTGAACTGTAAATAAAATATAAAGAAATTATAAAAAATGGGTTGACACTCTAAAACCACGGTGCTATACTCTCACCATAGCAAAGGCGCTACAGGTTAAAACTGTAGTGCCTTTTTTGTTATGGCGACGAGGAAAGTGAACATCGTGCCGGCACGAATGGTCACTTGACGACCGCTAATCATACCGGGATGCATATCCTGTGTATGTATGGCAGTATCACAACGTGCGTGGCCGGACAAAAATAGCGTAAGGGTATGTGGAAAACAGTTTAACTGCTATACCCAAAGGATGCGATGCAATGGGGCTTCGAAGGATAAGACCATAGTATCGCATATTTTTTTACACAGGTGAAGTATTGTGGAAGATATTTCACTAAGAGTGAGGAGGAAAATGTTATGACAGAAGAAATTATGAGCGCAATCACTGGTGAAGTGTACGGCGTCTGGTTCCTGATCGGTGCAGCATTTGTATTCTGGATGCAGGCCGGATTCGCCATGGTGGAGACAGGATTTACCAGAGCCAAGAATGCCGGTAATATCCTGATGAAGAACCTGATGGATTTCTGTATCGGTACTGTAATGTTCATCCTGATCGGTTTTGGACTGTTCCTGGGTGAAGACCTGATTGGGTTTATTGGAAAACCCGGATTTGACATTTTTACAAATTATGCAAATTTTGACTGGTCCAACTTCGTATTTAACTTAGTATTCTGTGCTACCACGGCTACCATCGTTTCCGGTGCTATGGCAGAGAGAACAAAGTTCCTGTCCTATTGTGTGTATTCCGGAATCATTTCCGCAGTGATCTATCCCATTGAGGCACACTGGACCTGGGGCGGCGGCTGGCTGGCACAGATGGGCTTCCATGATTTTGCCGGTTCTAACTGCATTCACATGGTCGGTGGTATCTGCGCACTGATCGGTGCAGCAATGGTTGGCCCCCGTATTGGTAAGTTCGTAAAGGACAAGGACGGCAAGGTTACCAAAGTAAATGCATTCCCCGGACATAACCTTCCCATCGGCTGCCTCGGTGTATTTATTCTGTGGCTTGGCTGGTACGGTTTCAACGGTGCAGCAGCAACCTCTATCGATGAGCTGGGTGCAGTATTTGTAACCACAACAATTGCTCCTTCCGTAGCAACTGTAGTATGTATGATCTTTACCTGGATCAAGTATGGTAAGCCCGATGTATCCATGTGCCTGAATGCGTCTCTGGCAGGCCTGGTAGCAATCACAGCTCCCTGTGATGTAGTAGATGCTTTCGGTTCCATCGTGATCGGTGCTGTGTCCGGTCTGTTAGTAGTATTTGGTGTATGGCTCTTAGACAATAAGCTTCGTGTAGATGACCCTGTAGGTGCTGTCGCAGTACATTGCCTGAACGGTATCTGGGGTACTATCGCCGTAGGACTTTTCGCTACCGATACTGCTCCTGCATTTGCAAGAGGAATCGGAGACGGTGTCAACTTTGGCGCAAACCAGATCGCGGGCAAGGGACTTTTCTACGGCGGCGGTTTCCATCAGTTAGGAATTCAGCTGTTAGGTTTGATCACAACTGCAGCATGGACTGCTGTTACCATTACTATTGCATTCCTGGTAATTAAGAAGATCTTCGGACTTCGTGTATCTCAGGAAGAAGAAATCATCGGTCTGGATGCATGCGAGCATGGCCTTCCTTCCGCATATGCAGGATTCAGTATTATGGACACCAGTACAATGACTATGGATGTCAATGAGAACACCGATCTGGGTGTATCTGAATATGAGAAGGCAACCGAATTCCAGAAGGATGCCTCTGTCAAGGTGGCAAGTACTCCTTTAGCAACAGCAACCGGTATCTACAAGGTAGTTATTATTGCAAAGCTGGCTAGATTTGAAGTCCTGAAGAAGGCACTGAATGATCTGGGTGTAACCGGTATGACCATGACACAGGTTATGGGCTGTGGTGTCCAGAAGGGTGCCGGAGAGATGTATCGTGGAGTTGAAATGGATGCGACCCTGCTTCCCAAGGTAAAGGTAGAAGTCGTTGTCAGCAAGATTCCTGTGGAAACGGTGATCGAAGTTGCCAAGAAGGCTCTCTATACCGGACATATCGGTGATGGCAAGATCTTCGTGTACAACGTAGACAAGGTAGTAAAGGTTCGTACCGGTGAAGAAGACTTCGCAGCTCTGCAAGATGTGGAGTAGCTTTAACTTAGCTTTTATCTAATCCCTCAATTTGGTATATACAGAGTGCTGTGCCCGGATGCTGCGACTCATCCGGGTGCAGACAAGGACCCCGGGTGCTTCCACCACCCGGGGATTTTCCTGCCCTGAACTGTGGATGTCTGTAAATCTGTTTGTTGTGAAATATTCTTTTCTATGCTATACTTCCGATAGATTATTTCATTTGTGAAATATGTAATATGCCAAGCTTCAGGTGTAGAAAATGGGGTGTGGTAAGGTAATTAGAAGACAGAGGATATAATACAAATGAAAAACAAAACAGCATGGAACTTAAAGAAGATAATAACGTATGCTTTTTTGGGATTGGTTCTAATAGAAATCGCTGGTCTTATTTATTATAATTTTGCTACAAATTATGTGTTTGATCAGGATTCAGCAAAATTAATGTATCACACCATAAAAATGTGGGAAAATAAATCACTGATCATTCCGGATTGGACATACATGACAACAGGAGAGTGGGATTGCAGCTCGATACTGGCTATGCCGATCTATGGAATAACGGGAAATATTATTTTGTCATTTGCAATAGCAAATGTTATAAATATTGTCATATTTTCAGCGATTATCCGGATTTTGATGAAGTCGGTGAATATACCCGATAGATATATATTTTTGGCACTTGCTATAATTTTGGTTCCCTATTCCTGGGGGATGCTGAATTATACAAATATGCTATTCTACAGCGGCGCACAATATATTTATAAAGTGTTAACCCCGATTGCGTTGCTTGCATTATTTCATTATACCCCCAAAAAACAACATACTTTTTTATATGTGATTTTATTTGTGTTTACGGAAATTCTCGTTTTTCTGACAATAAGCGCCAGCAGTATATTTGTATTTGTATGCGGAATACTGCCGATTTTTGCATGCCGGATATTTTATGTGTTTGTAAAAAAAGAACTTCCATCGAAAAAAGAAGGCGCCTTATTTATAAGTACTATGATCGTGGTGATCGGTGCGTATTTGATGCACAGAGTGTGTGGTGTGGCATCTAATGCGGATGGAATGTTATTGCGCAACCTAGATGGAATGTCCGGAGCTTTTAGCGAAAACAATTTGAATTTGCTGAGTATAATGCAGGTTATACCTTCTGGCAGTGTGCCGGTTCTTTCGGTACAGGGCTGTGTTTCGTTGCTTAAGTGTATTATTTTTGCGTTTATATTAATTTTTACTGTACCTGATCTCAATAAGTTTCTTTGTCTGGATAAGCTGATCCGGTCAAAAACAACGAAGGTTGAAATAATAAGCGACACCACTCTTTTGAAAAGTGAACTGATCTCTATTTTCATTTGCGACTATTTAGTGACGCTATTGACGAGTTCTACATCAAGATATTTGCTGATAGGCTTCATTCCTCTGATATTGGCTACAGTGATCCGGTATTCTTCGTATGATACGGAGGAGATAGTAAATATACTTTTAATAGGCGTTCTTTTACTGTTGAATATATTTATACAACGGGAAGCATGCGGTGCGGTTCAGACGATTTATGTCAATAATTATAATAAGGAGACTTGTGAGAAAATTTTGGATGCTGCGAAAGAGCAGGAGGCAGAACTGATTGTAGTATATGATTCCTCAGAATGGGCTGAGATGATAAGAGTATATGATTCGGATTATCCTACGGTAACATATTATTCTATAAACGATACAATCTGGGATTTTGACTGCGTAAATAAAATAGAAGTTTCGGATATTCAGGACTTAAACAGCATTCTTGTGGTCCCGGAGGGACGCCAAAACGAATTGCTGGATCAAGTGAATGATCAATATAAGTATGTCTACTGGGAGGATATTGATGGAATGTCTATTTATAAAAAGGCATTTTAAACAAGATGGCCGCCCTCTTGAAAAGGAATGGTGGAAATGCTACTATCAACGTAGCATTACAGATTTTCAGAGGGAAGTACTATCACATGGAAGCAAATACAAAAGAGATACAGGAACAGACGGAAAAAAACACAGAGAAAGAGAACAAGATCGTAACGGGAGTCATCTGGCAACAGTTGCTTCTGTTCTTTTTTCCGATTTTATTCGGGACTTTTTTTCAGCAATTATATAACGCAGCTGATGCCGTGATCGTAGGGCGCTTTGTCGGAAAAGAGGCTTTGTCAGCAGTGGGTGGCGGTACCGGTACATTGATTCAGCTGTTGGTGGGATTCTTTGTGGGACTGTCCAGCGGTGCCACAGTCATTATCTCCCAGCATTATGGTGCAAAACGTGCCGAAATGGTAGGCTATGCTGTACACACATCCATTGCCTTCAGTTTGGTGGCAGGAGTGGGAATGATGATCGTAGGGTTCACGGCGGCACCATGGGCACTGCGGGCAATGTCTACACCCGAGGATATCTTAGGACCTGCGACGACCTATATCCGGATCTATTTTCTGGGTGTCATTGGGAATCTGATCTATAACATGGGCGCAGGTATCCTGCGAGCTGTGGGTGATTCTAAGAGACCGCTGTATTTCCTGATTGCCAGCTGCCTGACCAATATTGTACTGGATATTGCATTCGTTATCGGACTGCACATGGGTGTGGCGGGAGCTGCACTGGCGACGATCCTGTCCCAGGCACTCAGTGCTGTGCTGGTATTATGGGTACTGATGCGGACGAAAGACATGCACCGCCTGGAACTGAAGAAGATCCGTTTTGATGGACGGATGTTCCGGCGGATCATTCGCATTGGGCTTCCGGCAGGACTGCAGTCGGTGATGTACACTTCTTCTAATATACTGATCCAGTCCAGTGTGAATGCACTGGGAACGGACACAGTAGCGGCATGGACGGCGTACAGTAAGATCGACAGCCTGTTTTGGATGATCGTCAATGCGTTCGGCATATCTATTACCACCTTTGTGGGACAGAATTACGGTGCAGGCAAAATGGATCGTGTGCACAAGGGTGTCCGGACCTGTATGGGAATCACGGCGGTGGCAACTGTACTGTTGTCTGTGATCCTCTATAACTATGCGGCAATCTGCTACAACCTGTTTACCACGGATGCGCAGGTTGTGGCAATCGGAGAGCAGATCCTGCATTTCCTGGTGCCTACGTATTTTACGTATATTGCCATCGAAATCTTATCCGGTACCCTGCGAGGCATCGGCGACAGCTGGATTCCCATGGTGATCTGCTGCCTGGGTGTCTGCGTACTGAGAGTGGTATGGATCCTGACAGCCGTACCTTTGAAAAATGATATTATCACCATCGTATTCAGCTATCCGCTGACCTGGACCGTGACCAGTATCGCATTTATTGTGTATTATCTGTTTTTCAGCCGGCTGAAAATTGTGGGTCGGAAAAAGAAATAGTAAGATATTGCACTTTATTCTATAAAATTTGCATAGAAACAGGACGACAAAAAAATTATAATAATGTCTACCATAGGTATTTTATAAGTGAAAAATGCATTTTCACACGCAAATTTGGCCTTAGGCACAAAAGTTGCAGGGCATAGAAAAGATGGAGGTAATTAATATGTATCAGGCAGACGAAAAAAGATATGAAGAAATGAAGTACAATCGTTGCGGAGCCAGCGGTCTGCTGCTTCCGGCAGTATCTCTGGGATTGTGGCATAATTTTGGCTCCAACAGCAATTTCGACAACATGCTGGACATGTGTCATACCGCTTTTGACCATGGTATCACCCATTTTGATCTGGCAAATAACTACGGACCGATATATGGCGCGGCAGAGGAGAATTTCGGCCGTATCCTGAAAAAGGATCTGGGAGTGTACCGTGACGAACTGGTCATTTCCACGAAGGCCGGTTACGATATGTGGCCCGGCCCTTACGGCAACTGGGGCAGCAAAAAGTATCTGGTAGCCAGCCTGGATCAGAGCCTGAAACGTATGGGACTGGATTATGTGGACATCTATTATCATCACAGACCGGATCCCAACACACCGTTAGAGGAGACCGTGCGGGCACTGGATGGCATCGTCAGATCCGGTAAGGCATTGTACGTGGGAATCTCCAATTACAATAAGGAACAGACCATTGCGGCAGCAGAACTGTTCCATGAGCTTGGAACTCCTTTCATTATCAATCAGAGAAAGTATTCTATGCTTGTAAGGGACATTGAGAAGGACGGACTTAAGGATTATGCAGCAGCACATGGCATTGGAATTATCACCTTCTGTCCTCTGGCGCAGGGACTGCTGACTGACCGTTATCTTCACGGGATTCCAGAGGACAGCCGTATCCGTACGGATGGAAGATTCCTGAAGGAGGCTGCTGTATCGGAAGAGACATTGACGAAGGTGCGGGCATTGAATGAACTGGCAGCAGAGAGAGGACAGACACTGGCACAGATGGCATTGGCATGGATCTTGCGAGATGGAGATATTACCAGTGTTCTGATCGGAGCATCCAGACCTTCCCAGATTCTGGATAATATTGGTGCAGTACATGCCACGGAATTCAGTGAAGAAGAGAGACAAAGGATCGAAGATATTTTAGCCTGACAGGAGCAGCATGGAGAGACAACGATGGAATTGGCATTGATTACAGCAAAACAGGTAATTGTATTATTTATTTTGATATTGACAGGTATTGTCGTAGTAAAGACAGGAATTTTGCAGCTGGAAAATAAGAAGATACTGTCAAATCTTCTGATCCAGCTGGTAGTACCCGCAATGGTTCTGAATTCCTATATGATGGAATTTGATCCGGAGATCGTAGGGAATCTGGGGAAGGCGCTGGGCTATAGCACGTTGTTCCTACTGGTCGGAATCATCATTACGTTTCTGATCACGGCCCTGATTCCGGGGATCGGCAGGAATCTGCCGATCCTGCGGTTCGGAACCATGTTTTCCAATGCGGCTTATATGGGATTCCCCCTGATCCAGGCCATTTTCGGAGAAGAGGGTCTGATGTATGCCAGTGTATATGTCACGGTGTTTAACATTTTGTTATGGACCATAGGATATGCCGTGGTAAGTGGTCAGCCCGACTTTAAGAAGGTGGCAAAAGCAGTGCTGACGAATCCGGTGCTGTATGCGGTAGTGCTGGGACTGGTGATCTATCTGTGCCGGATCCCGGTGCCTTCTGTCATTCAGTCACCGCTGTCGTATATCGGAAATATGAACACTCCCATTTCCATGCTGATCACCGGTATGCTGATTGCAGGTGTGACGGACTGGAAGAAATTATTCAACCGACAGAATGGACTGGCGTTGTTCCTGCGAATGGTGGTAACACCGGCCTGTTGTCTGGGATTGTGCTATTTGTTTTCATTGCACGGAATTGTAGTCGCGGTTGCTCTTTTGCTGGAGGCCTGTCCCTGTGCGGCAATCACTTCTGTGTTTGCCGTGCAGTTCGGGCACGATGAAGACCTGGCGGCGGGGATGGTGGTCTGCTCTACGGTCATCAGTATTGTTACGTTACCTGTGATGGCGTTTCTTTTGCCCGTAGTGTAGCGACGTTGAAGTAGGAAAAGCAGTATATGAGTAGGAAAAAAAGAATTGCGATTATCGTTACGGTTCTGCTTCTGGCGATTGTAGGTGGCTGCGTCCGGTATATCAATGATTATTATCATGTGACGAATCGGGACGGTGCCATGGCGGATACTCCGACGGTGAAAGTGCTTAAGACTTCCACAGGATATCTGTATGACGGGCCGGGAGAGGATACTGCGCTGATCTTTTACCCAGGAGCCAAGGTACAGGATATCGCCTATGCACCGCTGTTAAAAGAACTGGCGGAAAACGGCGTGGACTGTTATCTGGTGCATATGCCGGGAAATTTGGCGATTTTCGGTGTGAATAAAGCGGAGGAAGTGCTGCGGGAGGCAGCAGCCGGAGAGGGCGGTTATGAACACTGGTATCTGGCGGGACACTCCATGGGCGGTGCCATGGCGGCATCCTTTGCAGCGGCACACAGCGGGGAACTGGAAGGACTGATCTTTCTGGGAGCCTATTCCACCAAGGACCTGTCCGGAACGGATCTACGGGTGTTATCCCTGTATGGCAGCGAAGATCAGGTGCTGAACCGGGAGAAGCTGACGGAAAGCCACGCATTGATGCCGGCAGACTTCGCAGAATATGTGACCTGGGGCGGAAATCATGCCCAGTACGGGGATTACGGTGCGCAGAAAGGTGACGGCACAGCGTCGATAACCGCGGAAGAGCAAAGAGATATTGCGACGGAAAAGATACTGACATTTGTGTCAGAAGAATAAAAGAGTTAGATCTGGCGAAATGCATAAAAACCAAAATTATAATAGAAAAGGACGGAGAAAAATGAAAGTATATACCTGTTTCCCGGAGGGGAAAGCCAAAGCACTGACCATGAGTTACGATGACGGTAAGTTACAGGACAAGCGGCTGATCGGTATTTTTAATAAATACGGAATCAAGGCAACCTTCAACCTAAATTACGGACAGGTCGGAGAGCGGCCACGTATGACCTTTGAAGAAATGGAGGGATTATATGACGGGCATGAGATCGCAACCCATACCATGACCCATCCCACCATCGAGAGATGCCCGCTGGTGGAAGTGGCGGAGGAACTGCTGGAAGACCGGAAGGGTCTGGAGAAATGGACCGGACAGATCGTCAGAGGACATGCATATCCCAACGGCTCCTACAGTGAGGAAATCAAGCAGCTGTACCGTCAGCTGGGTGTGGCATATGCCAGAGTCGTGGAGACGGTTCCGGATTTCGCATTGCCGAAGGATCCGTTAGAGTGGCATGCTACCTGCCATCACAATGATCCGAAGCTGATGGAGTACGCGGAGTTTTTCGTTAATTTCAAGAAGAGCCAGTACCTGAAGCTGATGTATGTGTGGGGACACAGCTATGAGTTCGACAATAACGACAACTGGGATGTGATCGAGAACTTCTGTAAATACATGGGCGGCAGAGACGATATCTGGTATGCCACCAACATCGAGATCATTGATTACATGGATGCGGCAAAGCGCCTGCAGTTCTCCGCAAATTACGAAAGAGTGTACAACCCCAACGCCTGCAGTGTGTGGCTGCAGTTAAACAGCGACAAGTGCGTGGAAATCAAGGGCGGTGCTTTTGTGGATCTGAATACATTGTTGTAAAAAAGTTAAGCCGGATAGCGATGTCTGTCCGGCTTTTTTATGAGGGAGAATAATTACTGTGAATCAGATGATTGTAATCGGACTTATCATGGTGGGAGTGGGAGTGATACTGATGCTCTTTGCTCACAAAATGAATGAACAGAATCCCCGGCTGGCACAGTATCTGGCAATGACTTTTCTGCTTCTGTTTCTCTGGGGCTGTGCCCTGATGATATGGGGATCGGGAGGTTATCTTCCGGCGGTTGTATTTGCCGCACTTGGCACGGCACTGCCGCTTTATTGCCTGAAAGGCATGAAAGGGACAGAGAATATGTCCGATGACGAGCTGAAGGAATATATTGAGGACGGACAGACGACCCACATAGTAGAGTGCGTGAGCGGGAATCCGGAAGGAAACGGCATGCGTTACCTGCTCCGCGCGGTGACCCAGGTGGGAGATGACTACGTGTGGTTAGACCTGAGCATCTATTCCGAGACAGGATATTTTCAGCCGGGAAAGGTTTACATCGTCATGTTCAGTGATCTGGAACAGGTACAGGTCGGACTGGAGAACTGCTTCGGCACCGGAGAGACCTTCGACGTCACCGGAGTGCCGGAAGAGTGCTTTCGCCCTGCGGGTGTTCTGGAGAATACACTGCTGAAAACCATTAAACTTTGTGAACTTCCTAGAAAAAATCCCCTAAAACCATATTCCGGGTGAGGTCCGCTCC
>CAVFMG010000042.1:0-2704 GCA_963623435.1 Odoribacter splanchnicus
TACTGATTCCTGATTCGGGCTCTGCAACAGTTCTATTAAAGAAACTAAGCTATTATTCCTTGATCGGCGGCTATAAATCTCCTTTCAAAACTCCAACTACTCAAAAATATATTTATGGTGCAATGAAAAAGATGTAAGAAATTCAAAAAGGAGCATCCACGCCATGAATGCTCCTTCTTACTTTATTTGTTCAGTTTATGCTGGTGTCAGCCAAAAAAGTCTTAGTTCTCCTGACCCTTTACTGCGAAGCATACGCCGGTATCATCGGGCTTTTCCTCATCGAACTTATAGTCCTTACCGGGCAGAATCGCATTCAGGATAATACCGGTCAGTGCGCCCACTGCCAATCCAGACAGGCTGATAGTAATCTCGCCGATGTGGAATGCGATAGCGCCTGCTGCACTGTAGTTGATACCGATAGACAGTACCAGGATCAGGGCAGCTATGATAATATTACGGCTCTTGGTGAAGTCCACCTGAGTCTCAACGATATTACGAACACCGACTGCAGAAATCATACCATACAGTACCAGAGATACACCACCACAGGTAGCTGTAGGCATACAGCCGATAAGTGCTGCTACCTTCGGGGAGAAGGAGAACAGCACAGCGAAGCCTGCTGCGATACGGATGACTCTGGGATCAAATACCTTGGTCAGAGACAGGACACCGGTGTTCTCACCGTAAGTGGTATTCGCAGGAGCACCAAACAGAGATGCGATAATGGTCGCAAGACCATCACCTAACAGAGTACGATGCAACCCGGGATCCTTGATATAGTTTATACCAACTGTGGAAGAAATAGCGGAGATATCTCCGATATGCTCTACCATGGTAGCCAGTGCAATAGGCATAATGGTGATCACGGAAGTAATCAGTAGGGATGTATTGCCGTCGGACAGTGCCCAAAAAGCAGTCTCATTCCAGTGAATAGGAAGTCCGATCCATGAAGCTTCCGCAACAGAGGTAAAATCCACACGGCCAAGGATAGCTGCCAGTACATAAGAACCAACAACACCAATGATAATCGGAACGATCTTCACCATTCCCTTACCCCAGATATTGCAGATTACTACCAGTGCGATAGCAACCACTGCGATCAGCCAGTCTGCGGAACAGTTGTCAATAGCGGACTGGGACAGGGTCAGACCGATGGCAATAATGATAGGTCCGGTTACGATGGGCGGGAAGAAACGCATTACCTTGCCGGTGCCGAAGATTTTAATTAGCAGCGCTAATACCAGATACAACAGACCCGCGCATGCCACACCGAAGCAGGCATAAGGAAGCAGTGCGGAATTGTCTGTGCCGTCCGCAACGGGGGCAATTGCGGCATAACCGCCTAAGAATGCAAAAGAAGAACCCAGGAATGCGGGTACCTTTCTCTTGGTCAGCAGATGGAACAATAATGTTCCGAGACCTGCAAATAACAGTGTTGTGGAAACGTCCAGACCTGTCAGCATGGGCACCAGAATGGTGGCACCGAACATTGCGAACATGTGCTGGACTCCCAGCAGAAGCATCTTGGGCACGCCCAAGGATCTGGCATCGTAAATGCCATTTTCGCCGAGTGTAGTCTTCTCGCTCATTTTTCTCCTCCTGTGTCATAGACATGTGAACTTGTAATATTCGCCGCATAGAGATAGGCAGATAGTCATCTACCTGCCCACACCTATGTGACCTTATTAGTTATATGATAGCTTTTCATCGTTCCACAGTCAAGAAAAAATTTATTCCACCGCATGTTCTTTCAAGAAATTCAGCCAGATGGGAATATACTGTGCCTTCAGGTGCACGCCGTCGTAAGTATAGGACGCCGCCATGCCCCCGGTCTCATCGCAGATCAGCGGATTCACATCCAGATAAAAAATCTTCTCATTGTCCGCCAGCTTTGCAATTTCCGTGTTTCTCGCTTCGATGCCCTCGTTGGTAATATAATCCCCCTGTTCGGAGCGCTCCGTTGTCACCTTCATGATCGCCTGTAAATAAATGATGGCATCGGGCTGCAGCTCCTGCAGATGCTGCACCGCCTCCCCGTAAGCTTTCATAAAGGATTCCACCGTACCGGTTCCCATCTCGTTTATGCCGATCATGAGATAGATTTTGGCAAACTGCTTCTCGCTCAGCGCCTCTTCCACCGTGATCTTTTTCTTCTGCCCCGGTACCGGAACGATAGCACTGTCGAACATTTTATAGATCGTAAGTCCGGTGGAGGCATAGAAAGTGGAAGTCTCTTCCAGTCCACCGTATTCATACATGCCTACCGTCCGTGAATCCCCGATAAATACCGCATCATCAAAATAACTGTCATCCACCGTGTGGTAGACGACTTCCTTAGGTTCCTCCGATTCCTCCGGTTCCTGCGTTTCTGAGGCTTCCGTAGCCGCAGGTTCTGTAGCTGCACTTTCCGTCTCCGCTGCCATCTCCCCTTCCGCAGGCACCAGGTTACCGCTTACGGTCACTTCCCCGGTCGCCGGCGCATCGGGCTCTGCCTCGGAATCCGGATGCCGCTGCAGCAGTTCCGTGCCCCGCTCATACATCTGCTGCAGCGGCTCCGCGTAGATCTTCCAGTTGTCCGTCCAGGTAAAAAATACGACTCCCGCCAGCAAAAGGCATCCCAAAAATGAGTATTTATGCAATTTTTGCTTTACTTTCGACCAAATATTTTTATTCTCTGTAGGATTCATTGCATAGTAACCTTTTC
>CAVFMG010000042.1:2714-18254 GCA_963623435.1 Odoribacter splanchnicus
TAAATTCTTAAAAACTAAAGTACATAAAAGGATTGTTCCCTTCCAGCTGCAGTCTCCAGACACAATACCAGAAGAGCACTGCCAAAAGCACTTTTACCGGCAGCTTATCCTGCCATTTATGATACAGCTTTTCGATGACAGGCGTGCATGCCAGCCCGGATACGGCTAACAGTCCACCGTAAGTGGACAATGCTTTCCAGGCATCCTTGTATCCGCCGCTGATCCCCGGTACCAGCCACAGCATTTTATTCAGATATACCCCCAGCTGGGACAGATCCGTAATGGCAAAACACATCCAGCTCATGGGAATGACCAGCCACAGATAAATATGCGGCAGCACTTTCATTTTATGTACGAACTTAAGTCTGCCCAGCTGCCGTTCCAGTACAATACAGATCCAGAGCAGTCCACCCCAGCAGAGAAAGTTCCAGCTGGCGCCATGCCAGAATGCTGTCAGCAGCCATACCACCAAGAGATTCAAAATCGTCCGAAGTTCTCCCTTCCTACTGCCTCCCAGGGGAATGTACACGTACCGGCAGAACCACTGCCCCAGCGTCCGGTGCCATCTGCGGTAGAAATCCCGCACGCTCCTCGCCATATAAGGTCTGCGGAAGTTCTCCGGCAGTTCGATTCCAAGCATCCTGCCCAGTCCCATTGCCATCAGGGAATATCCCCAGAAGTCAAAATAGATTTCCATGGAGTAGGCGATTGCCGCAAGCCACGCTAGCGGTGTCGATATGCTTTCAAATCCCGTAACCTGTACCTCATGCCACAAGATTCCCACGCGGTCCGCCAGCAATACCTTTGCTGCCAGTCCTAAGATGAACAGCTTCATGCCGTTCTCCAGTCCTTCCGGTGTAAAAGTCCTGCTCTCCAGGCTCTCCGCCACTTCCCCGTAGCGGGTGATGGGTCCGGAGATCAGTTTGGGAAACATGACCACATAAGCAGCAAATTTTATAAACGAATACTCTCTGGTGATCTCTCCGCGGTAGACATCGATCAGGTAGGACAGGATCTGAAACGTATAAAAACTGATTCCCAGGGGAAGTGTCTCGGAAGTCCCCCAGTCCTTAAACCACAAAAGCACTCCCAGGTTCAGGGCAAGCGCTGTAACAAACAACACCCTCTTCCTCCACAGAGTCTTCGGGCTTCGTTTTGCAAGATGCAGCCCAAAAAAGTAATTGCACAGCACCGAAGCCATCAAAAGTGCAAAATTTCCTGCATCTCCCATGGCATAAAAAATAAGGCTCCCCACAAGCAGCGTTAGGTTTCTGTATTTAGAAGGCGTGATTCCATAGATGATCAGGAAAATCGGCAGGAACCACAGCAGAAATTCAATACTGCTGAATATCAAAAAAATCACATCTTTCTATTTCTAATTTTATCTGATTCTTATGTTCCGATTCCTATATTATAGTAGCTTGAAACCAGGGGTATTACAACAAAACAATTCTTAATTTTAAATGACAATATTTTACAACTGCTTAATCTTTTTGCAATTTTTACCGCCTTCGTTTACAATGGATATAACAACGACTAAGAATGGATATTAGAAAGGATATTTCCTATGAAAGAACAGTTATATACCATCCCCTTAAACGATGCCGTAAACGCGCAGGATGAATGTCCTTTCTGCTACATTCACCGCAGCATTGAGCAGGATCTGGTGGACTTCGTCTTAGGCTCCGGCTCCTCCTACATGGAAGCGGATATCAGAGAGCAGACCGACAAGGCAGGATTCTGCCGGTATCATTTCCAGAAAATGTTCGACTACGGCAACACCCTGGGCAATGCCTGGATCTTAAAGACCCACTACCAGCGTATAATCCGGGAAATGCAGCAGGAATTCGCCTCCTTCCGCCCTGGGAAAAGTTCTCTCCTTAATAAGTTCAAAAAAGCCGAGGGCAGCGAAAATACTATCGGCATGTGGATCCGGTCAAAAGAAGACTCCTGCTATATCTGTTCCCAGTACAAAGATACATATGAAAGATATCTTGATACTTTCTTCTATCTGTGGAAAAATGATGAAAGCTTCCGTAGAAAAATCAAAGACGGCAAGGGCTTCTGTCTGCCCCACTTCGGTGACCTCTGCGAAGCCGCAGACCGCAAGCTCTCCGATAAGGAAAAGCTGGAATTCTACGACTGTCTCCTGCCCGTCATAGAATCGAACATGCAGCGGATCTCCGAAGATGTGTCCTGGCTGGTGGAAAAATTCGACTACCGTAACAAGGATGCCGACTGGAAAAATTCCAAGGACGCCATCCAGCGCGGCATGCAAAAATTAAAAGGCGGGTACCCCGCAGATCCCGCCTATAAATCTTCCAAATAATTTTGATTCTATTATGATGCTATTTTTCTAAGATTTCTTCCTCAGAAGGCTGTGCGGAATAATCCACCAGCCTTCTGCTCAATTGCAGATATTCCAAAATCTCCTCATAGAGCATCTCCGGCTGAAATGCATTCTCTAAGATTCTCTCGTTCATCAGTCCCTTGATCGTCAGTTCCAGCATTTTCCGAAGCTTCTGCACATCCTCTTCCGAGGCATATCCCGTAAGATCCGCTTTTTCATAGATGGCTTCGTAAGCTTCCTCCAGACGCATTCTGCTCTCTTCAGTGGCTAACAGCGCCTCGCTGACATTCTCGAATCGTGCCCTGTTTAAGAACGGCAGCAGATAGGGATAACCGCACATGGCACGCATTTTCCCGCATTCCACCTGCTGCATCAGAGTGAACAGATCGGTTGTCGTCACATCTACCGCCGTTGACAGCTCAAGCAGCAGATACCGCACACTGTAATCATATACAAATTCGTAAACACCAAGTTTGTTCCCGAAATAGTGGAATAATAATCCCTTACTAATAGCTGCCTCCCTCACGATATCATCCGTGCAGGCATGCCTATAACCGTTTAGAGCGAAGATTTTAAGTGCCGCATTAATCATACGATCTTGTTTTTCTTTTTTCAAATCAAAAAATTTCTCATTCATATCGCAACTTATCCCTTTTCATTTTGGTCAATAAGGTTTATCATGTAAATGTATGGACAAATGAATAAATTTACAAACCGTCACATACACTACAACATGGAAGGAGCAACCCTATGGCTAAAAAATTTGGCAAATTTCTGCTGTTCACCGCAGCAGCCGGTACCGCAGCCGCAGCTGCTTACTACTATATGCAACAGAAAGGTTCCAAGCTGAAAGAATCTTCCGATGCAGATGAAGATTACGATGATTTCCATGAGGATCTGGAGGAGAGCAATGAATTCTCCCGCAATTATGTTCCTCTGAATGCCGCGCAGGCTCCCGCCGGTGACGACACTGCGAAGGCAGATACCACAGATGCAGCAGCCGACACTAATGCCGATGCATCTGATTTCACTCCACTCTCCGATCAGGTAGCCGATCTGTCCGAGGAAGAGGGCGAGACCATGGAAAACGTAGAAGAGTTCTTCGACGAGGAAGATGCCGACGACGCAGAGCCTCCCATCAGTGAAGAATAATTCATAAGAATCTATTGCGAAGGTCTTACAGCCATGCTTTTTGCAGTCTGTGAAGACCTTCTTGCATGTCTGCCTCATTCACACTTCCGAATCCCAACAGTACCGTTGCCTTCGGTGCGTCCATCTCCACCATGTTTTCCGACATTCCGTAGACGCGGACTCCCACGTCCGCTGCTTTTTTCAACAGTTCCCGCTCCGTCACATCTTCTCTGGCGGTCAGCAAAAGGTGCAGTCCCGCGTCTTCTCCGGAGATCGTAAACTGCTTCTGGAACGGCTCCAGTCCCGCAAGCAACGCATCATGTTTGGCACGATAATGCATCCGCATTTTGTTCAGATGCCGCTCAAAATACCCGTCCCGGATAAATTCATTTAAGATCCGCTGATCAATTCGGGACACGGTGCAAGAGTAAAAAGAGCAATCCCTGCGATATACTTCCAGCAGGCTCTCCGGAAGCACCATATAGCTGACACGGATTGCAGGGGCGATCGCCTTAGAAAATGTACCGATATAGATCACCTTCCCACGCTCGTCCGAAGACTGCAGAGAGGGGATCGGTTTGCCGCGATAGCGGAATTCACTGTCGTAATCATCCTCAATCAGGTAGCGGTCCGGCTCCTTTTCCGCCCAGCGCAGCAGTTCCGCCCGCCTGCCGATGGTCATGACCGCTCCGGTGGGATACTGGTGGGACGGCATCACATAAGCCACCCGCACCGGCAGCTCTGAAAGCCTGTCCGCCCGCATTCCCTTATCATCCATATCCACCGTATGAATGCGATAGGCGAAAGACTGGAAGATCCGATAAGCCCGCTTGTAGGTCGGGTTCTCCATGGCAATTCCCACATGTCTCCCCAGTATTTTCTCCAACAATAACAGCAGATAATCGTTTCCGGCTCCTACGATAATCTGCTCCGGTCTGCAGTTCACGCCTCGGGAAGAATGCAGATACCGGCTGATGGTCATCCGCAGGTCGTAGTCTCCCTGGGGCTCTCCCTGGGCAAACAGTTCGCTGTTGCTATCATTTAAGATATTCTTCGTGATCCGTTTCCACACGCCGAAAGGAAATCCGGCCATATCGATCCCATAAGGGGAAAAATCGATCTGTGGCTGCCGCTCCTCATCCTCGCTGTGCGCTTCCGCTGTCTCAAGCTCCGGGGTCTCCCGCTGTTCCATGGAAAAAATGCCTTCCAGACGGCAGACAAAATACCCCTTGTAAGGTCTCGCCTCAATGTAGCCCTCACTGAGCAGCTGGTCATAGGCATAGTCCACGGTGCTTCTCGCCACCTGCAGATATTCTGCCAGAGAACGCGTGGAGGGAAGCCTCTCTCCTGCCAGAAGCTTCCCTTCCCTGATTTCCTGTCGTATATGCTCATATATCTGCTGGTACAGACATTTGTCGCTGTCGGTACGCAGCCGGATCGTCATATCATACATAGTGTCATCCTACTATCCTACTTCTTCTGACTCTTCAGTTCCTCCAGGATCTGATCCTTCAGTTCTCTCGCCTTGTCCTTGGTACGGGCATTAGCGGACGGAGAAGTAAGGATCGATGCTACCCTACGGCTCGCCACATCATACTTTTTAAATCTGGCAGCCAGCACCGCAATGAGAAAATCCACTGTAATCTCATCCATGCCGCACATGGGGAAACCTTCCGTCTGCAACGCCTCCGTGAAACCGGTGTAGGCATTTTTCAGATAGGTCTCCTCCATGGTCTTCACCTCGCGGAGTCTCGCCATATCCGTATCTCCGGATTCTTCCAGATATTCCTGATAGCCTCTCATAAGCCAGCCGCTCTTTAAACAGATATAAGCCTTTTCACTGGCATGGGCACGCTTTACCACGGCATTTGCCAGGCAGAGCTTATAGCGCTCAATGGCTTCTTCGTAAGAATAGATGTCATCGTCAAAGCTGTGCAGCTGTACTTTGCTGCTGATGTTCTCCTTGATCAGTTTCACATATACCTTATTCAAGCTGTTAAAATATCGGTTCAGCGCTGCATAACCACAGTGGGGGCACAGAATTACATCATATTTTACTGCATCAATTCCTACGTATTTTGCACGAAGATCCTGGTCTATACCTAAAAGTCTTGCCTTTCCCGTCTTCATGATCTTGGCTGAAAAATCCTCTCCACAGACGGGACAGGTGAAGGTTTTGTCAAAGATCAGATCCTTTTCCTCTATTTTCGAGGCTTCGGCAACTGCCTTCTCTTCCTTTTTCTCTTGTCCGAAGATATCCATATCCTCCAGGTTGTCCAAACCTAGACCGGACAGTCCAAACAATTTGCCTGACATAGGTCTCTCCTTTTCCATTGTACTGTCCGTTCCCGGTGGCAATACGAATTACAACACTTTTGCGAATGGAGTTACTTCGCCAACACGTAAGAACTCTTCAGAGACACGATACGATTAAATACCATCTCTCCGGGCTTGGTGTCCTTGTAGTCCACACAGAAGAAGCCCTGTCTTACGAACTGGAAGCGGTCATACGCTTTCGCCTCTGCGAATGCAGGCTCTAAGCGGCACTCCGTCAGTGTGGTCAGAGAATTGGGGTTCAGGTTCAGACTTCCATCCTCATTGTATACACCCTTCTCCTCGTCGATGATATTCTCATACAGACGAACCTGTGCCTTCACAGACTCTGCTGCGCTTACCCAGTGGATTGTTCCCTTAACCTTACGACCGTCGGGGCTGTTGCCGCCGCGGCTCTCCGGATCATAAGTACAATGTACTTCCACGACCTTGCCGTTCTCATCCTTGACACAGCCGGTGCACTTCACGAAATAAGCGTTCATCAGACGCACTTCGTTGCCGGGGAACATACGGAAATACTTCTTGGGAGGCTCTTCCATGAAGTCCTCTCTCTCGATATATAATTCCTTGCCGAAAGGAACCTCACGGCTGCCTAACTCCTCGTTCTCCGGGTTGTTCACTACGGGCAGCATCTCGGTCTGTCCTTCGGGATAATTGTCAATGACCAGCTTCACAGGATCTAAGATCGCCATCATACGGGGCGCTTTTGCCTTCAGATCCTCACGGATACAATACTCTAACATCGCATAGTCTGCGGAAGACTGTGCCTTGGAGATACCGCACAGTTCTACGAACTTCTTGATGGACTCCGGTGTGAAACCTCTTCTGCGCAATGCGGCGATGGATACCAGTCTGGGATCGTCCCAACCGTCCACAATGCCCTGCTCTACCAGCTTCTTGATGTAACGCTTACCGGTGACCACATTGGTCAGGTACAGCTTGGCAAACTCGATCTGCTTGGGAGGATGAGGGTATTCCAGCTCTCTTACCACCCAGTCATACAGGGGTCTGTGATCCTCGAACTCCAGCGTACAGATGGAATGCGTCACGCCCTCGATAGCATCCTCGATGGGATGAGCGAAATCGTACATCGGGTAGATGCACCATTTGTCTCCGGTATTCTGGTGAGACATATGTGCCACACGGTAGATAACGGGATCACGCATGTTGATGTTGGGAGATGCCATATCAATGCGGGCACGCAGTACCTTGGTTCCGTCCTCGTATTTACCTGCCTTCATATCCTCGAACAGTGCCAGATTCTCTTCTACGCTTCTTACGCTGCCGGGATCTTCCTTACCTGGCTCAGTCAGACTTCCTCTGTATTCACGAATCTGCTCAGCACTTAAGTCCGAGATATACGCCTTGCCCTTTTTGATCAGCTTTACCGCTGCTTCATACATCTGGTCAAAATAGTTGGATGCGAAGAAAAGTCTGTCTTCCCAGTCTGCACCCAGCCACTTTACATCTGCCTTGATGGACTCTACGAACTCTGCCTTCTCCTTGGTGGGGTTGGTATCATCAAAACGCAGGTTGAATTTACCGTGATACTTCTGTGCCAGACCATAGTTTAACAGAATACTCTTGGCATGTCCGATGTGAAGATAACCGTTGGGTTCGGGAGGGAAACGGGTATGTACTGTATCGTATACGCCCTCCGCCAGATCCTTATCGATGATCTGCTCTATAAAATTCTTAGACTCCTTCACTTCTGCGGAATCTACGATTTCTTTTTCCATTTCGCTCATGGTGATGCCCTTGCCTTTCGTTTACTTAATACTGGTTTCGTAACCTTAATCTTACCACACAAGGAAAATTTTATAAACCTTTTTTTGTGATTCTTATGCCATCTCTTCAAAATAATCCCGCAGATTCTGTCCGGACTCGATAAACATATTGTGAAGATCGTCCTCGCAGGCAACCAGATAGTCCCCGGTTCTGCCTGTCATATAGCTGTCCTCGTCCCAGACGGGGAATACCTTTACGCCCTGCTTTAGTTCTGTGGCGTAGATACAAAAAGCATCCGTAGGCATACTCATATGTACATATTCCGTCAGCAGATGAGTGCTGCCGTCTCTGCCATCCTTCACCCGTGGAATGTATCCCATGCCGCTGCAATAATCCTCCGGCAGGGAAATATCTGTCCGCTCCAGGATCCGGTGGAATCTCTCCCCTGAGATCCGATACAGCTTCCCGTTTTTCTCCAGTACATAGTAAACACTCTGTCTCGTGTCGATATCAAACGTACCATTCTGGGTACGGACAGAGACCACTGTTCCCAGATCCGCCAAATCAGATGCCTGAAAACAAGCAATGGGATTTTTCCGTCTGCGGTATTTCGTCGCATTTTCCACCGGAAACTCTCTGTCCTGTGCATACACGATCTTAAAGTTATCAAAATACTGTGCCATCCGATTATTAAAATAAGCCTCAGAATGTAGGTCAGGATATTTTTCCTCATACAACTTCATGCTGATGTAACCGCCCGCTCTCTCATAATGTCCGCCACCGGAGCCGATGCCCTCCGCCAGATAATTCGCTAGTTCGCTGGCGTTGACCTCTCGGATACAGCTTCTGACCGAAAATTTGTATCCGCCACCGTCCTCGTTATACACCGCGCAGGTATTGACGCCCGCTACCTGTAAGAGAAAATCACTGATCAGACCTAAGACATTGGGATCACAGGGCTGAGAATGAATCACGGCGAACTGATAATCGTCATTATAGTTGCAGCGTAACATTGCCACTCCGGCAATCTCCAGTTCCTTCAGGGAGATATTGGAATTGCGGAACAGGGAGATAAGATTTTTATCAAAATTAAGGCTATCACGCATATCCATATCGATAGGATTGGATAATTCGGAAAACTGATTCGTATCCATAAACAGACCGTAGTACAATGCAGTTCCCAGCTTCTTATCTTTTTCCACAGGGTAATGCATCTCCTGGAGCATTGTCCACACCAGTGTCGCACAACTTCCCATGCTGGGCTGCAGGCGCATTCTCTCGGTACAGATGATCTCTAACGGATGATGGTCGATCACCGCAATCTCCTCCGCAGGGATCTTCGTCACGTTCCCGGCACCATACTGGCAGTCCACGGTGATGAGCAGTCCTTCCACCGCTTCCTCCCCGGGCTGGGGCAGGTACTCTAACGGAATCTGCAGACGCTCCACCATCAGCTTCAGATTCGCTTTTCTCAGCTTGTTCCTGCCGGAATACAGGAGTCTCACATCCTTGCCCTGATCCCGAAAAAAACAATACAATCCAAAGCCGGAAGCAATGGCATCCGCATCCGGATTGTCGTGGCACTGGATCGTCACCCGGTCATACCCCAGCAATTCTTCCAGCATCATTTCTCTGCTTTTTGCATCCCAGCGTCTGTTCATAAATAACCCTTTCCGCCTTAGTGGTGGAACAGGCGAATGCCTGTAAATGCCATCACCATGTTGTATTTGTCGCAGCAAGCGATAACATCGCCGTCACGCACGGATCCGCCGGGCTGTGCGATGTATTTTACGCCGCTCTTATGTGCTCTCTCGATGTTATCGGAGAAGGGGAAGAATGCATCACTTCCCAGAGTCACATCCTGCATTTTGTCCAGCCATGCTCTCTTTTCCTCTCTGGTAAATACGGGAGGCTTTACCTTGAAGATGCCTTCCCAGGTACCGTCTGCCAGAACATCCATGTACTCATCGCCCATGTAGACGTCAATGGCATTGTCGCGGTTGGCTCTGCCGAGGCTGTCTACGAACTGCAGTCCCAGCACCTGCGGAGACTGACGTAAAAACCAGTTGTCCGCCTTGCTGCCTGCCAGTCTGGTACAGTGGATACGGGACTGCTGTCCTGCACCGATACCGATTGCCTGACCGTCCTTGACGTAGCATACGGAATTGGACTGGGTGTATTTTAAGGTAATTAATGCGATCTTCATATCGATCAGAGCGCTCTCCGGGATCTCCTTGTTCACAGTCACGATGTTGGCCAGCAGATCGCCGTTGATATCCAGTTCGTTACGACCCTGCTCGAAGGTGATGCCGTATACCTGCTTGTGCTCGATGGGAGCGGGCTGGTAGGAAGGATCGATCTGGATGATGTTGTAGGCACCCTTTTTCTTCTGCTTTAACAGCTCCAGTGCCTCGTCGGTATAGCCGGGAGCGATAACGCCGTCGGATACCTCTCTCTTAATGAGGCGGGCGGTATCCTTGTCGCAGACATCGGATAATGCAATGAAATCACCGAAAGAGGACATTCTGTCTGCGCCCCGGGCTCTCGCATATGCACATGCTAAGGGAGACAGCTCTCCTAAATCATCCACCCAGTAGATCTTCGCCAAGGTGTCGCTTAAGGGAAGCCCTACCGCAGCACCGGCGGGGGATACATGCTTGAAAGAAGTGGCTGCGGGAAGTCCAGTAGCTTCCTTCAGTTCTTTGACCAGCTGCCAGCCGTTGAAAGCATCCAGGAAGTTGATATATCCGGGCTTGCCGTTTAACACGGTCACCGGCAGGTCAATGCCGTCTTCCATGAAGATTCTGGAAGGCTTCTGGTTCGGGTTACATCCGTATTTTAACTGAATCTCGTTCATTCTATTTTTCTCCTATTCTACGATATTAACTATTCAGAACCTACATTCGCAAATAAATATTTTCAGATGTTCTTACGAATGCAAGCATTCGACAAACATCTGTCAATATTTAATGGTTCTAAATAGTTACATATTTTTATTCACGATCTTTGTCTCATATTTGCCGGTCTCGATATCAATGAAACGTACGAACAGGGAGACCTTGTTGTCCTCATTTAAGCTGTTCCACAGCATATCGGTAAAAGCATCCATATCATCGGGGATCTCAACTAACTTCGGTTCTCCCTGGAAGCTGGGCAGGGGATTGCCGTCGTGCATATAAGTATGGATGAAACGTCCCTCTCCGGGAAGGGGATTCTCATAAGCATAAGTAAAACGCAGGCAGGAATCAGGATTGCCGTTGTCACTCTTTAAAATGGACATGGCGTAATTGTACTTGCCGTTCTCGATATGCATAATACCGGAGATTCTCGGTGTGTAGTTCGGTCCGTCCGGCTCGAATTCTCTGCTGCGCAGGGACTGTTCAAACGTCAGCTGTTTGTCCATTCCTTCATAGATGGTATCGGTCTGATCGCCGTTGGTCACGATGGTCTTGTTGCCCAGGACACGTACCGGCGCATAGATGATCAGACTGGGATCTTCTAACTTGGAAGGATCGAAAGCCTGGGTACGGATTCCCTCTCCTTCTGTCACGAACACACGATTACGGCTGTTGGCGCTTCTTCCCATGATAAAATAGGCGGTCACGGCGTATTTACCGTTGGCAGAACGACCGATCACGATACCTCTGCCGGGATAAGCATTGCTTTTCAATTCCTGTTCCAGTTGTAACATAGTTTTTCCTCCGTTTAATATATATCGCGTAACTATTCAGAACCTCATTCGTAAAACCGCATCTTCGATGCGGCTGGGAGTGCTTGCTCTGAATAGTTACAAAAATACCGCCTAAGCACCACAAATAGACGGTGCCCAGGCGGTCGGCTTTCACTATTCTACACTCCCTGTGGGTATCTCCACTGCAGCAGGCTGCGTTCCGCCAGTCGTGTAGCTGTAATTATAGTAGCATGTCTGCCCTTATTTTGACAAGGGGGTTTTTACGTATTTTGCCTCAAACGCATGGCGCTCCATGGGACAGTCGAAATAGTACCCCTGGATGTATTTGACCTTCATGCCCTGCAGTACTTTGAACTGCTCCGGGGTCTCGATACCTTCCACGCAGACGCTGACGCCGATGGTCTCTGCCAGCTCCGCCACCAATTTGATAAAGGACTGGGAATAGGCATCCTCTGCCAGGTCTTTCACAAAGCTCTGATCCACCTTGATGACATCGATGGGAATCTCCCGGATATGGTTCAGAGACGAATATCCGGTGCCGAAATCATCCAGCGCCAGGGAGACACCCAGGGACTTGATCCGGTTCAGGATCTCCTTCATGCGCTCCATATCGTTGATGGCAAGGCTCTCCGTCACTTCCAGTGTCAGATTCTTCGGGGACAGCCCGGTGTCCTCCAGTGCCTTTTCCACCATCTCCACGATGTCCGGCTGCAGGAGCTGTACCACGGAGAGGTTGACATTTACTTTATAATTCGGATAGCCGATATCGTTCCAGTGTTTACAGCGGGTGCATGCTTCCGTCAGCACATAATTGCCGATGGGATTGATCAGCCCCAGATACTCCGCCAGAGGGATGAATTCCGCCGGGGAGATGAATCCCAGCTTCGCACTGTTCCAACGGATCAGCGCCTCCGCGCCGGCACAGACATCCTTTCCGCCCTGGATATCAATGATGGGCTGGTAGTAGACCTCGAACTCCCGATAGCCCTCCACCGCAGCATCACGCATGTTCTTCTCCATATCCAGACGGCGTCCCGATACGGAATCGATGCCCTCGCGGTAAGTTGCCACCCGGTTCTTACCGGTCTTCTTCGCTTCGTACATGGCAATATCCGCTTTTTTGATCAGATCCGCCACGGAATCCCCGGCATCCGGGAACGTAACAATACCCATACTCATGGTACAGTAATAGTCCGCATCCTTTAAAAACCAGGGCTTACTGAAGATCTTCTTAATGTCTTCCACGATATCTTCAAACTGGGGATAGCTCTCCGGCGGGATCACGATGACAAATTCATCGCCGCCCATACGGTAACAGGTATTCTCGATACCGTTGATCCGTTTTAACGCGTGGGAAATAGATTTCAACAGCACATCTCCGTACTGGTGTCCCAGTCCGTCGTTGATATGCTTGAAATCATCCAGATCCAGGTACAGCAGAGCACCTTTTCCGCCGGTCTTTTTTGCCTGGTCGATCTGTCTTGCCAGGTCTCTCTCACAACACATACGGTTATAGAGTCCCGTCAGGAAATCCGTATATGCCTGTTGCTCAATACGGCGCTGGTACAGCTTTTTATCCGTAATATCATACAGAGAGTACAGGTTGGCTTTCTTACCATCCACCCAGGAGATCTCCTTGCACAGCAGATCATACCAGGTCTCCTTCTCCGCATGATACACCACACTCACTGCCTTCGATCTGTCCTTGCGGACGCTGGTCTGCAGCAGGGCATCAAAATTATGGTCCATCAGTTCCTTGGCAAAAGTATTCTTCAGGATCTGGTTGGCGAGCAGCATCCTGCCTGTGTTCTGATCCGTCACATAGATGGCACAGCCCACATTGTCCAGGATCTCTTCCAGTGCAGCATAGGAACCCGCCAGGGAATTTTTCTGGATCCGCCTGGTCAGAATACTCTGTAAAATCTTCACCGCATCCGCTGTGAACTTGATCTCCGCCATGCTCCACACATGTCCCTGCTTCCTGTGATTCAGAGACAGCACCATATTGCCGCTCTCCTGCTTCAGGATGGGGAAAATCATCACAGCCTTCATGTCGATCTCTTCGATATCCTCTGAACCGGCTTTTCCTAAACTATCCGTGGATACCACCAGCGGCTTCTCCGCATGGAGGAACGGATACACCGGAACCCCTCCGGTCTTATCGAAATAGGAGATTATTCCCGGTGCCCGCCATTCACAGACCACATTCATGGTATCGGTCCCGGAATGCAGCTGGAAAATCTCCGCCGTGTCCACCTGGATATGTTCCGATAATATTTTCAGCCATTTATTCATGGCAAGTTCGATCTGCTCATCGCTGTCTAAGAGCTGTACGATCTCCGTGGTCGCTTCTATGGTATGGAGATTGCGTCCCATCTCTTCCTCTGCGGAACGGCTTCTTCTGCTCTCGGCTTCCGCGCTAAAACACGACACCCGGTCTCTGTAGATATCCACACTGGTATCCCGCAGCAGATCCAGGATCTGGTAAAAAGATATGGTATCGATCTTCTTCAGGTCATATACCTGCCAGTACAGAATCACATTATTCTCCACACTGACCGCCACTGCCGCCACATGTCCGCCGTCCGGCAGTTCTTCCACCACCTGTTCCTCCAGGGAACCTTCCTGTACTCTGTCCAACGCCTGTGCTGCTTTTCTTCGATACTCCCCGGAGATCGGATCTTCCCCATCCGACCGACTTAAGGACTTATCCAGATACGGCTCCGTCACGGCTCTGCCTTCGTTGTCCACGCAGACCGCCGTCACCCCCGTCACCTTGCAGAACTCATTCTGCAAATGCTGCAGGCGCTTCTCGTCAATCAATTCACGCAATGCAATATCAGCCACTTTTTTGCTCCCCTGCTTCTCTTTAAAATATTCGGAAAATTATCCACACGAATACCTATATTTTACCATGCCTTACGAAATTGATACAAGCTATTATTTTACATTTTTTGCCATATCCATTAAATTGCTTGAAAAATTCAGTTCATTTTGTCAATTATTGCAAATACTCTATTGCTCCAGTCGCTATCCGCAGGAGGCATTTTCCCATTCTTTCCAAGATAAATCCGGTCAAAACGCAAACCACCTGCCAGACTTCGGAATTGTACTTCATGCTCTCCGCAGGAAAGCTGCAGATCCGCAACAGGAACAAAACGATAAATCTGTTCTGCCTCATAACGCCAAAGGCACCCTTCTCCATACAGCCTGTCTGCCGGAAGAAGTTCTCCGTCCACCGATACCCTATAGTCTGCCTCTTCTTTTGTATTAAACTTGCAAAGCAGCCATAAGGTATAGTTTCCTCCCTGGCATCTGAAACGATAATGCAATCCCGGCGCATTTTCTGCCTGAAAATGTTGTCCGATATCTCTGATATACAGTGCACACCCCGTCTGACCGAAGGACTCACTGCCGCAATAATCAAAGACTCCGTTTGTTCCAACATTTTCGATTCGGGCAAATTCACTCTGTGCCAATGCGGTTGCTGCATCGATCAGAATCTCCTGTGTATCGCTGTTTTCCGTAAATATCTTCTTTCCCCTGTCCAGATACCATTGCAATTCTATGCCTTTTGCATATTTCTCGGCTCTGATCACAGTATCTGTCAGGGACAAGGGATTTTCTTTTACTTTTCTACCTGCAAAAAACTGTGGTCTGGGCGATAATTTTATTTCGCCGTAAAATTCCCTGCACCATTTTTCCATCGAAAATTCTTCCGGCAATCTCTGATCTCCTAAAATACCGGCAAGTTCATTCTCTTTACGTTCTGTCGTATAGATGATAATGCGGGAAAATGCAAAATAAGGATCTATCGCATATACCTTTAACTTATGCTGTCCTGCCTCCATAAGGGGAAGTTCCAACATCATTCTGTCTACATTATGCAGTACATTTGATTTCCAGTCAGCCCTCCATTCATCATTCGCAAAAGATTCCATGATCTCCATTTCGCTGTCATCTACAGATATCCCTACCCGGATTCTGCCCGTCGCATTCAAAGAAGGAAAACGATGAAGCTCCAGAAGGAACTCTCCTGAGGTCACGCAGTAAAACGAATATTGCAGGGGATCCTGCCCCAAATGCCGATGATTCCGGACAGCTTCCATCAGATTTCCCTGAAGACGTCCTGCTCTGTGAATCACCTGGAAATCTTCGGATCTTGCCAGATCCGCCTCCACCGCAATCATTCCGTCTTCTTCTACAGCCGCAGCACCCATCGCTTCTATCTGTAATGCCTTTACCGGAATGGGGATTTCTTCTCCGGAGTTCCTCTCTTTTACAAGAAGCACCCCCTCTTTATCCT
>CAVFMG010000043.1:0-18230 GCA_963623435.1 Odoribacter splanchnicus
CTGCAAAGCCAGAGGCATCAATCTTGCCAGCCTGCAAAAGCAGGAATACATGGATGCCGTGATGCAGAAGTACGGATTCCGGGACTGGGATTCCGTATTGGCGGCTATGGGACACGGGGCTCTGAAAGAGGGGCAGATCGTCAACAAGATGCAGGAGCTGTACGACCGTGACCACAAGAAAGAGATGACCAACGAGGAGGTTCTGGCAAGCATTGCGGAGAACAATGCGGCAAATGCACAGAACGGTGCTAACAAGCCTGTCCTCATGAAGTCCAAGAGCGGTATCGTGGTAAAGGGTATCGCAGATCTGTCGGTGCGTTTTTCCAAGTGCTGTTCGCCGGTGCCGGGAGATGAGATCGTAGGTTATGTGACCCGGGGAAGAGGTATCTCCATCCATCGTACCGACTGCATCAATATCATCAACCTGCCGGAGATGGAGCGGGCCAGATTGATTGATGCGGAATGGCAGCCGGAGGAGGCGCATGCAGAGAAATATCTGGCGGAGATTAAGATCTATGCCAACAACCGTAACGGTCTGTTAGCGGATATTTCCAAGGCGCTGACGGAGAAGAATATCGACATCATGTCCATGAACACCAGAACCAACAGACAGGGACTGGCAACGTTACAGACGACCTTCGAAATCAGCGGCAGAGAGGAACTGAACCGTATCATTGACAAGATCCGGGGCATTGAGAGCGTTATTGATATTGAGAGAACTACCGGTTAAATGCGGGGATGTCCGGAAATGCGGCTGAACCGGGCCGGAGACAGAAAGTGAGTGTATTATGAGCGATATCCGTAGTGGACACATAACACTGGGGATCTTCCAGACGAACTGTTACTTTGTATACAGAGAAGACAGTGATAAAGCGTTGGTATTCGATCCGGCGGATCATGGAGAGAAAATAGAGGCTGCGCTGGAGCAGCACGGCCTGCATACAGCAGCGATCCTTCTGACCCACGGGCATTTCGATCATATCAGCGGCTGTGCGGAACTGAAGGCGGCAGCGGATACCTCAGCAGGGGAGCGAGGCGCAGAACCGGTAAAAATCTATGCCGGGGAAGCGGAAAAAGAGTTCCTGCTGGATACGAAGAGCAACCTGTCGAAGGCTATGGGGCGTCCGGTAACGGTCACCGCGGATGTATATCTGAAGGATGGCGACGAACTGGATCTGGACGGCATCCGGATCAAAGTTCTGGCAACGCCCGGACATACCGCAGGCGGCATCAGCTATTATTTCCCGGAGGGAGGCTTTGTCATCTGCGGAGACACTCTGTTCGAGGATTCCGTGGGCAGGACGGATTTTCCCACCGGTAGTATGAGTACGCTGGTGCGCTCGGTGAAGGAGAAGCTGTTTACCCTGCCGGAGGAGACAGTAGTCTATCCGGGACACGGCGACAGCACCACCATCGGACATGAGAAGAAGCATAATCCGTTCTGAATAGTTACAAATAGTGAAATATATTAGGCACAGACAAAGGTTTCTGTGCCTAAATTGTGCTTGTATTTTTGCGGATGCAGGCGTAGGAAAGGTACAGGTAGTAATGTGAAAGTAGTGAAATTATCCCAGCCCAATTATGAATACGATGTGCATTCTCTGGTGAAAGCCTTTTATGCCGAGGATCAGGTCACGGTCATCACTCCGGAGACAAAGCCGGAAAAACTGGCAGAACTGGAACCGCAGGTCAGTCTGGAATTCGAACTGGGTGACACCGGGGCGAAGCTACGTGTGGGGGAAGAGACTTTTTTATGGGAGGCAGCATCCGAGACAATTGCAGATGGTTATAAGAATGGTCTGAAGCGTTTCCTGTACCGGACGTTAAGCGAGGTGACGGGTCAGGAACTTCCCTGGGGGAATCTTACGGGCATCCGTCCCACGAAGATCGCCTACGGTATGCTGGATGAGGGCAGAAGTGATGCGGAGATTCTGGATTTCATGAAGCAGAGCCATTATGTCAGTGAGGAAAAGGCACTTTTGGGAATCGACATTGCGAAGAGAGAGCGGGATCTGCTTAAAGGTATTCACTATGAGGGTGGCTACAGTCTGTACATCGGCATTCCGTTCTGTCCCACAACCTGTCTGTACTGTTCCTTTACCTCTTATCCGATCGCGGCATTCCGCAAACAGGTGGAGTCTTACGTGGACGCTGTCATCAAAGAGATGGATTATGTGGCGGAGAATTTTAAGGACAAAGTACTGGATACGGTCTATATTGGCGGCGGTACGCCTACCACACTGGAACCGGAACAGCTGGATCGTCTGATCACGGCGTTAAAGTCCAAGTTTAATTTTTCCACCGTGAAAGAATTCACCGTGGAGGCCGGACGTGCCGACAGCATCACGAGAGAGAAGCTGGAGGTACTCTACCGTCATCGGGTCAGCCGGATCTCCGTAAATCCCCAGACCATGAAACAGGAGACGCTGGACATCATCGGCCGGAAAGCCAGCGTGGATCAGGTACTTACGGCATATCGGCTGGCAAGAGAGGTCGGCTTTGACAATATCAATATGGATCTGATCCTGGGGCTGCCGGGAGAACTGGAGGAGGATGTGCAGCGCACCATCGACAAAGTGGTGGAGCTGGCACCGGACAGCCTGACCGTACATTCTCTGGCTATTAAACGTGCATCCCGCCTGAACCAGTGGATCCAGGAGAACGGCGTCTCCATGCTCCACAACACTGACGAGACCATGAGGATTGCGGCAGCGGGAGCCAAGAAATTGGGAATGAAACCCTATTACCTCTACCGCCAAAAGAATATGTCCGGCAACTTCGAGAACACCGGCTACGCCCGCCCCGGGAAATACGGACTGTACAACATCCTCATTATGGAGGAGAAACAGACCATCGTGGCTCTGGGCGCCGGAAGCATCACCAAGAGAGTGTTCCCCGACGGAAGAATCGAGCGTTGCGATAATGTGAAGGATGTGGGACTATACATCGAGAACATTGATGAGATGATTGAGAGAAAGAGTGAATTGTTCAGACAATAAGCTATGAAAAAGGCACTTTTTTGATAGAAAAGGAGCATGTTATACGAAAAAACCTTCTGATAAAATTATATAAAGAGATATTTTTATATGATTAAAATCATGAGGGAGAGATGCATATGAAGAAGCGCCTGTGGAAGCAGTTGTTATGTTTTGGCCTTAGCATTGCCATTCTGGTGTCGGAAGTGCCGGTTACGGCGCAGGCGTCGGAAACAGTGCCTGCTGCGGCAGAGACCGGTGCAACGGAGAATCAAACCGGGGATGAAAATGATGGTGTTGTTTTGGGGATCCAAAATGAGAACGATACCACGATACAGTATGACCTGAACGGCGGCTTTTTTACAGAAGGATACCGGGCACCTGAGACATATCCTGCGACAGCGCTTCCGGGCGGAAAAGATGTCGAAAAGGCAGGCTATGCTTTTGATGGCTGGTATGAAGACAAGGAACTGACAGGGAATGCTGTGACAGACATAAGTAGCGCAGATCATTCTGGACCGGTGGTGCTTTATGCCAAATGGACGGATGCTTATTATTATGTGGATATTCCGACGGGAATTACTGCAAATGGCGAGGAACTGAAGCTCAGCGGAAGCTCGGAGGGTCTCTATGCAGAGGAAAGCGTGGAGATTTCTCTCCATTCAGAGAATGAGTGGCAGCTGAAAGATCAAAACGAGTCTCTGCCCTATGAATTGCGTGAAATGGATACCAATATCGTTCTGGAGAATGATATTCCGGTGATCACTCTGTCGAGAGAGCAGAGTGATGTGGATAAGACGTATGTGTGTAATGTGACAAAACAGCCGGAGGTAACCGGACAGTATACAGATACTCTGACGTTTCAGATCAACCATGTCAGCAGAAACTATACTATTACTTATGAGGCAAACGGTGGATTTCAGGATGATCCGGATCATCCGGGGGAGCTTACTGCAATAGAGGCTGAGACCAGACAGCCGGGAAGCACATTGGACAATCTGCCGACAGCAATCAGATCCGGTTATACTTTTGTGGGCTGGTGTTATGATGAGGCATGCACGGAATACGTGTCCGTGATGGACAGATTGCTTGGGGATATTACGCTCTATGCGTCTTTCGTGGAGAATCAGCCACTGGAATCCCATACCATTGCCACGTTTGCCCGGGCGATGGATGTAAAGGTGGATTCTCTCCACATTCAGGTAACGGATCAGAGTGCAAGTCTGACGGTGAATGAGATTATATCTGCATGCACACTTACCAATCTCAGTAATTATAACGAAAAAATGCAGCTTTCGTTTGCAGATGCCGGGAATCATACCTATACGGTAATACCGGTGGATGGCTGGGAAGAAGGCGCTTCCTATAAGCTTGTGCTGGACAATGATTCATTATATTTTACCGGCTTTGATACTTCGATCCGGGAGTATGAAATTTCCATTCATAAAGATGAAGTACATAATGTGTCCCTGAAGGATTCCATCATATATATCAGCAATCAGGAGCTGTCTGCACTGACTGTAAATGGAACCCCAGCATCTTCGATCACTTTTGCAACAACGACCATGGATACGTCCGGAACGGTGCAGAGTACCGGAAGCGAGACAACCGGCAGCTTCACCTATATCGGCAGCCCGTTAAAGCTGGGAGACCAGATTGCAGTCTATACCGGAGATGTGATTCCGACGATGGAGAATACTTCCTCCTCTGAGAACGGGAGTGATGTAGCGTTTGTGGAAATCACAGGGGTCAATGGAACAAGCTATACCTACCGTGGATCGGACACGGAGGATGTACTGTTTATGCCGGACGTGCTGCCTGTCAATAAGGCGAGAGACCTGGACGGTGATCCGGACAATAACAGCATTACCATTGATATGGCATATCTGACCTTTGGTGATGACGAGGTGAGCAGGCAGCTGGGACTGAATGCGGATACCACAGTGGATACTGGTGATTTTCTGGCACTTTGCACAGGCGACGTAAGTGATGGAAATGCAGGAAGCACACTCGATAGCTATGGTAAAATCATAGAGGTCCAGCAGGAAGACGGCAATTATATTATCACCTATGAAATACAGACATGGGATCAGGTACAGGCAGCCATGGATGTCTATAGCACCGAATCGGTAGAAGGTGAGACTCTTCTGGATGGTACAGATACGGAAGCACTGGAAGAGAGCATCGAAGAGCGGGCAGTGGAGAGTGGCTTTGCGGATGAAGTGGCACTGCAGATATCTCAGCTGGTGGAACGTACAGAATCCTATGAGGATCTGAAGACAACATTGGCAGAGGAGCTGGGTGCTGACATTGATATTATCCCTTATGCAGCTGCTGGTGAAGCCATGCTGTCGATGGCAGCTTTCACAGCGGTCAACAGTCTCGGAGCCGGTGCATCACCGACCAACAAGCGTGTCGAGGTGGGTACACCACAGGTCAAGGCAGATCTTGATACGAAGCTGCGGCATTTTGAAGGAAATGAAAGCGGTGTGCATCTCGGACTGGAGGTTTCAGTTCCAATCACCTTCCATGTGGCAAGATATGCAGATTTTACAATTACAGTCAAGGCAACCTTTGAACAGGAAGTACGGGTGGCAATAAATGTAGATGGTAAGGCAGAATGGAAGACCTGGGGATTTATTCCGTATATTGCCGATTATAAAGTGACGGCATCCCTGGATCTATATGAATATACCGGTATCGGTCTTGAGGTGAACTTCAAGACAGAAGAGGGAGATAATCCGTTCCTTGGTGGTGGAAGCGGAAATGCAAGTGCAGATTTTAAAAAGAAGCAAAAGCTGGCAAGTGATATTCAGGGAATTGCCGATGAACTTCAGGACTTGATGGAAAACGGAAAGGAATATATTTCAGACAAGTCTCCTCTGATGGTAAACCTGGGCCAGGGGGATGAGCAGATTTCTGTAGCAAAATCATTGGCAGAACGTTATGCGGATCTTTTGGAGGATGAGGCAGACTGGGTAGAGATTTACAGACAGAATATTATTCTCAGACACATTCGTGTGCTTTTGATCATCGATATTGAGATCCGGCTGGATTTTGTAGTATCTGCGAATGTTAATATCTCTCTGGGAATGACCTTCTGGTATAAAAATGCTAAAAGGTATGTCTTCTGTCTGCAGGTGAAGGGCAGAAAAGCTACTAACGAAACAATTAATATTACAGAAGAACAATATGAATTCACAGCCTATGCTTGTGGAACAATTGGTATTAAGGCCGGCGTGGAACTACGCGTCAGCGTAGGACTTTTGTCTACGGATCTGGCCAGTGTGGGTATCTCTGCGGAAGTAGGCGGATATGTCCAGCTATGGGGATATCTGTACTATATTCTGAAATATTCGGCTTCACAGGGACGTGATTCCAGAGCAATGGGTGCCCTGTATCTGGAAGTAGGTATTTATCTGGAAATTAAATTCCGGGCACAGGCTTTGGCAAATGCCTGCACCTATGCACCGACACTATACGATGCAATGTGGCCGCTATATACCGTGGGGGATGTGGAAAACGTGATTGATTTCACGGATACAGAAGATCTCTCCTATGAGATGAAGCGCTCCATGCGGAATGTACGTGTACCGGATGAATTTTTCAGTATGAATTATCTAGATATGAAGGAAGGACTGGATGACGGAGAGTATTTTACCAAAATCTATGAGGATGACAGCGATCAGTATTATGTGATCAGCATGACCAATGACGCATTTACCTATGATCCGGAGACGAATCTCATTACCGTAGATCCCGGAGACGAGAAGACGATAGACGGTGAAATGATCGTGACCTGGCGCAACCAGCCGGGCACCTTCAACACCAAGCCCTATCAGAAGAGGATCAAGCTGCATTGGGATAATCTCAAGGATGGCTATTATATCGCATTTGCATCAAATGGCGGTTCCTATGTGAATCCTATCAATCAGAAATACGGGACAGAGGTAACAGCACCTGCCAACCCGACCAGAAGAGGATATACCTTTGCCGGATGGTATCAGGATGAAGAGCTTACAATCCCCTATACGATTCCGTCTACGATGCCGGATGAAAATGTACAGGTCTATGCGAAGTGGACACCGGCACAGGTGACTTATACAGTCAAGACCTATCTGCAAAGTACCAGCGGTATCTATGAAATTCCGGAGGATGGTATTGTAAAAGCAAAAGCTACGACAGGGTCCCAGATTAGCCCTGTGCCGGCTGAGAGAGAAGGCTTCGAGACTCCTGCACAGCAAACTGCGGTGATGGAAGCGGATGGAAGCACTCTGATTGAATATTATTATGCAAGAAAGAAGTACACGGCGACCTTCCTGTCGGATGGGGAGGTGATCTTAGCCGGAGACTATCGGTACGGAACAGTAATGCCTGTACCGGCAGTCTATAAGTCGGGATACGAGTTTGTCGGCTGGGTATCTGAGGGCGAAACGGAAGTGACGGAGGTACCGGAGCTGGTACCTGCTAAAAACACGTCTTATTATGCGAAATGGAAATCTCTGACAGGTATCAGCTATTCCGTGAGATATTACGTCCAGGATGAAAACGGCAGTAGCTATAGTCTGGCTGAAATCAGCTATCTCACTGGAACTACCGGTGAGACTGTGACTGCTCCGGCAGGCAGCTATGATACAGCAAGCTATCATCTTAAAGGTAATGCCGCTCTTCCGAGTGGCGTGGTGCAGGCTGATGGCAGCCTGGAGCTACGGGTATATTATGACCGCAATACTTATAATGTGATCTATGATCTGAAAGCAGAAGATGCGACGCTTCCGAAGGGCACGGAGACTGCCTTTACTGCCATGCCGGGGCAGAAGCTGCTGACAGCCACACCGGAGCGTGCAGGCTATCGCTTTGTCGGATGGTATCTGGACGATGGATATACTCAGGGATTTGATCAGGTTATGCCGGCAGAAAATATCACACTCTATGCAAAATGGGAACTGAACGAGGTGAACTATATTGTCAGACATTATCAGGAAAACCTGCCGATTTTTAATGAAGATGGATATCCAGAGAGCTCTGATGCAGAAGACAAGACGTACACCCTGGTAGAGGAAGAAGTATATGCAGCACTTCCGGGAGACAGTGTTACCCCGGCTGTAAAGGATTATGAAGGCTTCGAGACTCCGGAGAAACAGACGAAAGAAGTGACGGTGGAAAAAAATGCAGACGGTATGCCGAAAGGTACTCTGGTAGTAGAGTATTATTATGCCCGCAGGGAGTATGACATCATATGGTGTCTGTATTATCCGGGCAGTACCGAGATGATACCGGAATCGGTATTATACGGGGCACCGATTGTACGGCCGAGCTCCAAAGAAAAATACCGGCAGGGATATCATGTGAAGGGCTGGTATCTGGATGCAGACCTGAAGAAGGAATTTACTGCGGATACGATGCCGGCTGAGAATCTGACGCTATATCCGGAATGGGAAGCGGAGGAAATGAAATGCACCACTATTTATGAATTTTATGAGGGAGAGAACTTCACAAATTATTTGACGGAGAACTTTACTGTCCTTGCAGATCATACAGTGGATCCGCCGGAGGTAAAAGAATTTGAGGGCTATACATTTGATGAGAGTACCCGGATAACTAGCTTTACAGCAGATCCTAATGGGGAATTGTATGTAAGCTATACGTATCGTTTGAATGAGCACACTCTGACTTATCATTATGAAATGAATGATGGAAAGAAGACGGACACCTCCAAAGTATATTACGGAAGTGACCTGACGCAGGCTGATCCGGTGAGGGATGGCTATGCTTTTGCCGGATGGTACACAGAAGAAGCCTGTGAGAATTTGTTCACCGGTATGACTATGCCGGATCAGAACCTGACACTTTATGCAAAATGGGTAGATGGCCAACAATCCTATCAGGTAGCTCATTACCGGAGGGAACTGGATGGAAGTACGAAGCTGTTCCTGGTAGAGAATCTCTATGGTAAACCGGGAGATATTGTTACACCCATGTCCCGAGCTCCGGAAGGCTTTAAGGAGGTAGCCCCCGTATCGCATACACTGGTACAGGGCTCTGTAGCAAATAATCAGATCCAGTATATTTATGAGCGGGAGACTTATCAGATCACTTATGTGTTAAACGGTGGTACCAGTGACCATGAGACAGAGGAGACGCTCACCTATGGTGCGAAGCTGTCGAATTATCCGAACCGCAATGGCTATGAATTCATGGGCTGGTATCTGGATGAAGCATTGCAGGAGCCTTTTACCGAGGAGACGGTTCCGGCAAGGAATGTGACACTGTATGCCGGATGGCGTGTATTACAGAGCCGTTATACAGTCGAGCATTACCTGCAATATAACTACCAGGACGGTTATTATCTCGACCGCAGAGAATATTTGTATGCAGACACAGACAGCACAGTAACACCGGCAGTCAGAAGTTATGACGGTTATATTGCACCGCAGGTGGAGTCGGGTATTGTGTCCGGTGATCCGGAAGCAGAGAAGCAATTGGTTATTAAATATTATTATAATTGCAAGGAGCACCAGCTGACGCTGCATGATGCTGTGACAACAGATATCATAAATGTGGCGGACAGCGTAAGTACAGTTCGATACGGGCGTCTGATACAGAGCCAGTATCGCTGGGGATATACCTTCGGGGGCTGGTACAGGGATGCAGCGTATACGGAGAGCTTTACCGGATGTATGCCGGATGAGGATCTGGAGCTGTATGCAAAATGGACTCCGGAGGAGAGAAAATATACCATTATACATGAGGTGCAGGATCTAAAAGGATATTACCAGATCAGAGATACCGAATCCGGCAGTGCTAAGGTCGGCAGCTACGTTACAGCGGAACCGAAGAACTACCAGGGCTTTACCGCACCGGAAGCACAACGGGTACAGATCTGTGTGAACAATGGCAATATTATTACATTGCAATATGGGCGGAACTGGCATACCGTTACCTTTGACCTGGCTGGCGGAACGGCAAATAACAAGACAGGAAGAGTAGAATGTAAGGGATATTACGGTAGTGAGGTCAATGCACCGAATCCTGCTCGGACCGGCTACACCTTTATCGGTTGGAAGAGAGAAGATACAGGCAGCATCGGGAAGCCGGAGGTTACCATGCCGGATGCAGATGTTACTTATATTGCACAGTGGCAGGTCAACAGCTATCATATTGCTTTCCTGGTGGATGGCGTAGATTTGGGAGCGGATTATGAATATGGTCAGATAATCACGGCGCCCGAAGAAGTTACGGTACAGGATTACAAGAAAGGATACACCTTCGCCGGATGGAGCGGTACAGTTCCTAAGACGATGCCTGCGCAGAATGTCAATCTGAGTGCACAATGGAAGATTGTCAGTTATCCGATTACGTATGTTCTAAATGGCGGTACTGCTAACGGAAATCCTAAGAGCTACACCTGCGAGGATAGTCAGATTATATTGGAACAGCCGACCTGGTCAGAGCATATATTCCTGGGATGGAGCGGAACAGACATCGAAGGAACGAAGAAGGTTGTGACGATTCCGAAGGGTGTTACCGGAGAACGAACCTATACAGCACACTGGGAGGAGAAGAAATATACCATCGAATTCAGACCGAATGAGTTCCCTATGAATGGAATTCAGACCATGTATGTTACAAAGTCACAGGCGATACAGCTGCCCGATTATGAGAATACGCCTAAAGGTTATACCTTTGTCGGCTGGAGTAAGACGAAAGTAGCTGCCAGCGAGAATCCGAAGGTGAATTATTACGGCGGACAGACATTGCAGGGTATCAGTGAAAATATGGTATTATATCCGGTATTTAAGCCCAACAAATACAAAGTCACCTTTGACTGTAATATCGGAAAGCTCTATAAGGTATACAATTGGTATAATTACGGCACGCAAGTGCCGGTACAGCAACTGAAGCCGGGAGATCCGGGACACCGCTATGGATATATACTGCAGGGCTGGGATAAGCTGGATGGAAGCTCAGGCTATATTAAAGCCGAAGAGAGCAGCTTTAAACTACAGGATGCCCAGGATATTACGCTGAAGGCAGAATGGAAGGTGAATAATACCTATACGTATACGCAATCCGCTTCCTGGCACACGTATGATGTAACGGATGACAATGGCAAAGAAATTTCATTTACTTATTATGTGGATGGACAGCAGACCGGACATAAGGTGACGGGAGATTATGGTCAGGGAAAAGGTGCAAATTATATTATGAATATGGACAATATTTCACCTGATGCAGTCTGCCAGTACAAACAGATGCGAATTAAGGGCAGCTACGATGCCCAAATGGTGAAAGACGGTTATGCCGTATTGCGTATCAGTTATAAGACCACATCCGGTAAAGAAGTACAATGGAAGACACAGACGACTGATCTGTTAGACAGCAATCCTACCAGAACCTTCGATTATGTATTGTCCTGTCCGGACGGAGTAAATCTTGAGTACATCAGACTGGAATTCGATGCCAACGGCGGCGGTGCCGACGAGTATTACATGAATAACTTCAATTTTACAGTCACCTTTGAATAACAGGGAGTACAAGATGAGAAATCAAAAAAATATCATTATTGTTGTAGTTGTAGTCATAGCGGTTGTGGTAGCGGTAATATTGTTTTTCAGGCAGGGCAGAAATAATGGCTCTGCCTGGAGCCCCGAGCTGGACTCCGATGCCGTGGCTCTTGCGTCAGATACGGAGGAACCACCCACAGGTATCCGGATTCCCGGATATCCGAAGATCACAATTCCGGCAGACACCACAGAGGTTACGATGAATCTTAAGAATCCGGAGGGGAATCCCTGCTATTTTACATTCACTCTGGTATTAACGGATAATGAGGAGACGATCTATACTTCCAAAATGGTGGAACCCGGCAAAACTATCACTAAGGTAAATTTAACAAGGGCACTTTCAGCGGGAGAATATCCCGCAGAGCTGCGGATTACAACAGCTTCTCTGGAAGATGGAACAGCGATGAATGGAGCAAATGTTGCAACTGTTCTGGTAGTGGAATAGGACAAAAGACACAAGAACCGGAGATACACAGTAAGCGTGTGCTTTCGGTTCAAGGATTGCAGGTTATGGAAAGGTATGGAGATGAAAATGAAAAGAAGACACATCATTCCGGCAGCACTATTATTATTGATGCTGCCGGCAGTAACAGCATCTGCCACGGCAGCCGGTCAGACCAAAGTAACCTATCAGATAGACCCGGCATATGAAGTGGAGATTCCCACCATATCGACGATTCCATTCCAGACCTTACGGTGCAACTATGGGAAAATCATCATAAGGAAAGCACTGCTGGAACCGGATAAATGCATCCGGGTAACGATGGATACGAATGGTCTGCTGAAAAACCAGGAGAGTCCACGAGCCACAATTCCCTATCAGATTCTGGAGGGAAACAGTCCGTTTGACGGACATACCTATACCAAGACCGGCGAAGAGACTGAGCTTACAATAGCTATTGCACAGGAGGACTGGAACCGGGCAGCCAGCGGAGAGTACAGTACATCGGTTATTTTTCATATATCCTATGAGGATAAAGAATAAGAGAGGCAGTAATAATGAGGAAAACATTTACGTTATTATCCGGAATCATACTCTGGATATTGTTGTCGGTCAGCACTGTGGCAGCGTCAAATGAAACCAGTACGATCGGTACGACAGTTCCTGACAAGCATTCTGTCTCCATTCAGGCAGACCACGCATCGGCATTATATCTGGAGGGCACAAAGGGAGAGAGTGATGCCTATGTGGTGCCGCGTCTCTCAGAACCGAGCTTTCAGCTGAGTGTGGAGCAGGGATGGGCACTGGAACGGATACTGTTAAACGGTCAGGATGTGACAGATCAGGTAAAGCAGGGTGTCCTGAAGCTTCCGCCTGTGTGCTCAGACCAGGTGATCACCCTTGAGACGAAGAGTACAGCCCAGAGTAATTCCAAATCAGAAGGCAGTAATGACAATTCTTCCCAGAGCGGAACGAATGAAGAGGATGCACAGAACACAGCGGAAACTGTATTAGGAAGCAGCCCGCTTAGGGCTCCCGGAACGGGGGATGACAGTATCCTGTGGAATGTGTTTTTGCTGATCAGCGCCTGCGGCTTTCTTGCTGTAGTCCTATGGCGGATCAGAGAAACTTCCCGGTAAATATTTTCCATTGCAACATTTCGTCCTCATGCGTATAATGAAGCCTGAGGAGTGTTGAAAAAATGGAATATTTAAAATCTAAGGATCATCGGGTCATTTTGCCTTTGACCGGAAGTCCGTTTGCATTAGGGAAAATACAAGAGACAATCGAGCGGATGGAAGATAAGGAGCTTGCAGAGATTGCCAAGGCGGAACAATACTATTTCTCTGCCAGGGCCAAGGAATGCGTGGACATTGTGGGAAAATATCTGGACAGTGATGATGTGATGCTGCGATTGTCGGCAGATATGCTATATGTATTTAGTAATCTGACACTGGGCAATGCAAGGGAGGCGCAGGCAGCCAGGACCGATGTGGTGGAATGTCTGGAACAGGCTCTGACGGAGGATTCTACGGAAGAAATCAAGGCAGCCTGTATCTTTGCTTACTATCTGATCAGTATATTCCTGCATATCAGACCGAATGTAGAGGTGCCACCCCTGGAGAAGGCAATTCCCTATCTGCCGGTAGGGCAGAGACTGTTCGCCGTGAGCGTACTGTCGCATGGCATCTATCTGAAGCAGGAGTATGAGAGGGCTCAGGGTGTTGTGGAGACGGCAATGCTGATGTCGGATGCAACTTATCCGATTCCGTTTATTTATCTCAATTGTATTTCCGCCATGTGCCAGATCAACAGGAAGGATCAGGAAGGAGCCATACGGTCGGTAAACCAGGCACTGGAGCTGGCGCGGATGGACCGGCTGATGGAGCCTTTTATTGAATATCATGGTCTGCTGCAGGGAGTCCTGGAAGTCTGCCTGCGTAAGAGCGAACCGGAGCTTTATAAAAAACTGATAGATGGTATCATTGCCTTCAGCAGAGGCTGGATGAAGATACACAATTCACAGATGGATAAAAGCGTGACAGATCTGCTGACACCTTTGGAGTTCTCTATTGCCATGCTGGCATGCAGGGACTGGACGAACCAGGAGATCGCACAGCATATGGGGCTGTCTGTGAATACCGTCAAACATTACGTCTCCGACATCCTGGAAAAATTACAGATTGATAAAAGAGAAAAAATAAAGGATTTCGTGAATCAATAGGACAGGCGCGAATGCCTGTCCTATTGATTTTTTATCGACTGGACTTAGTACTTCGCAACGTAAGTGTAGCTTCGTTATACTGTCTGCGGTAGCTGCCGGGGGAGATGCTTTTGTAACGACGGAAAATGCGGTTAAAATAGCTCAAGTCGTGGAAACCACAGGAATACGCAATTTCCGTGATACTGTCGGAAGAAGTGCACAGGAGCTCACAGGCACATTCTACCCGGTAATAATTCAGATAATCCATGGGGGATTTACCGGTGACAGAATGAAACACACGGCAAAAATGCTCCGGAGAGATCTGCAGAACTTCAGCAAGATCTGAAAGGCTTAGCTGTGAGGCGTAGTTTTTTCGGATATAATCCAGTACCTGTTTGATTTGGGAGGAATCCTGAACAGAATGTCTGGCGGAGGGAGGGGTTACCGTATATAAATGTTCTCGCAAAAGCTGTCCCAACAGCTGCCACAACATTCCTACGGTAGAAAATTCATAACCGGTCTGTTTGCCTTTCATTTCAGCAAATATGCCGGAGATCAGATGACCGCAGGGAGTATCTGCCGGGTGCAGAACATTAATCTGTGTCTCTGTGGCAAAGAGCTCAGCATATTTCTGCTGAAACAGATTTCCGTAATTTTTGATAAGATGGTTCAGATCAAATACCAGACATTCGTAGATACATTCTCTAGGGACTCCGCCATGCACGGCTCCGGAAGTGAGAAAAGCTGCATCCCCCGGATGCAGAGTGTAAGACTTCACATCTGTCAACAACGTAAATTCCCCTTGCAGAACCAGTAGAAGCTCGTATTCCATATGCCAGTGGAAGGGCATTTCGTAACGTGGATGCATCATATCAACATAATAAAGCTCTAACGGAAAATCAGAAGTTCCTCGGGACGTATTCTCATGGGGAGCCAGATATCTCATCATTCTATCCTCTATCCTCTAATTATTTAAAATTACATTCGCAAAACCGCTCTTTCAGGGCTTTCCTTTTGCAAATGCGGTCACAAAATATCAATATTGTCCAATATATAATCATTATAAACAACGACACCATAAAAATGCAACAGTATAATACAAGTAACAAAATATAATACAAGGAGGTATGGACATGGAAATCACAGAAGTAAAGGATCAAATCTGCGACGTCTGTCACAAAATGTGGCAGTTAGGCTGGGTCGCCGCCAATGATGGTAATGTGTCGGTCAGACTGGATGACGGCACATATCTGGCGACGCCTACAGGGATGAGCAAGAGCTTCATCACCCCGGATAAGCTGCTTTGGATCGATGCTGCCGGAAACGTATTAGAGGGTGCGGAAGGACTGCGGCCGTCCAGCGAGATCAAGATGCACATGCGCTGTTATGAAAAGAGGGATGACGTACGAGCAGTTGTACATGCTCATCCGCCTGCAGCTACAGGCTTTGCTGTGGCACACCGCCCGATGGATATGTATAACATGATAGAGGATGTGGCAGCGATCGGTGCGGTGCCGCTGACACCCTATGGGACTCCGAGTACAACGGAAGTCCCGGATGCAATTGAACCTTTTCTACAGGAGCATGATGTAATGTTGCTTGAGAATCACGGGGCATTGACAGTGGGAAGTGATGTGATCACCGCATATTACCGCATGGAAAGTCTGGAACTGTGGGCGAAGATCACAATCAATGCCATTCTGTTGGGCGGAAGCTATGATATTGACCGGAAAAATATCGACAAGCTGATTGATCTGCGGTCCTACTACCATATCACCGGTAAGCATCCGGGGTATAAGAAATTTGAGCGTCCTGAGGAGGGAACACCTACGGACAGATAGAGGGAAAGGAGCAGTTTATGGCTGTGTATACGACAGTTCTGGCATTTGATTTTGGAGCTTCTACCGGTCGGACCATCCGTGCAGTCTATGATGGTGTGAGACTGGAATATCGGGAGATTCACCGATTCGACAATATACCGGTAGTAAAGGATGGGCATCTGTGTTGGAACATGGAAGCGCTGCTTCGGGAAATTCGCATCGCTATGCATAAGGCGGGGAAGGTTGACAGTCTCGCTTTTGATACTTGGGGAGTGGATTTTGGATTGCTGGATGCAGAGGGGAAATTACTGGCAGATCCGGTGCATTACCGGGATAGGCGGACCAAGGACAGACCTCGGCTTGCCGCACAGAAAATAGCACCCCATGAGCTGTATGCCAGAACCGGCAATCAGATTCTGGAAATCAATACACTGTTTCAGCTGCTGGCATTGAAAGAGGAACAGCCGGATCTGTTAAGACAGGCAAAACATCTGCTGTTTATGCCGGATCTGCTGGCAGCAATGCTGGGAGCAGAGCATACCTGGGAACGGTCCATTGCTTCTACCAGCCAGATGTGGAATCCGGTTACCGGGACCTGGGACTGCGCATTGATGAAACAGATGGGAATAGATCCTACATTATTCGGAACAACAACTGACAGCGGATGCATTACAGGGGAGCTGGCAGACGGGACGAAGATCATCGCTGTGGCAGGACATGATACGCAGTGTGCAGTGGCTGCCATGCCTGTGGAGGAGGGAGAATGCGCAGCTTTTCTCTCCTGTGGGACATGGAGCCTGATCGGATGTGAGCTGGAGGCCCCGATCCTGACCGGGGAGAGCTGCGATCATGGGCTGTCCAATGAATATGGAGCCAATGGCAGGATCAATTATCTGAAAAATATTATCGGATTGTGGCTGATTCAGGAGAGTCGTAGGGAATATGCCAGACAGGGAGAGGAATACAGTTTTGGACAACTGGCAAAGCTGGCAGGGAAAGCGGAGGCTTTTCAATGTTTTATTGATCCGGATGATCCGGAATTTGTGTCACCGGGCAATATTCCGGAGAGAATACGAGAGTTCTGCCGAAGAACCGGACAAACGGTACCGGAGACGGTGGGAGAGACAGTGCGCTGTATTTACGAAAGTCTGGCATTGAAATACCGGTATGCGCTGGAACAGCTGGAAAAAATGACAGGCAAAAGTTTCACAACCTTACATATTCTGGGCGGCGGAGCAAATGCAGGCCTGTTGTGCCAGATGACAGCAGATGCGTGTGAACTAACGGTAAAAGCGGGACCGGTGGAAGCGACAGCACTCGGAAATGTTCTCATTCAGCTAAATGCACTGCATACCATACGTAATATGGATGAGGGAAGACGACTGATCGCAGCAACGGAGACAATCACAGAATATAAGCCGCAGAACCTTAAAAATAACGCATGGGAAAATGCGTATCACAAATTTGTTACCATAATGGAAATGGAGAAAGAGAGGCAATCATGAGATACCCTAAAATCGGAATCAGACCGGTAATTGACGGACGCTGGGGAGGTGTCCGGGAGAGCCTGGAGAATCAGACCATGCAGATGGCGGAAAACGCTGCAAAGCTGATCTCTGGTAATCTGAACTATCCGGATGGAACACCGGTGCAATGTGTGATCGGCTGTACCACGATCGGCGGTGGCACGGAGGCTGCCCGTGTGGCGGAACAGTTCCAGACGGAAAATGTAGTGGCAACCCTGTCTGTAACGCCCTGCTGGTGTTACGGAACCGAGACCTTTGATATGGATCCGAACACGATCAAGGCTGTATGGGGCTTCAACGGAACGGAACGCCCCGGTGCGGTATATCTGGCTGCAGTTATGGCGGCACATGCACAGCGCGGGCTGCCAGCTTTCTCTATCTATGGACATGATGTGCAGGATGCAAAGGATACAACGATTCCGGCAGATGTATCGGAGAAGATTTTACGTTTTGCCAAGGGAGCTGTGGCTGTAGGCTGGATGAAGAACAAAGCTTATGTCAATGTAGGAGCAGTAGCCATGGGAATTGCCGGCAGCTTCTGTGATGCGGATGTACTGCAGAAATATTTTGGGATCCGTGCAGAATGGGTAGACGAGGTGGAGATTCTCCGACGTATTGCCATCGGCATCTACGATCCGGAGGAACATGAGAAGGCACTGCAGTGGGTCAGAGATCGCTGCAAGGAAGGCTTTGATAA